>DATLQX010000396.1:0-19909 GCA_035534995.1 Chloroflexota bacterium | reverse complement strand
GGCGAGGTTCCCGTTCGCCTGGATGGGGATCTGCTGCAGGGCCGAGGGGCCGTTGATGCCAAAGGCCCTCTGGCGACCTTTATCGCCGCCGCCACCACTTATGAGGGGCCGGGGCGCGTGGTGGTGATCGGCGCGGTGGAGGAAGAGTCCGCGACTGCCAGGGGAGCCCGGCAGGCCGCGGCTGACTATCAGCCCGACGCCGCGATCATTGGCGAACCGAGCGCCTGGGACCGGGTGACCGTGGGTTACAAGGGTCGTCTCCTGGCCGAGTATCAGGCACGTCAGGCGAGCGAACATACGGCGGGAAGGCACCCCAGTGTATGCGATCGGGCGGTCAGCTTCTGGCATCGGACGAGGGAGGCCGTCGAGTCACTCAATACCGGACGGGCTCAGGCGGTGTTTGAACAACTGCAGGGTTCATTGCGGACCATGCAATCAGAAAGTAACGGTCTGGAGGACGTAGCGACCCTGACCATGGGCTTCCGTCTCCCTACGGGCTTCGATGTGGACGCCTGGCGGGGTCTACTGACCGCTCTGGCCGGAGACGATACCGTCCGCTTCCGCGCCTATGAGCCGGCGGTACGGGTGAATAAGAACACCCCTCTGGCCCGCGCCATGCTGGCGGCCATTCGCGCATATGGCGGCCAGCCGCGGTTCGCGGTGAAGACGGGGACCAGCGACCTGAACGTGGTGGCCGAACACTGGCACTGTCCGCTTCTAGCCTATGGACCCGGAGACGCGGCCCTGGATCACACCCCCAACGAGCACATCGACTTGACCGAGTACGACCGGTCGGTCGGCATTCTACGAACCGCGCTCGCCCAGCTAGCCCAAACTTTATAGGATCACAAGGAGAAGGAACCGATGACTACCGAATGCCCGGAATGCGCCGCCACGATGAGCCTCAACCAACCGGTGAAGGGCGAGATCTTGCGCTGCGCCGAGTGCGGGGCCGATCTCGAGATCACCAGCCTCGATCCGATTGCCCTGGCCCTGGCGCCGATGGAGGAGGAGGACTGGGGGGAGTAACGGGAGCAAACCGCGTTCCCATTCCTTGCCGCTTTCAGCTATACTTCTCCCAACCACGGAGCCGTGGGTGACGGAGCCTCATTGTGTCACCATGGATCGTATATTCCCGTGGCGAGGTTTGAGTCTGGGGGTCGGCATTGTCGCCCAGCGAGGCTTTTTACGGCAGATAGTTTATTGCCGGAGTGGAATACGCCATGAGTAGAGGTTGGAACGTTCCTGGATCGCGGCGTCTCAAAGCGATTGCCCTGGCGGGCGTTCTCGCCCTTACCGGCGTGTTGCCGGCATCCATGGCCCAGTCGAAGCAGGCGCATGCCGCCACCGACACCCTGTATATCGGCTGGCCCCTCGCGCCCCAAACCTTCGATCCCCCTGGCGCCCCGGATAACCCAAGCATCTGGGTATTGGTCAATATCTACGACCAGCTCCTCCGCACAGCGAACGACGGCGTAACCCTGCAACCGGACCTGGCCACCAGTTGGAACATCTCGAAAGACGGTACCGTCTATACCTTTCACCTGCGCCACGGGGTGACCTTTCACAATGGGGCGCCTCTGACGGCGGAAGATGTGAAGTTTACTCTGGATCGGGCGCGCCAGCCCTCGGAGGAGTGGAGCTTTATTCTGGGCGCGGTCAAGCGGGTGGACGTGGTAGATACCTACACTCTGAAGGTCACGCTTCTTTATCCCTGGGCGCCGTTCCTTTCCGATGTGGCCTTCTTCGGCTCCGGCGTCTATCCCGAGGCGTATTTCAAAAAGGTGGGGGCCAAGTATATGGCCCAGCACCCGATCGGGACCGGCCCCTACATGCTGGAAGCCTATAAGAATGGCAGCCTGACCCGGCTGAAGAAGAACCCGAACTATTTCCTGGCTAGCCGCTTCCCCATGCAGCATGTGGAATTTGACGTTATCCCCTCGGACAGCACTCGGCTGCTGGAGGTAGAGAGCGGGCAGTTGGACGTGGACGACGTGCTGGCGCCGAATCTGGTCACCGCGATCAATACAAGCCAGGGCGCCAAGGCACAGATCCTGCCGTCCACCAAGATCACCTATCTGCAGCCGAGCCACAAGATAACGCCATTCGGGGACGTGAACGTGCGGCAGGCGATCAACCACGCGATCGACCGCGCCGCCATCGTGAAGGCGGTCTATAAGGGGTATGCCACTCCGGCCAATTCCTTCCTGGCCAAGGGGGCGATCGACTGGGATCCCAATCTTCCCGCCCCAAGCTTTGACCTGGCCCTGGCCCGCCAATATCTGGCCAAGTCGTCCGTGCCCCACGGCTTTAATATGACCCTGGATCTGGGCGCGGGTAACCTGGAGCAGCAGCAGATCTCAGTCATCTTCCAGTCGGAGATGAAGCAAATCGGGATTAACGTTACGATCAAAACGATGGATCCTACCACCCTGGCCACCGCAAATCAGAGCATGAAGTTCAGCATGATCAATCAGTATTGGACCAACGACATTCCCGATCCGGATGAATTGGTCGCCTACTCGGTCGATTACTCGAATCCCTCGGTTCGTGCCTATTACACCCAGTACAACAACCCGACTTTGGTGAAGCTGGTCCACGAGGGTGAATCGACTCGTGATCCTGCGGCACGCCAGAAGATTTACTATCAGATCCAGCAAATCTTCGCCCAGCAGGTGCCCTTCTTCTATCTCACCTACACGCCGTTCATCAATGGAGTGAGTAATCACGCGCATGGCTTTGGGCAAAACCCGCTCGGCTATTTCGTCCTCCAGGGCGTGACCAAGTCGTAGGCTTGAATCGGGATCTTAATGGCCGTAGGTTCAGCCCTCCGGTTGCGGCCGGAGGGCTGAACCGACGGCTAAGGCTGGGGGTGGCCCACTTCATCGGCCCCGGGGGGCATGGCGGTTGTGTGGGATAGCCGATAGGATATGGGCGGGAAGGTGGGTCAGTGGGCCGGTTCGGGTTTGTCGTTCCCCGTCTAATCCAGATGGTGCCGGTAGCCATCGGGATCACGATCATTACCTTCTTCCTTATTCATCTCATTCCCGGCGATCCGGTGGCGGCCCTGCTCGGCAATCACTACTCCGCGACCAGCGCCCATGCCCTGCGGGCGGCGCTTGGCCTCGACAAGCCGTTGTGGAATCAGTACCTGATTTTCCTGGGCAATCTGTTCCACGGGAACCTTGGTGACTCCATTTATTATGAGGAGCCGGTTCGCGACTTGATTTTCAGCCGCGTCGAGCCCACTATCTGGCTGGTGGCCTACGCGGCCGTGCTGGCGGCGGTCATCTCGGTGCCGCTTGGCATGCTGGCCGCCCTCAAGCGGAACAGCGTGATCGACCAGGCAATCCGGGCCTTCTTTCTGGTCGCCCTGGCCATGCCCGCCTTCTGGGTGGGAATCATTCTGGTGCTGATTTTCAGCATTCATTTCACCATTTTCCCGGTCAGCGGCTTCGGCAATGATGTTCCCAGCCATATCAAGGATCTTTTTCTCCCCGCCTTGACTATCGCCCTGAGCTTTGGCGCCATTCTGATCCGGTCACTGCGAAATAGCACTCTGTCCGTACTTCGGGCTGATTATGTCGATACGGCGCGAGCCAAGGGGCTCCCGAACCGGGTCATTCTGGGGCGCCACGTGCTCCGCAATGCCCTCCTCTCCACGGTGACCATTTTTGGGGTCAATATCGCGTTCCTGATGGGCGCCACCGTAATCGTGGAAAATGTGTTCGCCCTGGGTGGGATCGGCCAATTGCTGGTCTCGGCCATCCAACAGCGTGACTACGCGGTGGTCCAGGGAATCACGCTTCTGATCGCGTTCTTCGTCATTGGCATCAATCTGCTTACCGATGTAGCCTATGGATTGCTGGATCCTCGGGTGCAGCAATGATTTACCACGGGCTATTGGGAGAACGCGAGGCGGCCAAACATGGCCATTGAAGCGATAGACTCGGCCAGCGTGCCCCTCGGCACGGTAGGACAAACGACGCGGAGGCGGAAACGCCGGGTACGCAGTTGGCCTTTACTGATCGGCGGTATCATGCTGGTGCTCATCGCGGCTGCCTGCCTGGCCGCGCCCTGGCTTACCAGCTATGACCCCTCGTTCCAGGACATCAATAACGCGGGAGCGCCGCCGTTCAGTGCCGGTCACCTGTTCGGGACCGACGCGCCGTTCGGCCGGGACACCCTCAGCCGCATCCTCTATGGCGGACGGATCGATTTGCTGATCGGGATCGGGGCCACCACTGTGACCGTGATCGTCGGCACGACAGTTGGTTTGATCGCCGGCTACTTTGGCGGCAAGATCGACGGGATCCTGATGCGGATCGTGGACGTGTTCTTCGCCTTTCCCTTTCTGGTTCTGGTCCTGGCGATCATCGCCATGCTGGGGCCGAGTCTCCTCAATATGTTCATCGCCATCTGGGCCGTGGGCTGGGTCTCCTATGCCCGGATTATCCGCGGCGAGACCCTGGTGGTGACGAAACAGGAGTTCATTCTGGCCGCACGCACCCTGGGCTATAGTCATCGGCGCATCATGATCCGCCATATCCTGCCTTCAGTGATTTCGGTGGCCCTGATATTCTCGATGGCCGACGCGGTTGGGAACATCCTGCTCGGGGCTGCTCTCGGCTATCTGGGGCTGGGCGTGCCGCCTCCCACCCCCGAATGGGGCTCCATGATTGCCGACGGTCAAACTTACATGGTCACCCAATGGTGGGTACCAACCCTTCCCGGCATCGCCATTGTCCTGGTAGGCATCTCGTTCAGCCTGATCGGCGACGGTTTGGCCGATATTCTGAGGCCCCAGGGATGAGCGCGACCGTGCTTGCCGCTGACCTACGAGAGCCCACCAGCCAGGCTCCGGAGCCTGGATCGATCATTCTGTCGGTCCGCGATCTCCACACCTCGTTCAACACCGAGCACGGGCTGATCCGGGCCGTGGATGGAGTCTCGTTCGATCTCCTGGCTGGGGAAACCTTCGGGATCGTGGGCGAAAGCGGCTCGGGAAAGAGCGTTACCTGCCGCTCTCTCATTGGCCTGCTCCCCACGCCCCCCGCCAGCACGCGTGGGCAGGTGCTCTATAACGGGCGCAATCTGATCGGTCTCTCGACCAGGCAGATGCAGATGGTCCGCGGGGCGCATATTTCCATGGTCTTTCAAGATCCGATGACCTTCCTCAATCCCCTGATGCGAGTGGGCGACCAAATCGCCGAGTCCCTCCAGGCGCACACCTCCATGGGAAAGCGCGAGCGGCGGATGGCCGCCCTTCGCTTAATGCGTGAGGTAGGAATCCCGATCCCCGAGCGGCGAATCAATGACTACCCCCATCAGTTTAGCGGCGGGATGCGCCAGCGGGTGTTGATCGCCATCGCCCTGGCCTGCCGACCTCGGATCCTCCTGGCCGACGAGCCGACGACCGCCCTGGACGTGACCATTCAGGATCAGATTCTCAGCCTGCTCCTCAATCTCCAACGGGAGTTTGGCATGACCGTCGTCCTGGTCAGCCACGATCTCGGGGTGATCGCCGAAACCTGCGACCGCATGGCGGTGATGTATGGGGGGCAAATCGTGGAGCAGGGCGATACCGTTACCCTCCTCACCCAACCGAAACATCCCTACACGCAGGGCCTCCTCCGTTCTCTGCCGGGCGCCAGTACGGGAAAATACCTCACGCCCATTCCCGGGTCGCCGCCCAGCTTGATCGACCCTCCGTCCGGCTGCCGTTTCCTGGATCGCTGTCCCCTCGCCATGGAGCAATGCCGGACCTGGCACACCGAGTTGCTTCCCGTGGGCCCGAATCATCTCTCCCGCTGCATTCGCCATGATCAGATGGATAGCACCCATGATTGACCCACGGACCACCCAGCCGCTGGTGGAGGCGAGGAACCTGAGCAAATACTTCCCAGTTGGCGGCGGCTTGCGCGCGCGCCTGCGGGGAGCGGAGCCGGAGTCGCTGAAGGCGGTGGATGGGGTCTCCCTGAGCATTCAGAAGGGCGAAACCCTTGGCTTGGTCGGAGAGAGCGGCTGCGGTAAGAGTACGTTGGGCCGGGTGCTCCTCCGCCTCTATGAGCCAACCTCGGGTCAGATATTCCATAACGGGGTGGATATCCTACATCACAATGCCAGGGCCACGCGCGAACTGCGGACCAAAATGCAGATGGTCTTCCAGGATCCCTATTCGTCGCTTAATCCCACCATGACCGTGCGGCAGGCGCTGACCGAAGTGCTCAAGGTACACGGGATTTGCCCGCCGAACGAGCGACTGGCGCGAGTCCACCACCTCCTGAACCTGGTGGGACTCAGCCCGGAAATGGCCGCGCGGAAACCGCATCAGTTCAGCGGCGGGCAACGCCAGCGGATCGGGATCGCCCGTGCCCTGGCCGTCCAGCCGGATTTCATCGTCGCCGATGAGGCGGTATCGGCGCTGGATGTCTCGGTGCAGGCGCAGGTGCTCAATCTCCTGATGCGCTTGCAAGAGCAGCTTGATCTAACATACCTGTTCGTGGCCCACAATCTGGGGGTGGTGAAGCATATCAGCCGCCGAGTAGCGGTCATGTATCTGGGGCGCATCGTGGAGCTTGCTTCCACGGAGGATCTCTTCCAAGAGCCGCTGCACCCCTATACCCAGGCCCTGATGCGCGCCGTCCCCAAGCCAGTACCGATAAAGAAGATGCCAATGCCCGCCCTGGAGGGCGATCCACCGAACCCGATCAACCGGCCCACCGGCTGCCACTTCCATACCCGCTGTCCCCATGTGATGCCGATCTGCCGGAGTGAATACCCGCCGCTCGTCCAGATTGGCCCGAGCCGCATGGTGGCCTGCCACCTCCATCCCGGCACCGCGCCGAGCGAGGTGCGATCGTAGTCCGACTGGTCGGCTACAATGAAGGGTAGATGACTCATTACCAGAAGGGCTCCGACCATGCCGCGCTTGCCTGCCTTCTTCCCCGCATCGCCCGCGTTGTGCCGCTTCCGCGCCGAGGACGCCCAGCCCCATCTGGGCTGGTGGGACGGCACGGCACTCCACGATCTCTCCGCGACCGGCGATCCCCGTGCCGCCGGTCTGGCGTCGCTACTGGCCACCCAACTGCCTCTGGCCCAGGTGGCGAGCGATCTGATGGGGCGGGCGCCCAGCGTGGACGCGGACGGCACCACCTTCCTGAGTCCGATCGACCACCAGGAAGTATGGGCGGCCGGGGTGACGTACGAACGGAGCCGTGAGGCGCGGGAGCAGGAGAGCGAGACCGCGGCCGATATGTACGCGAGAGTCTACGACGCCGAGCGGCCGGAGTTGTTCTTCAAGGCGGACGCGCGGAGAGTCGTGGGGCCTGACGGCGCCATCATGGCGCGGCCCGATGCCCGCTGGACCGTTCCCGAGCCGGAATTAACCCTGGTCCTGGACCCTGAACTCCGGATAGCCGGCTACACGATTGGCAATGATGTAAGCTCGCGCGATATCGAAGGGGAAAACCCTCTCTACTTACCTCAGGCCAAAGTCTATATGGGCGCTTGCGCTCTCGGCCCCTGGATCGTGCCGGCGGAATCACTTGCGGATCCATACGATCTGCGGATCGAATGCGCGATCGTCCGCGCGGGAGCGGAGCTCTGGCGGGATACTACTTCAACCGCAAAATTGCATCGCCGCCTGGAGGATCTGGTAGCCTATCTAGGGAGAAGCAATACGTTCCCAGATGGGGCATTCCTGCTCACCGGCACCTGTCTCGTGCCGCCCGACACCTACACCCTGGTGAGCGGGGACGTGGTGGAGGTCGGCATTACAGGGCTGGGGCTGTTGCGGAATATCGTAGGCTGAACCGGTAGGTTGGCGAAGGAAGCGGAGACACATTTTGGACCGGACCATGCCACGCCCGATCATTGTAGCCCTGGCCGGTGGGGTCGGGGGGGCTAAGTTGGCCCACGGCCTGTACGCCGAACTGCCGCCTGATGTCTTGACCGTGGTGGTCAATACCGCCGACGATGCCGAAATGCATGGTCTTCATATCTCTCCGGACCTGGACACCGTGCTGTACACTCTGGCCGGCATCGCCAATTTCGAGACCGGCTGGGGCATCCAGGGAGACACTTTCCGCCTCCTGGAGCAACTGGGACGGCTGGGGCAACCGGATTGGTTTCGCCTTGGCGACCTCGATCTCGCCACTCATATTACGAGAACCCACCTACTTCGCTCCGGGGCCTCGATGACCGAGGTCACGCGCCGACTGGCCGCCGCGCTGGACGTGCGGGCCACCCTGCTGCCGATGTGCGACGAGCGGGTGGAAACCATGGTCCGTACCCCGGACGGTGAATTGGCCTTTCAGGACTACTTCGTGCGCCGCCACTGCCAGGATACCGTGCTGGGGCTCCGCTTCCAGGGCATTGAGCGAGCCACCGTCCCCGCCGCGGTGCGCGAGGCGGTGGCGCGCGCCGACGCGATCGTCTTCTGTCCCTCCAATCCCCTGGTTAGCCTTGGCCCGATCCTGGCGGTGCCGGGCATGCGCGCGCTGCTCCGCAATCGCGGGGTGCCGATCATCGCGGTCAGCCCGATCATCGCCGGAGAAGCGGTCCGTGGCCCCGCCGCCTCGATGCTCGGCGACCTCGGGCATGAGAGGAGCGTGGTAGGGATAGCCCGCCACTACCAGGATCTCCGCCCGATTCTCTTTATCGATCAGGCTGACCGGGATCTTGCCGCTGCCGTGAGCGAAACCGGCGCCCGTCCGGTGGTGGCCCCAACCCTGATGCGGACCATCGAGGATCGCCGGGCGCTTGCCCGCCTCGTGCTCGCCGAGGCGGCGCCGCGGTTGGCCGGTTCGGGTACGACGCCATGAGCCTCTGGGCCATTATTCCGGCCAAGGATCCCTGGCACGCCAAGAGTAGGTTGGCCGGCGTACTCTCACCCACCCGACGCTGGTCCTTGAGTATGCAACTCCTGGAACGCACTCTGCGGGCGGTCAGCGAGGCCACGCGGGTGGATCGCTGCCTCGTGGTGAGCAGTGCCGCCCCTCACCTCGCTCTGGCCCGCGACTACGGTGCCGTCGCGGTCCACGAACTGCGACCGTCGGGCCCGACCGTCTCCGCGGTCCCCATTCGAATGGTCGCCCAAGAGGGCGCCTCCTATCCCACCCGTGATCCACTCAATGCCGCCCTCCGACAGGCAGCCGAGGTTGCCATCCGGGGCGGGGCCACCGCCCTTCTGATCCTCCATGCCGATCTCCTCCTTATTAGCACCGCGGCGATCGACAAGATGGTGGAGGCGCTCCCCGAGGGTCCGGGTTTGGTTCTGGCACCGGATCGCCACTTCACCGGAACCAATGCCCTCCTGATGCGCCCGCCCATGGCCATCCCCTTCCTCTTCGGACCAGGAAGCTTCGCCGCGCACCAACGTATGGCGCAGGCCCTGCACATCCCCATGGTGGTGCACGAGAGCCCTGCCCTGGCCGGCGATCTGGATACGCCCGATGACCTTGATTATTTAAGCCGGTTCGGCCTGGCGATCGAGGAAAAAGCGGAGCCGGATCGCGCCATTGGGCCAGCCGCCAAGCCCGAGCGGAGGGCATACGCGCACGCCGGCCACGCGCGTTCGTCATCCTCAATGTGCGGCGCGGCCGATGATTCCCGGTGAACTCCGCCTCGTCCCCGTCCGAGGCTTACCGGAAATCGTCGTCGGAGCGGTACTAGGGGCCGAGGTCGCGGAAGCTCTGGCCAAGAGCGGAGATCCGATACAGGCAGGAGACATCCTGGTTGTTACCCACAAAATCGTGGCCAAGGCGGAAGGGGCACTGGTGGACCTGACATTCGTTACCCCTTCGGCGCTGGCCCTGGAATATGCGCGCCGCTGGAACAAGGATCCTCGCCATGTCGAGGTGGTGCTGCGTCACAGTACGCGCATTGTCCGCATGGACCGTGGAGTGATCATCTCCGAGACGAAACATGGGTTCATCTGCGCCAATGCCGGAGTGGACGCATCGAACATGATGGGCGGGGACGTGGTGTGCGTGTTGCCGGACGACCCCGACCAATCGGCGGCCCGCATCGCGGCCGAAGTGAAGGCGCGTATGGGTTTCCCCATCCCGGTGATCGTCTGCGACACTTTTGGCCGGCCCTGGCGCGAGGGGCTTACCAACGTCGCCATTGGCGTGGCCGGACTGGATCCCATCCGGGACTATGTGGGGCAACCGGACTCGCAAGGGCGGGAACTCCGCGTCACCGCCCTGGCGGTGGCGGATGAACTGGCCGGCGCGGCGGAGTTGGTGATGGGGAAGCTGGACCGGACCCCCGCCGCCCTCATCCGCGGCTACGCCTACACTCTCGGTTCCGGCGGTGCGAGGACTCTGCTCCGCAAGCCGGAAATGGATATGTTTCGTTAGTGGGGGTCAACCACGATCCCCCGACCGCGGTTGGGTGGTAGCGCACGCCGACTGCGGTCGGTGGGCGTAACGAATGAACGTTGACAGGCAACTAGAGGTAGAAGGAAATGTGGTAGATGAGTGACATAGCGGTGATCGGGGCCACGGGGAACCAGGGCTATGGCCTGGCCCTCCGGTGGGCCATGGCCGGCAAGTCCATTACCATCGGCTCCCGCGACCCGGAACGGGCGGCGGCGGCGGCTACCAAGTTGCGGGACGAAATTGGCGCTGGCGGGAAGGCCGCGGGGACGATTGAAGGGCGGGAAAATGGAGACGCCGCCGCCGCCGCGCCCGTGGTGGTACTCAGCGTCCCCCTTGCGGCGCAAATCACCACTATGAAGGCGATTAAGGACCGCATCAAGCCGGGGACGCTCCTGATTGACGTGACGGTGCCGCTCGCCACGGCGATCGGCGGACGGGCCTCGCGCATGCTCAGCGTCCCAGCCGGATCGGCGGCGGAGCAATTGGCGGAATACGCGCCCGCCGGGGTGCAAGTGATGTCCGCCTTCCACTTTCTCTCCGCCGAGCTCCTGGCTGAGATCGGTCCCGAGGGGCCGTTACCACTGGACTGTGATGTCCTGGCCTGCGGAGGCGACGCGGCTGCCCAGGCCACGGTGCGTGAACTGGCGGAAGCGATCGCCGGAGTCCGCTATCTTCATGCCGGTCCCCTGGTTGCCTCGCGGCTGGTCGAGGCAGCAGCCACCATGCTGATCGCGATCAACATTCGCCATAAACGGCACAGCGCGGGAATGCGCGTAACGGGAATCGTGTGAAAACCGATGAATCTGCCCGATCAGTATGCAAGACTCTTGAGCGCCTATGCCGGGGCGATTGACGAGGCGATCTCCGCCATCGTGGACTGCCTCGAGGGGCTTAACCAGGAACAAGTGAACTGGCGGCCCGAGGTGCCGGGCGCCAATAGCCTCTGGGTGCTTGCCGTCCACTCCATCGCCAATGCCGAGCAAGCGGTCCTGGCCGTCCTGGGCGGGGCGCCCGATACACGGGACCGCGAGGCGGAGTTCGCGGCCCAGGGCGCCTCACCAGAGGCGGCACGAACCCAATGGGAGCACTCCCGCCACGAGTTGCGCGCGGCCATCGCCAGGCTTTCACCGGAGGATCTGGAGCGCGAGCATATCCATCCCCGGCGAGGCGTGATGACCGGTCATCAACTGCTGCTCCTGGTCATCGGACACGCATCCGAACATCGCGGACACGCCGGCCTGACCCGCGACCTGCTCCTTGCGCGCTCGTAGCTCGTTTCGGGTTGGGGCGGGGCGGCCTGAAGCACGGAAACACAGAGGGAATGAAAGACGCAGAATGTGAATCTGGCTTACCTGGGGTGTCTGTACCTGGCAAGCCTTCCATGCCCGCTCCCAGCGGCCTCATCCTCCCCTTTGGCGACCCTTCTCCCAAGGGAGTCATCCGTGTTTTCCATCCCCCCGCGTTTCTGTGCTTCAGGAAGTCCACCACTAGAGTTACGGCGCCTGATATGGTCCGCGATGCAGGAACCTCCCGCGGGCGGGCGCCCCAACGTATTTCCCATTCTCCGCGATCACCTCGCCGCGTGAAATGGTGAGCACCGGATAGCCGGTTACCTCCAGACCCTCGTAGGGACAGTAGTCTGTGTGCTGGTTGAGGGTCTCGGCCCGGAGTATTACCCGCTTCTTGGGGTCGATCAACACGATGTCGGCATCGCTCCCCACCGCCAGGCACCCTTTCCTCGGATACAGACCATACATGCGGGCTGGGTTGGTACACATGGTGGCTACCATGGTCTGGAGCGAGATGTGGCCGCGGCCCACCCCTTCGGAGAACACGATCGGCACCCGTGTCTCAATGCCGGGGATGCCGTTGGGAATCTTGGCGAAGTTGTCCTTGCCCAGGGTCTTCTGATCCGCCATGCGGAACGAGCAGTGATCGGTCATCAATGTTTGAAGCGTCCCGGACGCCAGTTGCCGCCAGAGATATTCATGCTCTTTCGCCTGGCGAAGCGGCGGGGACATGACGTAGCGGGCTCCCTGGAAGTCCGGCTCGTCGTATTGATCCACGTTCAGGAGCAGATATTGCGGACAGGTTTCGCCATGGATATGAGTGGCGCCGCGAGCCCTCGCCTCCGCCACATGGCGCACCGACCCTTCGTGGGTCATGTGCACGACATTGAGGGGCGCCCGCGCCAATTCGGCGAGGGCCACCGCTCGGTGCGTCGCCTCGGCCTCCACCTCGGGGGGGCGGCTGGCCGCATGATAGCGCGGCGTCACCAATCCCTCGTTCACATAGCGATGGATCAGCAAGTCCACCACGTCCCCGTTTTCCGCGTGGACGTTGACCAGCACCCCAAGCTCCCGCGCTTGCTCCAGCACCTGGAATAAGGTGGCATCGTCGATCTGAAACACGCCCTTATAGGCCATAAAGCACTTGAAGCTGGTGATCCCCAGTTCGACCATGGCCGGCAACTCGTTCATCACCGACGGGGTGAGATCGGTCACCGCCAGATGGAAGCCATAGTCGATTACCGCCTTCCCGACCGCCTTCGCCTTCCAAGTATCCAGAGCAGCGTGGAGGGTGCCGCCCACCGATTGGAGGCAATAATCGACATGAGTGGTGGTGCCGCCGCAGGCAGCGGCAATCTGACCGGTCTCGAAGTCGTCGGAGGTCACGGTGCCGCCGAACGGCATGTCCAGGTGGGTGTGGGCGTCGATGGCGCCGGGAATCACATACAGGCCGGCGGCCTCGATCACGCGCGCTCCGTTCGCTGGGAGGCTCTGGGCGATCTGGCTGATCACCCCGCCCTCGACCCCGATGTCCCCCACGTATTGGTCACTGGCGGTGACGATGGTGCCGCCCTTGATGATCAGGTCCATCATGCTCCTCCCTCGCCTGCCACTTTGCCCGATCAGTCCGATCGGACCGATCCGACTGATCCGACTGATCGGTCCTCACACAACGGCGTCCGCCAGCCCGAGCACCTGGTCGAGAATCCCCAGCCCCTCGCGCAGTTCCGCCTCGGTAATGTTCAACGGAGGGGCAATGAAGACAACGTTCCAATGGGCGAACAGGAACAGGCCCAGTTCCATGGCCCGCTTGGTCAAGGCGCTTACCGGCCCCATCGCCGCCCCGCTTGCGTTGAAGGGTACGAGCGGTTCGCGGGTCTCCCGGTTCTTGACCAGTTCGATGCCCCAGAAGAGGCCCAGGCCGCGAACCTCGCCGATGCTCGGATGGCGATCCAGCCAGCGCGGCAGCTCCGCCGCCAGCAATCCGCCCATCCGGGCTGAGTTCTCGATGATCCGCTCGTCGCGATACGCCTCGATCGTGGCCACCGCCGCCGCGCAGGCCAGGGGATGGCCGCTGTAGGTGAGGCCGCCCATGAACGGCTTGTCCTGATACCAGTCAGCGATCGGCCGCCGCATCACCACCGCGCCCAGCGGCACGTAGCCGGAGTTGATCCCCTTGGCCAGGGTGAGCAAGTCGGGCACCACGTCATAGTGCTGACAGGCGAACCACTTGCCGGTACGCCCGAAGCCACACATCACCTCGTCCGCGATCAGCAGCACTCCGTGGTGATCGAGGATCTCACGTACCCGCCGCAAATAGCCCGGCGGCGGCGGGATGATCCCGTTCGTGCCGGTGACCGTTTCGAGAATCATGGCCGCCACTGTGTGCGGCCCCTCGTACTGGATCACCTCGTCCACCTGATCGGCACAGCGCAGGTTGCAGCCGCCCGGCTTGCAATAGGCGCAGCGGTATTGATAGGGATCGTGGACCCGGACCACCCCAGGAATCCCCGGCTCGGCCGCCCAACGCCGCGGGTCGCCGGTCAGGGTAATCGCTCCGCCGGTGGCTCCATGATAAGAGCGGTAGCGGGCGATGATCTTGTGGCGGCCGGTATAGGTACGGGCCATCTTGATCGCGTTCTCGTTCGCCTCGGCCCCCCCGTTGGTGAAAAATGACATCTCCAGATCACCGGGGGTCACCTCGGCCAGCAGGCGGGCTACCTCGCCGCGCTTTTCATTGGCGAACGAGGGAGCGACGAAGCAGAGCTTCTCCGCCTGGTCCCGGATCGCCGCCACCACCTTGGGATGTTGATGACCAATGTTGCTGTTAATCAGTTGTGACGCGAAGTCGAGGTAGCGCTTCCCCGCATAATCCCAAAAGTAGCGGCCCTCGGCCCCAGCGACCGGCAGCGGATTGATCGCCGATTGCGTGGACCACGAATGGAACACGTAGCGCCGATCATTCGCGACCACATCGTCAACCGCCGTTCGTTCCTGTAGCTGCACCGAACCGTCCTCTCTCTTCCTTGCATCCCTCGGGAGGACCGGAAACGCGCCCGCGCCTCCGGTCCTCCCCGGTTTCGGCCTACTGGTTCAGGGTCGAAATCGCCTTCTTCCAGTATGACTGATCGTAGGCGCCCACGGGCATCTTGGTAATCACCTTGTACCGCAGGGACAGGGTGGCGGTTCGATTGAAGGCCACCGGATCCATGTAGCCAATCCCATACTTGATCGCCGGACCCCAATGGATCAGTGGCGCCACTTGCTGGGCCATATAAATCTGATGGTGCAGGTTCATCACCCCAGAGGTGTCGGCGGCGTAGACCGTCTTGCCGGCATTGGTGGGATCCTTGACCACGTCCTGCCAGCCCCGGATCGAGGCCCGAAGGAAGCGAACGGCCAGGTCGGGGTTCTTGGTCAGCCAGCTTGCCTTGGCATACAGACCGTCCTCCAGCATGCTCACGCCGCACTGATTGTAGTCCAGCACGTTCAACTGAGACATTTTGATCCCCGCTTCCAGGACCACCCCGAGCTCATTATAGGTCATGGCGCTGGAGGCGTCCTGGCTGTGATTGAGGAAGCCGTTCATGTCGAAACCTTGATGAATGACCTTCATCTGGGTATCTGGATTGATCCCAAGCTTGTTCATGCAGGCCAGGAACTGATACTGATTCCCCGCCCACCACACGCCAACCGTCTTCCCTTTGAGATCGGCGAAGCGGGTAATGTGCTGGCTCTTGAAGGAGATCAGGCGCATGCCGGTGGTTTGATAAATCTGGGCGATATTGACCAGGTTCTCACCGTGCTCACGCTCCGCTAGGAGCGATGGCAGCCAGTCGATCCCGAAGTCCGCGCCGCCGTTCGCCACAACCTGTTCGGGGACGATCGTGGGGCCGCCGGGCTGAATGGTCAGATCCAGTCCCTCCTTTGCATAATAGCCCTTTTTCAAGGCCACGTAGTAGCCGGCGAACTGCGCCTGCGGCAGCCACTTCAGGACCAGGGATACATGGGTGAGCCCGCGAGGCTGGGCCGCGTGGGCCGGAGCGAAGCTCCCCCCCACCAGACCACCGGCTACCGTCGCGACGGCGAGGGCGCGAAGAGCAATCTGTCGCACTGTACTTCTCCTCAATGCTGGAAACCATGAAGCAAGGCCAATAAGGTCCACGAGTGAGAGGTTATCCGAGATTCCTCCTTTCCCCGAGCCGCCGGGTCCACCTACACCCGGCGGGTCCGTAGGGGCACCCCTCGTGGGTGCCCTTGGCCTGGCGCGCGAGGGCACCCACGAGGGGTGCCCCTACCACTTGTACGCCAAGCTGTACTGCACCCAATCGAGCGGCTGGTAACGCCGTACAGCTAGAGTACTTCATTTGACCGCCCATATTAGTCACTTGTTCGGTACGACACATGCCAGAAGGTGAAAAGCCGCTCCAGGATCATCAGCACGGCGTAAAACAGGATGCCGGTGACGCTGGCCACCAGGACGCAGGCCCACACGAGATCCCATTGCGCTACCTGGGCCCCGTCGTTGATCTGAGTACCCAACCCGGTCCCCTGGCTGGAAAAATACTCCGCCACCGTGGCTCCGATCACACTGAGGGTGCTGCAAATCTTGAGCCCGTTGAAGATCATGGGCAACGCGGTGGGCAGTTGCAAGCGGCGGAAGATAGTCCAACTGGATGCCGCGTAGGAGGTGAGCAGTTCCCGCGCCAGGGGCGAATACGAGGTCAATCCGGTGGCCGTGTTGAGGAGCATGGGGAAGAAGGTGATCACCAGGACAATCGCCGCCTTCGATGGCCAATCGTAGCCGAACCAAAAGACCAGGATCGGAGAGATAGCGATGATCGGGACCGAGTTACTGAGCACCGCGTAGGGCAGGAGACCGCGGCGCACCCAATCGAAACGGGAGCAGACAATCCCCACCAAGATCCCCAAGACACAGCCGGCCAGGTAGCCGCGGAGCGCCTCCTGCCATACCGTGATCTGCCAGGATGCCCAAATGCCGGCGCGATTCGTCCCCAGGGAGGCCAGAATGGCGCTCGGGGGCGGCAGTTCCGGCTTTTTCACCACCCACTGCCACAACGCCAACACCACCACGAGCACCAGCACCGGTGGGGCGATCGTGCCCGCGTAGCGGAGGAATCGGCGCGGCCGGATGCTCACGAGGCCCCCAGCGCCCGCCGTGGGGTAGCCGCTTTTGAGGATCGTGGTCCGCTTGATCACTGGCGCCCCCTCATGATTGAGGTGGGCGGGCGCGCACAATCAATCGCTCCGCGCCGGCTAAGAGGGAATACGCGGCCAGGCCAAGCAGCGAGGCCGCCAGCATGGTGGACCACCAGACGATGGTCTGGGTGTAATAGCTCGCGAACACGATACGTTGACCCAGACCGTAGTTGGACCCGAACAGCTCGGCCACGATTGCCCCCACCAGCGCCGCCGTGGCCCCGATCTTGAGCCCGGTGAACACGAAGGGCAGGGCGGCGGGAAAGCGGAGCTTCCAATAGATCTGCCAGGGATTGGCGGCGTAGGAGCGCATCAGCTCATGGGCCAGCGGATCGGCGGATCGCAGCCCCTTAATGGCGCTGATCGTCACCGCGAAAAAGACAAGATACGAGGTTACCACTACCTTTCCAGTCAGCGTGATCCCAAAGATGCTGATCACGATGGGGGCCAGAGCCAACACCGGGACGGTCTGCGAGGCGACCACCCAGGGCAAAAAGGCCCGTTCCATGGGACGCGAGTGCACGAACAGGGTGGCGATCAACAAGCCCAGCACCCCGCCAGCCAGTAGCCCAAGGCCCATCTCCGCGCCCGTGGTGCCGAGGTGCACCCAGATGGCCCGTGGATCATTGGGGGAGCGATCCAGGGACTGATAGAGATTTTGCACTACCTGATGCGGGGTCGGCACCCAGGGCTGATCGACCTGCATGGTAGCCCGAGCGGTATTCCAGAATCCTCTGATCGTCGGGTCTTGCTGCTGGACCTGGGCCCAATTCCCTCGCACCGCCAGGATGTACCACACGACGATAATCGCCGCCCCAACCAAGGCTACGGGCAGAAACGCGCGTCCAAACGAGCGGAACGGCGTCCTCATAGTGCGTGCTCCTCGCGCAAGCAGGCGCGGCATTCGGTGAGGTAGCGGAAAAACTCCGGCTGCTCGCGGGTCTCGGCCCCGCGCGGCTGCGGCAGGTCGATGGGGATCACCCGCTCCACTTTCCCCGGACGCGGGGTCATTACCACGACTCGCGTAGAGAGGAACACCGCCTCGGGGATACTATGAGTCACGAAGATAATGGTGGATCCGGTCTGCCGCCACAGATTGAGCAGTTCCATGTTGAGCCGCTCACGGGTCATCTCATCCAGGGCCCCGAAAGGTTCATCCATCAACAGGATCGAGGGTTGGAAGGACAGGGCGCGCGCGATCGCCACCCGTTGCTGCATGCCGCCGCTCAACTGCCAGGGATAGCTCTTGGCGAACTCTCGCAAGCCCATCAAATCGAGCAGACTCGCCGCCCGCTTATCCCGTTCCCCACGAGGCACCCCGAAGATCTCCAGAGGCAATTGCACGTTGCGGGTCACGTCGCGCCACTCGTAGAGAACGGGAGCCTGAAAGACCATGCCGTAGTCGCGATCCCGCCGCGCCTGGGTGGGGGTCTTCCCCTTCACCCGCAGGTCGCCGGCGGAAGGACGCAAAAGGTCACCAATCAAGCGGAGGAGGGTGCTTTTGCCGCAGCCGGAGGGTCCAAGCAGGGAGATAAACTCACCCGCCCGGACCGATAACGACACATCGTGCAGTGCATTGGTAGAGCGGCCCTGGCCCGTGAAGGTCATGGACACATGGTCGATGCTGATCTCGGGCGGCACCGCGCTTCGTAGGACTCCGGGTGTTTTCATGGACAGGCGAACCTTAACCCTTCCCGGTGAATTGGGGAATAATTCGCTCGCCATAGGTCGTCAGGGTGCGTTCCTTGTCGTCGGTCATCAGATAGATATTGAACTCGTTCACCCCGGCGGCGGCCAGGGCATGGAGCTTCTCCACGCACTGCTCCTCGGTCCCGATCACGCAGAAGCGATCCACCACATCGTCGGTGACGAACTCAGCGTGATGGGCACCCACCCGGCCGTGCTCCTGGTAATCGTAGCCGGGGCGGTTCCGCACGTAGCGGGTAAGGGCGGGCGGGAGATCCTCCGGCGGATACTTGGAGACCAGATCCACCACATGGTTGGAGACCATGGCCGGGAACCAGCGCACCTGAGCCCGTGCCTGCTCCAGATCGGCGGTCACGAAGGTCGGCGCGGCGGACATCACATGAAAGCTCGACCACTCGCGGCCCGCTTCCTCGCACCCTTCCCGCACGAAACCAAGGCACCACCGGATCAGGTCGGGGTCGGCGAATTGCAAGATCACCCCATCACCGACCCTGCCCGCCAGGCGGAGTGCCTTTGGTCCATAGGCGGCCACATAGATCGGCAGCCCACCAGAGGCCCAGGGAATCCGCACCGGATGATCGTCGTCGGTGGCTTCCTCCCCGGTACCAAGGGCGCGGATCTCCTTGATTGCCGTTTCCAGTCGAGCCAGGGTAGTGGGCGGCTTCCCCATCACCCGGCGCGCGCTATCCCCTCGCCCGATCCCCACCACCATGCGCCCGCCTGAGATCTCGTTCAGGGTTGCGAACACGCTGGCGGTCACGCTCGGTTCGCGGGTACCGGGATTGGTGACGCAGGTACCGAGGCGCATGTGCTGGGTGGCCAGCGCCATCAGGGTCAGCAGGGGATAGGGATCCATCCAGAGCAGATGCGAGTCGAATAGCCACCCATAGGTAAACCCATTGGCTTCAGCCAGATGGGTAAGCTCCACGAGGCGGCTCGAAGGGGGGTCGGGCATGAGAGTCATACCGAAGTCGAGCACCGGTGTCTCCTCGCACTCGCGCAATTTTCGCGTTCAGAATAGCAGTGATCGTAGCACAGAGCGTCAAGGGGCGGGTGAGCCAGTCATTATCACCCCACGAATGGAGGCACACCGCATCCTGATCGGCAACTGGGGTACAGTTGTACGCACGACGGCAGTATCCCCGCGGGCGACATGAGGAGGAGAGTGATGGCAGCGCGCGAGATGATGAAAGCCGTGGTATGCCACGGACCATACGATTACCGGGTGGAGGAACGGCCTCGTCCGGAACCGAAAGCCGGCGAGTTGCTGGTCAAGGTGGGAGCGGCGGGAATTTGCGCCAGCGACAT
>DATLQX010000395.1:0-3775 GCA_035534995.1 Chloroflexota bacterium | reverse complement strand
CTCGATTGTATCCAGAGGACCAGGACCAATACCGGAATGCTCAAGAGCAACCAGCCCCGAGTAGGCGTCTCCGCTGCTGGCCAGCGAGTCCGCCGACGGATCGCCGACCACAATTCGGCTAAGCGGTGAAACCAGGGCCGCTAGGATCAGCACCGCTACCCCGCCGGCGATCCAGCGTCGCCGCACGATCAGGGCGGCCCAGCCGGTCCAGAAGCGGCTAGCCTGAGCGGAGCGCGCGCGGCGCGGCCAGTCTAGCTTCGAGCCAACCGTGGCCAGCAGCACCGGGAGCAAGGTGATGGCCACCGCCACGCTGACGAGGGGGATCAGCATGCCGCCGTAGCCGACGCTGCGGAGGAACGGTACCGGTAGGGCGATCAGCGCCAGGAGGCCAACCGCTACCGTGGTGCCGCTGAAGACCACGGCGGCGCCCGAGGTCTCCATGGCGCGCAAGACCGCATCGTCGCCCTGGCGACCATGCAGGCGCTCCTCGCGCCAGCGCAGAACCACGAGGAGGGAATAATCGATGGCCACGCCAAGGCCAATCAGGGAGATCAGAAACTCCACGATGAACGAGATATCGGTGGCCGTGGCGAGTCCCCAGACCAGGAGGAAGGTGGTAGGGATAGCCACGATCGCCATCAGCAAGGGGATCACGGCCAGGAACGAGCCAAAGACGATGGCGAGGACAACCAACGCCCCGAGGCCGCCAATCAACGCCTCGGTGAACACGCCGGGCCCGCCACCGCCGCCGGTGGTGGTTCGCAACAAATCCTGGCCGGTCAGGTGGAACCCGGCCCCGGCGACCGAGAGACTTCCGGCCGTCGTCTGCAAAGGTACCAACCAGGAAGGATTGGCGAAGCCGGGCGCCACATAGCCATAGAGCAGGGCGAAGGTTGTATGCCGGTCGGCTGAGACAAAGGCGTTGTTGCCGGTACCGGCCCAGGACGCAAGGCGGGAATTGGGCATCGTCGCGGCCATGCGGGTAAAGGCCGCCGCGAGTTGTGGGCGGATACCCGGACTGTCCACCGTCGTCCCCGTGGGCAAGGTAATGACCGCGACCACGGGGTTACTGGTGCCGCCGTTCCCGTACTGTCGCGCGATTTGTTGGCTGACATCGTAG
The DNA here is from genome assembly GCA_035534995.1 of Chloroflexota bacterium. GTDB lineage: Bacteria > Chloroflexota > UBA5177 > JANWHV01 > JANWHV01 > JANWHV01. The sequence goes on along the minus strand of DATLQX010000395.1, from coordinate 2,655 downwards.
CCCTCCCTGCCCGGTAAGGCAAACGACATGGAGAGCGCGTTGACGGCCTTGCCGGCGGTGGCGAAGCCCACCACGGCCAATACCGCCCAAAGGACCAGCACGATTGGTTTATGCGCGAGCACCCAGCGGGTAAGCAGTGTCATGTTGTTCGCACCTTCCTCGATTATTCCCGCGACCTCACTCAAGCGAGTAGGTCACACGATATGTCGCGTTTTCGCGATCGTACGCATCGGGTTACGTTACCATGCATGGCAGGTCGAGTCGCCCATTTTGAGGGCGAATTCGCGATGATGTAGCGCGATTAACAGCAGCGACAGGCGGGTGGCACGCGGTGGCCTTGACGCGCTCGGAGACCGGAGGGAAGGCGCCAATCTGGTATACTGAAGGCAGTGATCGGCTGGGCACGTTGGGCCTGGCGAGCGATTCGGTTCCTCTGGCGGCCAGCCTGATTGGAGGCCTCCGGCAGGGCTTCGGAACCTTGGTGTTCCGGACCACGGCAGCGATCCAACGAGCAATCCCATGGCCGCCGCGGGCACTACGCAAGATGCCCGCGCCGTAGGCGTGAAAGGCGGACTTGATGCAACCAGAGTACAATGCGTCGGCGATTCAGGTTCTCGAAGGCCTGGACCCCGTACGCAAACGTCCCGGCATGTATATCGGCAGCACCGATATTCGGGGACTTCACCATCTCGTCTATGAAGTGGTGGATAACAGCGTCGATGAGGCGCTGGCCGGGGAGTGCGATCAGATCAATATTACGATCGGCGCCGACAACGTGCTCACGGTCGAGGATAACGGACGCGGCATCCCGGTCGACATTCACCCGGACAAGGGAGTGTCGGCGTTGGAATTGGTGATGACCGTCCTCCACGCGGGAGGGAAATTCGGCGGCGAGGGCTACCAGGTTTCCGGCGGGCTCCACGGAGTAGGCGTGTCGGTGGTGAACGCGCTCTCGCGCTGGATGCGGGTCGAGGTACGCCGCGATGGCAAGATCTACCGCCAGGAATATGAGTTGGGCTATCCCAAGACCCCAGTGACCATCGTGGGCGAGAGCGACGGCCGGGGAACCACCAGCAGTTTCCTCGTGGATCAGGCGATCATGGAGACCGATGACTACGATTTCGAGGTGCTGGCCCAGCGGTTCCGCGAGATGGCCTACCTCAATCGCAGCCTGCAGTTCAGCTTCCAGGACCAGCGCCCTGACCGTGAGCGTGAGGTCAATTTCTATTTCGATGGGGGGATCATCTCGTTCGTCCGCCATATGAACCGGAACCGGACGGTAGTCATCCCCACTCCTATTTATGTCCAGCGCAAGTTCGAGAATGCCACGGTCGAAGTGGCGATGCAATATTGCGAGGATTACTCGGAGCTGGTATCGACCTTCGCCAACAATATCAACACGCCAAACGGAGGCAGCCATCTGACCGGTTTCCGATCGGCGCTTACCAATACGATCAATCGGTACGCGCGCAAGATGAACCTGATCGGGGAGAAGGAACCAAATCTGACCGGTGATGATGTCCGTGAGGGGCTTACCGCGATTGTTAGCGTGAAGCTGGCCAACCCCCAGTTCGAGGGGCAAACCAAGGCCAAGCTGGGCAACGCGGAGATTCGCACCCACACCGAGACTCTGGTCAACGATGCGTTGTTCGCCTATCTGGAGGAGAACCCTTCCGATGGACGGCGGATCGTCGACCGCTGCCTCACCTCCGCCCGCGCGCGCGAGGCGGCCCGGAAGGCCCGTGACCTGGTGACCAGGAAGAGCGCCCTGGAAGGAGTAAGCCTTCCCGGCAAGCTGGCGGACTGCTCGGAGCGCGATCCAGCCAAGACGGAAATCTACATCGTCGAGGGTGACTCCGCCGGCGGGTCGGCCAAGCAAGGTCGGGACCGCAATTTCCAGGCTATTCTTCCCCTCCGCGGCAAGATCCTCAACGTGGAGAAAGCCCGTCTGGATCGGATTCTCGGCTATGAGATGATCAAGAGCCTGATCACCGCCCTGGGCACCAGCATCGGCGACCGGTTTACGATCGAGAAGCTCCGGTATCACCGGATCATCATCATGACCGATGCGGATGTGGACGGCGCTCACATCCGCACCCTGCTCCTCACTTTCTTTTTCCGCCACCTCCCCGACCTGATCGAGCATGGCCATCTCTATATCGCCTGCCCGCCGCTCTTTCGCGTGCAGCATGGGAAGTCGATTCGCTACGCCTATAACGAAGCGGAACGCGAGTCCATGCTGGCCGAGATCGGGCCGGATAAGAAGGTGAATGTTCAGCGATACAAGGGATTGGGGGAGATGAACCCCGAGCAACTGTGGGAAACCACCATGAATCCGGCCAATCGCCTCCTGCTGCAAGCAAGAGTCAACGACGCGGTGAAGGCGGATGAGGTGTTCGACATGCTGATGGGCAGCAACGTGCCGCCGCGGAAGAAATTTATCGAGACGCATGCCAAAAACGTGCGTAACCTCGACATTTAGCCGGGACCACGAAGGTCCATGAGCATCCTCCGGGTTGGCCTCCTGCAACTGCTTGACAAGGGCAGCGATCAGGAGGCCAATCTGGCAATCGGGGAGGCGGCGTGCCGGCACGCCGCCGAACTGGGCGCCGACATCGCCCTATTCCCCGAGATGTGGAACATCGGCTACACGCC
>DATLQX010000394.1:0-5761 GCA_035534995.1 Chloroflexota bacterium | reverse complement strand
ACTCCGGCAGCAAGGCCGGCAAGCGTCCCGGCACGGCTGCGTCATAGCCGGTCTGCTCGTACGCCAGCAGCACGCCGGCCTGTGGGTCCCTGGCCGTGAGCGCCGGCAGGCCGTACTCGGGGTCTAGCAGGATGCCGCTGGCATAGCGCGTCAACACGCTGGTCACGGCGGTCTTGAACGCCGTGAGATCCGCGGCGGTGGTCGCGCTGCCGTCGCCGCGGGCCTGGGCGATCATCTGCCTGAGTGACCCGCGCTGATCCATTGCCGCGGCGGCGATGACGCCGCGCTCGCCGGCTACGGCGTTGATCCCATCAAACTTGCCCCTGGTCATTCGTGTCCCGGCCATGCTGATCTCCTTCGTGCGAACTTCACTCGACGGCTGCTCGCGCTAGGCCAAGGCGTCTCTGGCCTCGGCGGCGCTGACCGAGAGCGTGACGGCGCCATCGCCCACGCCGGCGATCAGCGCGGCGGGCAGTTCCGTGTCCTTGGGAAAGAGGAAACCCCGGCGCACGACGAGGTGCGTTAATGCGCCAGTGTGCTGATCGAAGTTCAGCTGATGGACTTCGCCGACCTGGTCCCCTTCACGGCTGAATACCTTGCTGCCCTCCTGAATCACCGCGTTCTCCATATCCTGCCGGTGCCATGCCGCGCGTATCTCGCGTGCCTCGGCGTTCTCGGGCCTCGTACCGAGCGGTGTCGCGCCCAGGCCGCCCAGGTTGAAGCCGTAGGGTAGATACATGCTGTCGGATGGGTAGCCCGCCGGCAGGGGATAGTCCGCGGGCGGCGCCGTGTAGGCGCCCGGAAGAAACTCAGGCAAGGAGTGTACCTCCGCGGCGGTAGCGGATAGGCGGATGTTCCCGTCTGGTGTGATGTCCATGAGCTCGCGTATCACCTCCTTGTCGTGTGGCAGGAACGTGCCTTTGCGGATCACCGCGGCTTTGACCTGGTTGGTGTCCGGATCCAGGATCAGCCGGTCAACCGAGCCAATACCCTGGCCATCGCTCGTGTATACGGACATGCCAAGCCCAATGTCCATCTGAGTGCCTCCTTTCGGGATGATCGTGCGTGCCCGGCCGGCTATTCGGATGAGCACAGTCCGCCCGCGCGATCAGTCTCGTTGGCGGAATGATAATTCCGTGATCAGCGGCATCCAGCCGACTATCCAGCGCCGTGCTGAGATAGGGTTCAGTAGCCGGTGAACTCTTCGGTGCGGATGTCATCATCGTCGACCCCGGTGGCCGTGAGGATCGTCCGCAATGCCTTGACCATGCCGGGCGGGCCGGTAAGGTAATAGATGGCGGCCGTGATTCCGGACAGGTACTTTGCCAACATCGGCTGGTCGATGTAGCCCCGTTCGCCGTCCCAGGGGAGCTTCGATTTCTCCATCTCGGACATGGTGGGGATGAAGGTGAACTCCGGGTCCGCGCGGGCCAGGGCGCGCATCTCGGCCAGGAACGGGGCATCCTCGGGGCGGCGATTCCCGTAGAAAAAGACGATGCGCCGCGACTGGTGCTCGTGCGCGGCTTGCAGGAGAATACTCCGAAACGGCGTGATCCCGATGCCGCCCGACAGCACGACCGCCGACCGTGCCAGGTTGTGGTGCAGCCGCAGATCCCCGAACGGCCCCTCGATCTTGACCGTGGTGTCCAGCGGCACCGTCTGTAACACGCGCTTGAAGGCCGTGTCGCGCAGGCGCGTCGTGACCATGATGGTGGGCTCGAACGGGGCGCTGGAGATCGAGAAGCCGCGCGTATTCCCCTCGGCGTCCGTTTCCGGTGGCGCCATCAGGGTGATATCGATGAACTGACCGGCCACGAACGTCCAGTCGGCGGGTTTGGCGAAGTGGAACGCCATGGTCCCCTCGGCCACCTCCTGGCGGCTCGTCAGCTTCGCCATGAACACCGGCCAGGCCACGTCCTTGCTCGTGGTGCCTGTTGCTTGCGCACTCATAGTGTCTCCCCTCTTACTGCTCAAAACAGCGATCCGCGGACCCGCGCACCGCACCTCACCGGGCTAGCGTCGATTCATCACCTTCCTCCTCCCGCGTCGGGTGGTGAGAGTCCGGGGTGGCGGCGACTGCTGCTGGTTCCCCGGACCGGCATGGCTACTCGGTCGGTCAGGTGGCAGTGCGTCTGCTCGTCTCCTCCGTTCCCTCAGGTCCTCCGGCCTTACGGACGAATCAGCCGCGACACCGCGCCGCGCTTTCGCTTCCCCGCGCCGGCACCACCGACGGTGCTCGGTCCTGCCATGGCAATGCCGCGCGGCGATCGATGCTCACTTCACGGGCCCAGGCCCGGCAAGGCGGTGGGTCAACAGCCTCTCTAAAACGGCGGCATTGCTGATCTCTCCCGCATGCGACGCATACAGGAGTGTCAGCGGGCCCTGTCGTGCCCGCTCCGTCAGGTGCTCCAGGAGTTCCCGTGCCTCCGGTGCCTGGAGTTCGTGCTCGTAACGGGCCTGAAACTCCTCCCACTTTTGCGGATCATGCTTATACCAGCGGCGCAGGCTATCGGAGGGTGCGATACTCTTCTCCCAGGCATCGAGGTGTGCCGCCGTCTTCCTCACCCCGCGCGGCCACAGCCGCTCCACCAACACGCGATACCCATCCGTCGCCGTGGCGGGTTCATAGATTCGCTTCATGCTGACCATGACGCCTCCTCACGCTGGTCTTAGGGGTCCGACGATCCTTCCACGCACGGCCTCGGGCGCCGGCGTAATCAGTCCCTGCTCCAGGAGACGCCAGCCCAGGGCATAGAAATAGAGCCATCCTTTCGCGTCTCCCATTTGCTCGATAGACGGCTGGAGATCGCTCAGGCGCGTGGGCCGCTCCAGCCCCAGGAGTCTGGCCAGATTCCTCGCCGCGCCGACGTCGCCCGCCGGGAACACCTCCAGGCGCCGAAAGCCACGCAACAGGATGAGGCCGGCGCTCCAGGGCCCGATCCCGGGCACGGCGGTCAAGGTCTCCATCGCCGCCTCGGTGGACAGGACCCCCAGCCGATCCTCACTCAGATCGCCGGAGAGTACCCGTCGCGCCAGCTCATGGAGGGTGGTTGCCTTGGCTCGGCTCAGGCCGAGAGCGTGCAACTGGTTCGCCTCCGTGACCGCGACGGATTCCGGGGTTGGGAAGGCAGGGAAGACGTGCTGGTCGAGGCTGAGCGGTTGGCCAAAACGCTCCACGATCCGCCCGACCACCGCGACCCCGGCGGCCAGGCTCACTTGCTGGAACGGGATCACGTTCGCGAGCGTCTCGAAGAGGGTGGGGAAGCGGGGCGGCCGTACCCCGCGGAGGGCGTTGACCGCGATGCGTAACGGGGAGAGGTCTCGTGCTGCTTGGGCGAACGGTGCCGGATCGACCGCCAACCCCAGGATGCGCGTGAGGATCCGGCGCAGTTCCTCCAGGGTTGACGTGGTGACCGAGCCGCCGAGGACGTGAGCGCGCAGGTCGGGCGCATCGATGGTGCCGAGATTCTCGACCGCCAGCAGCCGGAGCCCCTGCACGGTCGGGAGGACTCGTAGGTAGCGGCCCCGATCCCAGGCGTCGACCCGATTGCTCGGCTGGCGCTGGAGCAGGCGGACCGTACCCTCCAGGTGAAAGGGCGGCATCACGGGCAGCGTCAGGGTTGCCGCGACATTGGCGGCCGAAAGCATGCCTCCGGATTCGCCCGCCAACGCTCCCCTAGGCATCACCGATCCTCCTTTCCTTTGCCCGGCAGGGCGGCTGATCCGGCAATGCGCCCCGGCCGCGGTCTCCACATGCGTCCCACACGGCCCCACCGGATCTCCCTGCCTCAGGCGCCTGCTTTGGCTGCCGGGTGCTCATACCGCCCATGCCAGTTGTCCTGGTCCACCCGGGCGATATAGGCGGCAAGGTCGCCGACCCGACAGGCATAGCCCCATTCATTGTCGTACCAGGCGATCACCTTGACCAGATTGCCGCCGACCACGAGGGTGTCCAGGCCGCTGACGATCGCCGAATGCGGATCGCCTTTGAGGTCCGTGGAGACCAGCGGCTCGTCGCTGTAGGCCAGAATGCCGCGGAGCGGCCCCGCCGCTGCCTCCCCGAACGCCTGATTGATCGCTGCCACGCTCACGTCCTCGCCGAGGACCGCTGTAAAGTCCACGACCGAGACGGTCGGGGTCGGGACGCGGAAGGCCATGCCGCTGAATCGCCCCGCCAGTTCGGGGAGGACCAATTCCGCCGCGTGCGTGGCCCCAGTGGTCGTGGGGATGATATTGAGCGCCGCCGCCCGCGCGATCCGGGGGTTCTTCGCCACGCCGTCCAACAGGCGCTGGGTCGGGGTATAGGCATGGACCGTGGTGAGCAGTCCTTTCTCGATCCCCCAGCGATCATGGAGCACCTTGGCGACCGGGGCCAGCGCGTTGGTGGTGCAGGATGCGTTGGAGATCACCCGATGGTGGGTGGGGTTGTAGTCGTGCTCGTTCACCCCCAGCACCACCGTGAGGCCGCCGTTTTTGACCGGGGCGCTGATGATCACCCGTCGGGCGCCGCCAGACAGGTGCCTTTCCGCCCGTGCCGCGTCGGTGAAGCGGCCGGTGGCCTCAATGACCATCTCGACCCCCAGATCCTGCCAGGGGATCTTCCCGGGATCGCTCTCGGCCAGGACGGTCACGTGCCGGCCATTCACCACCATCGCGCCGGCCTCCGCGCTCACCTCCCCGGGGAAGCGTCCATAGGTGCTGTCATACTTGAGGAGTTGCGCGTCGGTCGCCGCGTCGGTCAGATCGTTGATCACCACGACCTCCAGTTCATCCGCGTGGGAGTCGAGCACCGTCCTGAAGACCAGGCGACCGATGCGCCCAAAGCCGTTGATGCCGATCCGTGTCGCCATTGCCACCCTCCTATCTCTTATCTTTTGGCACCACTTGGACAACCCGCCGGTCGGATCCGGCGCCCTCGACTCCTTCCAACCGGACGAGCCGCGCCAGCTCCTGGCCCTCGTCCGCGAGTTGCCGGGGATCCACTGGCCGGCCGGCGGCGATCAGCTCTTGGGCGGTGGCCAACTCCGCGCTCCGGTTGACGCTCAAGCAGGCCAGGATCTTGCCATCCAGCAGGTAGAAGGCGCTGAATGCATGCTGCTCTGGCCGGCCGCGCACCACGACCTGATCCCACCGCGCGGCATGACCGGCATACTCCAGGCTCAGGTCGTACTGGTCGGACCAGAAATAGAGGGTCGGCGCATAGGGCTCGCCCCGGCCCAGCATGCTCCGTGCCGCGGCCTTACCTTGATTATCGGCATGGTCGAAGTGTTCGACCCGCAGCCGTTCCCGCAACCCTGGGTGCCACCAGTTCGCCACGTCGCCCGCCGCGAAGATGTCGGGCTGGCTGGCACGGCACAGCTCGTCAGTGGTAATACCGTTGTTCACGGCAAGCCCCGACCCTTCAAGGAAGTCGACAACAGGTGCGACGCCAATGCCGACGATGGCCAGATCGCACGGGATGCGGGCGCCCGACATCGTCACCGCCTCCTCCAGCCGCCCCGCCCCCCCGAACGCCGCGATCCCCTCGCCCAAGCGCAGATCGACCCCATGGTCCCGATGGAAGCCGGCATAGACAGCGCCCATCTGTTCGCCCAGGGCATGGAGCAGCGGGACCGCGGCCGCCTCCAGCACCGTGACCTGACAGCCGAGCAGGCGCGCCGAGGCCGCCACCTCGCTGCCGATGAAGCCCGCGCCGACGATTAACACGCGCGGCCGGTGCTGGAGGGTGGGACCAAGGGCATCCGCGTCCGCCAAGGCGCGC
>DATLQX010000393.1:0-7959 GCA_035534995.1 Chloroflexota bacterium | reverse complement strand
CGGTATGCTAGCGAGGAAAGAGTGAACATGAGCGCAGCCCTGAAGCTACCGCGCGATACGCCGGGCGCGGCCGGCCCCTTTCCGGTGGGCGCGGGAAGCCGGATTGGCGTCATCGCGGCCCTGGCCGCCGTGTACGTCATCTGGGGTTCCACCTACCTGGGCATCCGCGTGGCCCTGGAGGGCTTCCCGCCCCTGGTGATGGGAGGAGTCCGTTTCCTGGTGGCCGGCACCCTGCTCTATGGGCTGGTACGGATGCGCGGCGGACCGGCGCCAACCGGCAAGCAGTGGCGGGGAGCGGCGGTGCTGGCGGTCCTCCTCTTGGGGATGGGCAATGGCGGAGTCACCTTCGCCGAACAATGGGTCACCTCCAGCTTGACCGCCCTTGCCCTTGGCGCCACTCCGATCTGGGCGGCCCTGTTCGCGGGACTGCTGGGCCGTTGGCCTGGGCGAGTGGAATGGCTGGGTCTGGCGATCGGCTTTTCCGGCCTGGCCATCCTCAATCTGGGCGGCGGGCTGAGAGCAAGCCCGGAGGGGATGATTGTCTTGCTTCTGGCTCCGGTCGGCTGGGCACTCGGCACGGTGCTCGGCCCACGGCTGGCCCTGCCGAAGGGACTGATGGCCAGCGCCGCCGAGATGCTGATCGGCGGCGCCCTTCTGCTCGTTCTGGGGCTGGCGCGGGGCGAACGGATGCACGCGGCGCCCGGTCCGCATGCCCTGTTGGCGTTGCTGTACCTGGTGGTATTCGGGGCCCTGGTAGGCTTCAGCGCCTATTCATATCTGTTGCGCCATGTGAGGACCTCGCTTGCCACCAGCTATGCCTACGTCAATCCGGTGGTGGCGGTGTTGCTGGGCGTGACTCTGGCCGGTGACCACATGGCCCAGGCCGGTTTAGTGGCCATGCCGATTATCCTGGTTGGGGTGGCGCTGGTGCTGCTCGGGCGCGAACGCCGGCCTCGCCAGTCATCCGGCGCCTGAGTCGACCTCTGGGCTGACCGCCGTCGCATCGGACGGATAAGACGGATCGGACCGATCGGACCGATCGGACCGATCGGTCCGATCCGTCTGATTACCGAAGTGACCCGCCACCCGCGCGTGACCGCCGCACCAAGCGGGCCTGGCGACTCGCGCCCCTAAACCAGCGGCAAGCCGTCCGCCCTCCACCACGCACGCGAGGCGCACCCATTTGGGTGATCAGCGTTGACAGACGCCGCCTCTCCGTAGTATGCTGCGAATAATGACTGACCGGTCAGTCACATTGAGTAGGCGCACTATGAAGGGGTGATCGAGGCCATGCTTTCCCGACTTCTGTTGCTGTCCGTGGGGCCACGCGCCAAATGGATCATGCTGGCCCTCTGGCTGATTCCGGTCGTGGCCCTGGCTAACTTCTCGATCCAGTTCAACAACGTGCAGAGCGATAATCCGGCTCTCTTTACCCCCAGCGGCGCCGAGTCCACCCAGGCGACCACGATTCTGCAAAATCAATTTCCCGACGGCCGTCTGGCCCAGGCGATCGTGGTGTACCAACGCCCCGGCGGCCTGACCGCGGCGGATCGGGCGCGCATGCGCGCCGCCATGGCCTCGTTCCACGGCGCCGGCCTCCCGCCAGGAGTTCAGCCGCCCACCGCCGACCCTCCGGCCGCGAACGGCACGGTGGCCAGCCTCAGCATGGCCATGCAGGACAGCGACGCCACCAAGGCTCAGCAGGCCATCGACTCGATCCGGGCGCGGGTTGGGCATGGCGGTGATGGGCTGACCATCCGGGTCACTGGTCCGGCCGCCTTTCTGGTCGATACGCTCAAATCGTTCAGTTCGATTGATGGCCTGATCCTGGGGATCACGGTGAGCCTGGTCCTGGTCTTGTTGCTTCTGATCTATCGCTCTCCCATTCTGCCCCTCCTTCCCCTGGCCTGCGTTGGCGCCGCCTATATGATCGTCGCGGCCATCCTCTATCTGCTGGCCACCCATGCCGGGCTGACCGTGGATGGCCAGTCCGCCAGCGTGCTGCCGGTCCTGATGTTCGGGGCCGGTACCGACTACGCGCTCTTGTTGGTGGCCCGCTATCGGGAAGAACTCCATGTAACCGCCGATCGCCACGCCGCCATGGCCGATACGCTGCGCAAGGCGGGGCCTGCCCTCCTCTCCAGCGGTTCCACCGTGCTGGCGGCCATGCTCACTCTCCTGCTGGCTACCCTCCGCTCCACCCACAACCTGGGGCCCATTCTGGCGATTGGCATTGCCTTCACCCTCCTGGCTGGCTTGACCCTCTTCCCGGCCTTGTTGCAGATCGCCGGCCCAGTGGCCTTCTGGCCGGCCACGCCCAAAGCGGGTGGGATGGCGGTTCCGGCCCATACTTTCTGGCGGCGAGTGGGCGAGTTCACGCGCCGTCGCCCCCGCCCGATCGCCGCCGTGGTCTGCGTGGCCCTGCTGCTGGGAGCGACCGGGGTTGCAACCTCCCGGGATACGCTCAACTTTCAGAATGGCTTCATCAGCCCGCCGGAGAGCGTCCAGGGATTCGATCTGATCAAGGCAGCCGAGCCGGCCGGTTTACTTTCCCCCACCGTGGTGATCGCGCGCCCGGTGAGCGCCCTGCCGGCGGTGATGCGCGCCGCCCATCGGGTACCCGGCGTGGCCCCGATCGCCCTGCCTCCGGCGCTGGGGAGCGACGGCTACGTGGAGGGGCTCGTGGTCTTCACCGACGATCCCTATGGCCCACCGGCCCTGGCCCGGATCAGCGTCTTACGGCAGGCCGTACACGCGGCGGCTCCCCCTGGGGCCACGGTGCTGGTCGGCGGCGAGACGGCGATTGCCCGCGACACCAATGACGCCGCCAATCGCGATCTCAACCTTATAGCGCCGGTGTTGTTGTTGGTGATTCTGATCATCCTCAGCCTGCTGTTGCGCTCGGTGGTGGCGCCGCTGTATCTGATCCTCACCGTGGTTCTCTCCTTTTTCGCTTCTCTCGGGATCAGCGTGTATGCCTTCCGCTACCTGTTCGGTTTCGCGGGGATCGAATCCGACATCCCTACCTTTGTCTTCCTCTTCCTGGTGGCCCTTGGGGTGGACTACAACATCTTCCTGATCAGCAGGGTGCGCGAGGAATCGCTGACCCATGGTACGGCGCAGGGCATGTTGCGTGGGCTGGCCGCCACCGGCGGGATTATCACCTCGGCCGGGCTGATCCTGGCCGGTACCTTCTCCGTGCTGGCCGTGTTGCCGCTCAAGCAGTTGGTGGAGATCGGCTTCGCGGTGGCCTTCGGTATCCTCCTGGATACGGTGGTGGTGCGGAGTATTCTGGTCCCAGCCCTGGTCTTCATCGTGAACGAGCGAAGTTGGTGGCCCTCCAGGCTAGCCCAAAGCGGTGGGCGGGACCAACCAGTGCCCATCTCGCATGAAACGGTGGCATAGCGCGGTCAGCCCGGCTCGACCGGTACACTGTCGGAGGAGGGGTCCAATGCCGCGAGAAGACGTAAGCGAGACGCGGAAGAGCCAGATCCTCGACGCGGCCGCCACGGTCTTCGCCCGCCTGGGCTTTCACCAGGCGCGGATGGACGACATCGCGGCCGAGGCGAGGCTGAGCAAAGGAGCCCTCTATCTCTATTACAAGAGCAAGGATGCGATTATCTTTGCCATACTTCGCTTCTCCTTCGCCCGCGCGTTACAAGAAATGCGGCAGCTGAGAGCATCCTCTGAACCCGTGGCTTCCCAATTGATCGACATCGTGCGCTCCTCCGCTCAGGATATGGAGCGAATCCCTGGTGTACGGGCAATCTCCTTCGAGTTCTACGCGGTCGCCGCGCGCCAGAGTGTCGTTCGTGACTATCTGCGGATCTACTTTGGCGAGTTCCGCGATGTGCTGGGGGCGATCATCCAGCGCGGTATCGACTCAGGAGAGTTCCGGGCCGGGGTGGATGCTCAAGTGGTGGCGATGACGGTGGTCGCTCTCCTGGAGGGGCTAGCTTTGCTCTGGATGGTGGATCCCGAGGTGGTGCGGCCCGCTCGCCAGGGTGAGCAGGCGATGCGCCTCCTGCTGGACGGATTGCGCGCGGAGACACCGCGACCCCTATAACCGCTATCATTGGACGCACGGGAGGTACGCCCTATGGCGAGCGCGGCGGATCGGTGGAGGCAGGCCCTGGCGGAGTGGGCTATCCCGCCCGCGATCCTCGCGGCGGCGCCCGAATCACCATGGAGCTTCCCCACCGAGGTTTTCGCGCGGAGGGCCGACGCGGCGATGGAGCACCTGACGCCCTCCACCGAGCGGGCCCTGGCGGCGCTGCCGGTGGGCGGCTCGGTGTTGGATGTGGGGTGCGGGGCGGGCGCGGCGGCGCTGCCGCTGGCGCGGGCCGCTGGACACCTGATCGGTGTCGATCCCTCGGCGTCGATGCTGCGAGCCTTCCGCGAACGGGGCGAGGCGCGAGGCAAGATCGTGACCACCATCGAGGGCGCCTGGCCGGCGACCGCGGACCAGACCCCGGTCGCCGATCTTGTGGTGTGCCACAACGTGGCCTACAACGTGCCGGATCTGGCGCCGTTCGTGCTGGCCCTCACCAGCCATGCGCGCCGGCGCGTGGTTCTGGAGCTGACGGCGGAACATCCCATGAGCGCCCTCAATGATCTGTGGCTCCGCTTCCATGGGCTAGCCCGGCCCACGACGCCCACGGCGAGCGACGCGGTGGCGGTGCTGGTGGAAACGGGGCTGGCGCCTGAGCGCGTGGACTGGATAGCCCCCACGATCGCCTGGTCCGGCCCGAGTGCCCGCGCGGAACTGGTGGCCTGGGTGCGCCGGCGACTCTGTCTGCCCGCGGCGCACGACGCGGAGATCGAGGATGCGCTCGGGGCCCGGATCATCGGCGAGACCGGCGCGGTGAGCCTCCCACCGCGGCCCGTGGTCACCTTGTGGTGGGAGGCGCCGCGGGCATAGTGCGGCTCGGGCTGCTCAGGTCGGTTATCAACTGGGCGGCAAACGCATCTAGCGCCTCGCGGCTCGCCCAGGCTCCCGAGGCAATCCACGCATCATAGGGAGCGGGCGTTGCCGCGCTCCCGAAACAGAAGATGATCCGCTGTACTCCCGCTTCCCGATACCGGCCGACAAAATCCCGGAGCACCTCGACGGAGGCAAACGGCGCTTCGGGCCCGCCCCACCCGGCGATGCACGCACGCTCGACGGTTGATGGATCGCGACCGAGCGCGCCGCAATATTCGTCAAGGAGTTGGCCACGCTCGCGCACGCTGCGAATCGCGTCTTCGCGCGTCCCTTTGCCCTCAGGGATTGTGACCCAGACATCCGCGTGCCGCGCCGCAATCCGGAGCGCCCGTTTGCCTTCCGCCGCGACGATCAGTGGAGGACGCGGTCGCTGCACTGGAATAGGGTCAAGCGGGGCGTCATCCAGTTGATAATACGCTCCCTGGTAGCTAACCCTATGATCCCGTAGGAGGCGGTCGATCACCTCCACAGCTTCAGCGAGGCGATCGACGCGGGCGCCGGGCGTCAGGGCAGGAAGACCCAACCAGGTCGTCTCTAGGGGTTCGCCAGGGCCGAGGCCGAGATCGAGCCGCCCCGCCGAGATACAGTCCACCGTTGCCGCCTGCTTTGCCAACATCGCGGGGTGCCGCAACGCCACGTTACTGATCAGCGTCCCCAGCCTTACCCGCGTGGTATGGGCCGCTAGGGCTGCCAGCGTGGTCCAGACCTCCAGGACGGAACCGCCATGGGCGGGCGGCATCGCGTACGCATCGCCGAGCCAGACTGTTCCGATGTCCAATGTCTCCAGGTAGCGGACATCGGCGCACAAGACCGGCCAGGGTACCACCTGCCACGCGAACATATCGAACCGCACGCTCTTACCGTCCATCATAAACCCCTTCCCGAGGCGATGCGAGCATGGTATCACCCCATGGCAGCGATGGTCACAGGATCATGAGCTGATCCGCACGGTCACAACTCCACGCTATTGGCAGGATTGCCGACAGCGCCAACCTGACCACTGGCGTGTAAAGTTTGATTCGATAGGCTGATCGTATGGCTGGTGGATGCCCCGGCCGGCGAGGCTTGGCGGTATGATTCATCGGAGAGCCGGTACAACGGCCGCTCTGATTGATCCCTCGACCGCAGTCGGCCCGGCGCTACCACCCGACCTCAGTTGGGGGGGAGCAAACGAACCCGGCGGAGGTCAGCACTAGGTGGCCGAGACTCTGGAGGATGAGTCATGACCTGTAGGATGCCGGCGGGACATAGATGATCAGTGCCGCTCGGGTGTCCGCCCTGTCCCAGGAAGCGCGGACGGTAGCGTCCCCCCTGCCAAGCCCCACCGCCCGGCTGCGGGAAGCGGCAGGCGCCGTGCCGCCCACCGGATTGATCCTGATGTCTATCCTGTCGGTGCAGGTGGGGGCGGCCCTGGCCAAGGGCCTATTTGCCACGCTGGGGCCCGGCGGCACCGTCTTTTTGCGGATCGGCTTTGCCGCTTTGATCATGCTGGCGGTGGGCCGCCCACGGATCCGGGGCCATGCGCGGGCGGACTATGTAGCCATGGTGGTCTTCGGCCTGACCATTGCTGGGATGAATCTGTCGTTCTACTCGGCCATCGCCCGTCTCCCCCTGGGAATCGCCGTTACCCTGGAGTTCGTGGGTCCGTTGTGCGTGGCGGTCATCGGATCACGTCGCCGCCTGGATCTCCTGTGGGCCGCCTTCGCCGCCGCGGGCATCCTGCTGCTGGCTCCCTGGGGAAACGCCGCCATTGACCCACTCGGCGCCGTGCTCGCCCTGACGGCGGCCGGCGGCTGGGCTGCCTACATCCTGCTCAATGTTCGAGTAGGGCGGGCCTTCCCTGGTCAGTCAGGCTTGGCCCTGGCCATGGGCATTTCCTGCCTGGTCACGCTCCCTCTGGGGATCGGAGCCAGTGGGCCGCTTCTGAGCGACCCGCGGTTGCTGGCGGCCGGTCTCGGCGTGTCGATGCTCTCCACGGTGATCCCCTTTTCCCTGGAGCATGCCGCGCTCAAACGTCTCCCCGCCCAGGTGTTCGGGGTGCTGATGAGCCTTGAGCCCGCGGTGGCGGCGCTGGTCGGGGCGATCCTCCTCCACCAGGCCCTGGGGTTGCGCGCCCTTCTGGCCCTGGTGGGAGTTACCCTGGCCTCGGTTGGGAGCGCCCGGTCGAGGGCCGGTGATTGACGATCAGCCGTAAGGGTCACGGCGTCAGCGGAGGAGGATAGCATGGACACGATCCTGGCGCGGCGAGTCACCGCCGCCGTCGCGGCATACCGGCCCAGCATGGTCGAGTTCACCAAAGACCTCATCGCCATCCCAACCCAAAATCCGCCCGGCGCGGCCTATCCGGCCTGTACGCGTGCCATCGCGAATAAGTTGCGCGACCTCGATCTGGAGTACACCGTGCTTGAGGTGCCGCCCGATCCCGCGCTCTCCGTGGGCGCGTCCGATCCGTATCCGCGTTCCTGTGTACTCGGTTTCCATGGCGGCGGCGCGCGGACGCTCTATTTCCATGGCCACTACGATGTCGTGCCCACGACGGACCCGGCCCAGTTCGCGCCGCGGATCGAGGGCGGGCGCCTGTTCGGGCGCGGCTCCTCCGACATGAAGAGCGGACTTGCCGCGATGATCCATGCCGTCGCGGCGTTGCGCGACGCCGACATTTCCCTGGACGGCCGGGTCGGCCTGGTCATCGTGCCGGACGAAGAGACCGCGGGCCGGCGCGGGTCACGGTACCTGGCCGAGGCGGGCCTGCTCGGCCGGGACGGCATCGGTATGCTGACAGCGGAGCCGACCGCCGGCGTCGTCTGGAACGCCAACCGCGGGGCCATTACCCTGCGTGTCACGGTGAAGGGCAAGCCGGCGCATGTCGGCCTGCAACATGAGGGGATCAACGCCTTCGAGCATATGCTGGTGGTCGCGGCGGCGCTGCGCGACCTCAAGACCGAGGTGGAGGGCAGGGTAAGCGCCTTCGCGCT
>DATLQX010000392.1:0-7344 GCA_035534995.1 Chloroflexota bacterium | reverse complement strand
CTTGATGCCAAGGGCGTGCGGTACATCCCTGTCCTCGGTGAGGCCGCCTTCTACGGCCCCAAGGCCGATTTCATGGCCCGCGACGTGTTGGGCCGCGAGTGGCAACTCTCCACCATCCAGGTCGATTTTATCCAGCCGGCCCGACTGGGGGTCGAGTACACCGGCGAGGACGGGAAGACGCACACCCCAGTCGTCCTGCATCGGGCGGTCACTGGCTCGACCGAACGTTTCCTGGCGGTCCTGATCGAGCATTTTGGCGGCGCCTTTCCGTTCTGGCTCTCGCCGGTCCAGGCGGTGGTGCTGCCAATCGCCGAACGCCATAACCCCTACGCCGAGCAGGTGGCCGGGCGCTTTCGGGCAGCCGGGCTACGGGTTGAGGTCGATGGGCGGAACGAGCGCCTCCAATACAAGATTCGGGAAGCGCAGGGGCAAAAGACGCCCTACATGCTGGTGGTAGGCGACCAAGAGGCCGCCAACCAAACGGTATCGGTGCGCGACCGAGCGGGCGCCAAACAAAATGCCGTGCCCCTCGATACCCTGATCGCTGAACTGGCCGATCTCTCGGCTCGCCGTGTTTTGTAGGTTGCGGGCGACGGGTAATCTCCTCGGCGGCGTACCGCCGCCGAGGAGATTCCGAGGTGTTTCAAGAGAACTGTCATTGCCTGTTCATGCGTCTTCTGGGAGAATGAAGGCCATGCGGCATTTTGCGACCTCGCGCGGCGCCCGCCTGGCGGCTCTTCTCCTCCTCCTGGTTCCGATGGCGTTCCTCAGTTCAGGCCGGCCATCCAGCCCTGGAACGGCGCTGGCGGCCCCATCCACCCTGCAGGCAGGCGACCCCCGCTTCGGGATGAATGGGATCCTGCCGGACTACTATAACCATGTCCACGGAATCCGCAGCTTCCCCTGGGCCAGTACGGCCGTGCAGGAAGGCGCCCGCCTGAATCGCTTCTCCTTCGACTGGCAGAGCGTCGAGCCGCGGCAGGGTGTGTTCGACTGGAGCGGCCCGGCCGCCTACATTAACTCCGACCAGGCCCATGGTCTGACCACCATCGCCACCCTCGAACACACCCCGTACTGGGCGACCACGGCCGTGACTTCCAACCCGTCGGCCCAGGTGCCCAGCGGCCTGAACCTTCCCTGGAACGACGCCAACAACACCTGGGGCGCCTTCGTGGCCGCCGCCGCCTCTCACTTCCGCGGCCAGGTGGCCTATTGGGAAATATGGAATGAGCCGGACCTGCAAAACGGCAGTTCCTGGAAGGGCTCCCGCGCCAGTTTCTTTCAGTTGCTGAAGGTCGCCTACCAGGCGATCAAGGCCGCCGACCCCTCGGCTCAGGTGCTGATCGGCAGCCTGAACTATAATCCCACCTGGCTGAATGATGTCTTCGCCGCCGATGACGCCGATCCGGATAGCGTGGCCAACCATGGCTACTTCGACGGGCTTGGCCTGCACTCCTATGGACGATCCATCGGCATCTATACCATGGCCCGCCAGGCGGAGCAAGTCCTTACCCACTATGGGATGACCAACAAGCTGCTGGTGGCCACCGAATTGGGAGTGGCCGTGGATGACGATCCGTTCGTACCGGCCACCGGCCTGGTCGCCACCTCCGCCGAGGCATCGTCCTATATCCTCGAATCGTTCGCCGCCGCCCTGGCCGGCGGCGTGGACCGGATGCTCCTCTACCGGGCCAGTGACGTGGGTGAACCCGGTTATTACGGCTTGCTGAAATACTCGGGCAATGCCCGGTCCACGGTCACCGCCTATTCCCTGGCGGTCCAGTATTTCGCCAACGTGCAGTCCGCCCGCCTGATCCAGAGTAACCCGATCACCAGGGTCGAACTGGACGAGGGCAATCAGCAAGTTACCGTGATCTGGAATAACGCGCCCCGCCCAGCCACCCTGAGCCTGTATGAGAAGAGCGCCAATGGCGGTACCTTGCTGGACCCCACCGGCGCCCCCACCCAGGCCATCCCCGATGCCAACGGCTACTACTCGATTACCGTCCCGGCGGCCACCAACAATCACGGGGCCAACACATCGGACTTCATTATCGGCGGTGGTCCCTACCTCCTGATTGAACGCGGGCCATTCGTGCCGACCCAAACCGTGACTCCCACAAGCACGGCGAGCAGCACCCCCACCGCGGCGCCGTCGAGCACCCTCGCGTTGCCTTCGGCCACGATCACCCCGACCTCTACCTCGACCCCATCCGCCACGGCGACGCCGACCGCGACCGCCACCCCCACCTTCGCGGCCAACGCCCCTCGGGTCTACTTCACGGGAGGGCAAACGGCGGTTGGATCGCGCGAGATGCTGAATATCACCAATCCCCTGACCACCACCACTCGCCTCCGCCTCACCGTTCTCGGCCCAAGCGGACCGATCAGCACCACGGATACCCTTGCCCCGCCGCATGCCTTCACCGATATCGATCCAGGCGCCGCGAACCTCCCCAATCAAACGAACGGCCTGGCCATACAATCCGACCAGCCGCTGGCGGGCTCCAGGGTTCTCCTGTATGGCTCCGCCGCAAGCGTGACGGCGGGGACTGGCTCGCCGAGCACACACTGGTATTTTCCGGGCCTGGCGGCAACCGCGCCAATGACGCAAGTGGTCACGATCAGTAATCCTGGCTCCGATCCAGCTGGGATTACCCTCACGCAGCTTGGCGATACCGGCTTCCTTGGCACCATTACCGGCCATGTGGACGCCGAGAGCCAGCGATCATTCGTGGTGGCGAGCGGCGGCCATGATCCGGACCTGGCCGTGGTTCTGACCGCCGATTCACCGGTAGTGGCCGAGTATACCGCCTACCTACCAGGCGCGGATCCCATGACCGGGGCCGTGGGCATCCGCGACCTGTCGCATATCTGGTACAGCGCCGAGGGGTATCAGACTAAGGGTTGGGGCGACCACCTGGTGGTGCTCAATCCTGACTCTTCCCGACCGGCGCGCGTCACCATGACCGCGTATTCTCCCACCGCCAACCGCGCGGGGAAGCCGCCTCCCTTCCTCACCACGATCATCCCCGCGCGCGAGCGGGCTACAATTGACCTGAGCACCCTGGGGATCTCGGGTTCTTTCAGCACCGTGCTCACCAGTACCATTCCGGTGGCCGTAAATCGGACCGAGCTTTTCGGGAAGGGCGAAAGCGCCGCCGCCCTGAGCCCCGGCGTGGAACGACCCGCCCTTGACTGGGTGTTCCCATCCGGCGCCCTGGGCACGACGCCGGCGGACGGCAGCCTGCCTGTCTTCACCGGGGCAGGAGAGTTCCTCCTCCTGTTCAATCCCTCGGCCACCCAAACGGGACATATTGCTCTCACCCTCTACGGCAGCACTCGCACCACCATCCGCCCGGCACCGCTGGTCCTCGCGCCTCGGCAGAGGCTCACCGTTGACCTGGCGAAACTGGGCATTCCCCCCGGAAGGAACGCGGCCATCGTCCAGAGCACCAACGGGGTGCCGTTCGTGGCGGAACAGAGCGTCTACTACAACAAGGGCCAGAACGGCTTTAGCGGCCCAGGGGTACCTACCGGCTAAAACAAAATTAGGCCGCCTTGCGCCTCCCCCGATTGCGGTCAGGGCTGCGTCAACGCAAACAAAGCCGCTGAAAAGCACCAGTACATCTCGGCGTAGACTTTTGTAGGGGCACCCCTCGTGGGTGCCCTGGTGCGGGTCGCCAAGGGCACCCACGAGGGGTGCCCCTACAAGCACGGGGACACGTACGCCAGGCTGTACTGAAGGAGCCCGCGCGGGATCACTCAATCAGGCGGGCGCAGCCATTCCCCAGGAGCGATTCCAGGGCATCCACGAGGGCGCCGGACCAGGCGACACCAGGGCCATCCCAACCTTCGAGCACGCGCCGAAAGCTCCCTCTGGTCAAGACCAGCCGCGCGCCGGCTTCCCCTTTATAGGCGCCCAGAATGTCCCGGACCCGCCCCAGCCGATCCAGATCTCGCTCCTTGTCACCCAGAAGGGGGACCAACACCTCGACCACGGCCCGTTTGGGAGCGACCAAGGCTGCCTCAACCCATACCGGAGTGGGCGACTCCGCTGGGCGAGTCACATCGAGAGCCGGAATGTCTTCACTGACCGATCGCCGCACTGACGATTCCTTGACGATCGCGTGGACACGCCTCTGGCCAAGATTCAGCGCCAGGACGGTCAGCATTTCGTCGTTATGACGCCACAATCTGTCCCCAACCACGGCTCCCGACTCCTGCCAGGGTGTTGCCCCTCCCTGCTTGAACATCAGCCCCTCCGGCGCTCCCAGCGCCGCGACCTCTCCGTCGGCTGACTTCCCGCCGTTCGCGAGGTCCACCGGCAAGGCAGCGGAAGGATCAGGCCCACAAGCAGGTTCCGGGACTGTCGCGAGAAGCGCGGTCCAGTCGAGAGCGGGCCACCCAGATGCCAGGGCAACCAAAGCGTGCGCGAGATAGGCGCGGGTACGCAACGCCGCCGCCGCGGATAGAGTAGGCGGTGTTGGTGCGAGGGCAAGCCAGAGTGATCCGGTATCAGCAGCGGTAGGGCCATACGCACTCGCCGTGCCGGCCCAGGCCGGAATCTCGGGGAGACCGGCAATCAGCTCAGCGTGAGGGAGGGAACCAGATATCGGCCAGGCAGCGTTCTCCTCGCCAAGCCTGATCATCGCCCCCGTTTCCTGCTCCACCAAGGTTAGTGCCTCGCGGAGCCCCCAGAGGAGGCGCGATGGCCGCAGCGCCACCATAAGATCCTCCGTGGGCCAGGCACCGGTAGGGGCATCCTCAGGGCCGAGACTTGGCGCTCCCACGCTCACGCGCAAGGCACACGATCCAGGGGAGCCGGTGATTCGCGCGTCGCTCAGGCGCGGGTCATCACCGAGCGCCCGGAGGAGGCGCTCATTAGGATCCTCGGCGACCAGGAAGATCGGCGGTTGCCGGCTCCATTCCGGCGAGAGATCGGTGGGTCCAGGCGCGACGTCCAGGAAAAGCTCGGGTTCGTCCGGGACCGCTGGCATGGTGGCCAGCAGATGGGTAAGGATCACCGAGCCACCCCACCGGCCAAAGGCCACCGCCGGTCCACTCGAGGTCACCCGAATCGCGCAGGCAACCGCGCCCGTAAGGTAGGCGGTGGCGGCCATACCCATCGCCTCGAACGCCCGCGCCTCGGCTATCACCGGCCCCTGATCGCGCTCCAGGAGAGGCAGGCTGTAAGCCAGGCAGAGGCGATCCACGGCATCCAGCAGATCGCCCGCGGACCAACCGTCGCCCGCAGCCCGCGGCGGTAAGCTGGGTTCCTGGTCACCCACCACTTCGCTCCGTGAATCCACATACTCCGCGATCATGCTCCCGCCACCCCGTCACCCACGATCCGCCACTCCCATACACCTCACCATGGTACGGACTCGGGTGTCGACATGGAAGCGCGGTAGCGGATAACCATCGGGAGCAAGGAAAGTTGGGCCACTCGCCCGTCGCCCACGGGCCGGTCACCCTGGCTGACCGGCGCGAGTTCTTCACGCACGAGCGGGGCCAGGGGCGCCAAGACGCGGCGCACCCACAAGCGTGCGTCTCCTGTACCCCTCCTTCGTCGCTCGATGATGTATAGACCGTACCAAAATATCGCACTATGATTGACAGCTTATGTGCCAGGGCCTAGACTCCACCATACGAGCTCATCCATACTGCATCACGAGACGGATTCCAGACCGAGGTAGGACGAACACGAGACGCCAGGATCGTCCGCCCCAGGTGGGGGTAGTTCTGGTGGTGAGCAAGGAAACGGTCGTGCGGCGACGATTCTCCACGCGAGTAGTGATCATGTCCACCCTGGCCGCCATCCTCCTCGCCCTGGTTCCGGCCCATGTGGAGAGTCTCGCGCATGTCCTTCCGGTACCGATTACCGCGCATCGTGGCCAGATTCCGGCCGCCGACCTCACGGCGTCCCCCTCCGCGACCGCCTCCTTCACCGCCCTCCCCTCGGCCTCGGCCACGGGGGTGGTCAGCCCAACCGCGACCGCCTCGGAGACTGGTTCACCAACCGCCTCGGCGAGTCCAACCGCGGTCACGAGTGGGTCCGCCACCGCCAGTCTCACGCCCAGCCCCAGCGCATCCGCGACCGCCAGCGGCACGAGCACGGGCACGAGCACGGCCACCGCGACCGCGACCCCCACCGCCAGCGTCAGCGGCACCGTGGCCGGGACGGCCACCCAGACCGGGACGCCTTCCCAGACCGGGACGCCGGCAGCCGGCGTCACCGCGGTGCCCGGAGTCCTCCCGCCCCAGCCCACCGCCCCGATCAGCACCACCGCGCTCCTGGCCCAATACACCCATCTCCCGCTCCGCTTCGAGCCGAACGTGGGCCAGACCGATCCAGCGGTGCGCTACCTGGCCCATGGACCAGGCTACACCGCCTTCTTCACCGACCACGAGGCGGTAATCGCCCTCCCCGCCGCCCCGGCGGCCCACGCCCCCGCGGTGGTGATGACCCTGGGTCTGGCGGGGACGGCCGCCGGCGCCGCCCCCACGGTGAGCGAAGCCGACCGGCTGCCGGGGGTGAGCAACTACGTCGAGGGGAACGATCAGAGCCAGTGGCATCTCGGGGTGCCCGGCTATAGCCAGCTGACCTACCCCGGCGTCTATCCCGGCGTCGATCTGCGCTACCACGGCGGGCAGGGTCAACTGGAGTTCGACTTCGATCTGGCGCCCCAGGCCGACGCGGGGGCGATCCGCCTCCACCTGAGCGGCCCCGGCGTGCCCACTCTGGATGGGCAAGGAAACGTCCACCTGGGCAGTGGCCCGGAGGGCGCGGCCCGCCTGGTTCCCCCGGTGGCCTACCAGACCGTGCACGGGGGGCGCCAGCCGGTCGAAGCCCACTATGTCGCGGAGGCGGACGGCACCGTGGGCCTGGCCCTGGGCACTCATGACCCCACCCAACCGCTGACCGTCGACCCCATTCTCAAGTACGGCAGCTACCTGGGCGGGAGCGGCACCGATGGGGCCCTGGCGATCACCGAGGATGCGGCGGCCGATCTCTTCGTGGTCGGGCAGGCCGGATCGAGCAACTTCCCCACCACCAACTCCCCCTCGTATGGCGGCGCGGGGGACGCCTTCGTCTGCGAGATCCAGTATGCCACCGCCGGGCTGGTCTTCTCCACCTTCCTGGGCGGAAGCGCCAGCGACATCGCCACCAGCGTGGCCGAGGACGGGAGCGGCCACACCTACGTGGGCGGCACCACCCAATCGACCAACTTCCCCACCACCAGCGGCGCCTACCAAACCAGCGGGGCCGGCGGCCCCGGCGGCTTTGTCAGCGAGGTGGATGGGACGGGCACCCTGTTGCACAGCACCTACCTGGGGAGC
>DATLQX010000391.1:0-15923 GCA_035534995.1 Chloroflexota bacterium | reverse complement strand
CCAACGGAGAGAGCCGGCGCCCTGGGCGCCGGCTCTCTCCGTTGGTTATCCGCCAAACTGTGATTGCAGGGCCAGGACGTTGTCGACGTACTGCTGGCCCTCGGGGGTAATGCCCTCCGCGTTCACGCTGGCCATCCCCTGGTGGTAGGCGGCGATCGCGTGCGCGGCGTCACTGTAGATGCTCAGATAGTAGCGCAGCATGATCGCGCCGGCCTTGATGTTATCGGTCGGATTGTACGGATTGATCGGCGAGCCAAGCAAGGTGTTGCTCACCCAGTCCACCGAATCGGGCATCAGTTGCATGATCCCGATCCCTCCATCGGCGGCGGTCACCATTCGCCAGCCGCTCTCCTGCCAGGCAATTGCCTTGAGCAAGCCCACGTCGAGGCCCTCGGCCTGGGCCTCGGTGGTCAGGATCGAGCCCACGGTGGCTTGGTCCACGGTCACGCTGCCGGTGGGCAACGCCAATGATTGCCCCGCCTGGAGCGCGCTCGGGTCGATCAGATGGTTGGCCGAGACCAGGGAATCAAGGGAGAAGCCCAGGCGGCCGGCGATTCCGGCGAGCGTATCGCCCGGTTGGACCACGTAGGTCGCGGCCACCGTGCCGGAGACGGTGGACGTGGTAGGCGCGCTCGCGGCGGCGGTTCCAGTCGCGGCCGGGATCACCAGCTGCTGGCCCACGGTCAGCAGGAACGGGGCACTGAGGTTGTTCGCCACCGCCAGGGCATCGACCGAGACGCCGTAGTTGCCGGCAATCATGGAGAGGGTGTCGCCCGCCTGCACGCTGTAGACGGTCCCTGCCGGCGCGCCGGCGGCGGACGACGCGGTGGGGATAGTGAGCGATTCCCCGGCGGTGATCAGATACGGCGCGGCCAGACTATTGGCGGCGGCAAGGGCGTCGAGCGAAACGCCGACCTGGGCGGCAATGGCCGAGAGGGTATCGCCTGGCTGTACGGTATAGGCGCTCGCACTGGATGAAACACTGGTGGTGGTGGACGTGGCGGCGGCGCCAGGGCCGGCAATGATCAGGATCTGGCCTGGCACGATCACATCACCGTTGCTCAGGTGGTTGGCGGCGACCAGCGCGTCCACCGTGGTGCCGTAGGTGCCGGCGATGCCCGAGAGGGTGTCGCCCGACTGGACGGTGTAGCTGGTGGGATCCGCGCTGGGGGAGAGCGATCGGCTGGGCAGTCCGGTGTAGGCACGGCCGGCGGCCCGTGCCTGTTGCGCGAAGCCGCCACCGAGCAGGGCGGTGGAAAGGGCGCCCGCGATCACGAGACGCCGGGCGGGACGAGGAAACCTCTGCATACCTTCTCCTTGGGCCAGGGAGCGACATGGCCGCGGCGAATACATGCCAACGCCGGACCCGCCCATGGGTCCGGTGGCCTAGCTTACGCGCCTTCAGCCGGCACGCGCTACCGCGTTGTCCACCAGTCGCTCGTCTTTTTCTCCGTGCTATTCCCATGCGAGTGGCCGGAAACGCTTGGGGCAGTATACCAAAGACGGCGCGGAGATCCAGTCATTCACCCGGCCCCTATACTGAGTACCATGAGCACACGCCCGCAAGGATCCCCTTCGAGAAGACCTGGGAATGAAGGTACCCTTTATCTGGTTGCCACCCCGATCGGCAATCTGGGTGACATCACCCTGCGGGCCCTGGAGACCTTACGCGCGGTGGACGCGGTGGCCAGCGAGGATACGCGAAAGACCGGTCTCCTGCTCCAGCGATTCGAGATCAAGAAGCCGCAAATCGCCTTTCACGAGCATAACGAGGAGCAGGCGGGCGACCGCGTCGAGGGACTGCTCCGCGAGGGGAAGTCCGTGGCCCTGGTCACCAACGCCGGCACGCCCGGGATCTCCGACCCCGGCTATACTCTGGTGCGGCGGGTCACGCGGGCCGGGCTGCCGCTGACCATGATCCCAGGGCCGGCGGCCCTGGTCATGGCCCTGGTGCTCTCCGCCTTGCCGGTGCACAGCTTCACCTTCCGCGGCTTCCCACCCCGGAAGCCGGGCGCGCGTCGGAACTGGCTCGCCCTGGATGCGGCCGGCCCCCATACTCTCATCTTTTATGAGAGTCCCCACCGGCTGCATGCCTTCCTGGAGGACGCGCGCGCCGTGTATGGCGACCGCCAGGCGGCGCTGGCCAACGACCTGACCAAGCTGTTCGAGGCGGTGGAGCGGGGACCGCTCTCGGCCCTGGCGGCCGGCGTGGCCGGCAAGACCCTCAAAGGGGAATACGTGGTGGTGATCGCGGGGGCAGGGACCGGCGAGCCGCCGCCGGAGAGAGAGGGGCCGTGAGCGCGGATGTCCTGACGCTGGCCCATGGCGAGGTGCCGCTGCCGGCCTTCTTGCCCGATGCCACCCTTGGGGTGGTGCGGGCGGTGGATGCCGCCGACCTGGCGCGGGCGGGGACGCGGGCGCTGGTGATGAACGTCTTCCACCTGATGCAAAAGCCCGGCTCCTCCACGATCGCGGCGTTGGGCGGCCTGCACACGATGAGCGGCTGGAGCGGGCCGATTATCACCGATTCCGGCGGCTTTCAGGCGTATTCGCTGATCCGTCAGAACCGCAAGTTCGGTAGTCTGAGCGATCGAGGGCTGAGTTTCCAACCGGAAGGGGCGGAGCGGAAGTTCCTCCTCTCACCGGAGAAAAGCATCTCCTTGCAAATGGCCTACGGGGCCGACGTGGTGATGTGCCTGGACGATTGCACCCACGCCGAGGAGGCGATCGAGGAGCAGCGGCGCGCGGTGGGAAGGACCATTCGTTGGGCCGCTCGCTGCAAGGAGGAATACGAGCGGCAGGTGGCGCAGCGGAGACTGGGACCGGACGCCCGGCCCCGCCTTTTCGCCGTGGTGCAGGGCGGGGATCGGGCGGAACTGCGGCGAGAGTGCGCGGAGGCGCTGCTGGCGCTGGGTTTCGACGGCTTTGGTTACGGCGGCTGGCCGTTCAGCGGCCAGGGCGTGCTGCTTAGCGAGACCCTGGCCTATTGCCGTGAGCTGATCCCCACCGAGTTTCCCATGCACGCCCTGGGGGTGGGGCATCCGGATCACATCGTGGCCTGCGCCGCCATGGGCTACCAGATCTTCGATAGCGCCCTCCCCACGCGCGACGCGCGAGGCGGGCGCCTGTATGCCTTCACCAGCGACCCGGCCGCCCCTGGTTTCCCGATCCGGGGCGAGTGGCATCACACCCTCTACATTCAGGACAACAAGCACATCAAGACCGCCACGCCGATCTCGCCCGGTTGCGATTGCCACACCTGCGTCACGTACGCGGTAGGCTATCTCCACCATCTCTATAAGAGCAACGAAATGCTCTACGCTCGCCTGGCGACCATTCACAACCTGCGCTTCATGAGCACCCTGATGGCCTTGCTGCGGGCTGATGGCTGAGCCGGTAGGCGACCAGATCGAGACGCTGGTGCGCGCCGTAACCGCCGGACCCAAATATCGGCGGGTAGCGCCCGACCTGATCGCCGTGATTGGGGAGCGTGAGTTACGGAAGCGCGCCGGCCTGAAGGAGGCGATCAAGGAAACCAAGAACGCGCTTCATCAGGTCCACGGGGCTTTCTTTGCCGGCTTGCCGCGGTACGGCGTCTGGCTCGAACTGCTTCGGGCATCAGCCGCCCAGGAGCCCGAGGATTTCCGCCGTACGCTGGTTCAGGTCACGCGCCATCACGCATCCACCTTTGAGCGGGCCCCACTTCTCGACCGTTACTACGCGGAAATCCTGGCTGGACTCCCGCCTATCCGCTCCGTAGTGGATCTGGGCTGCGGCCTGAATCCGCTGACTATCCCCTGGATGGGATTACCGGCGGATGCCGTCTACCACGGCTGTGATATCGACGCCGGGCTGGTGGATTTCCTGAATGGGTTCTTCCAGATCGCCGGCCTCCGCGGCAGGGCGGAGGTCCGGGATCTGACCCGAGATCCGCCGTCGCATACCGCCGACCTGGCGCTGGCCCTCAAGTTGCTCCCCACTCTGGAGACGCTGGAGCGCGGATCGGGCGCCGACCTCTTGCGCGCGATCCGCGCCCCGCGGATACTGGTTTCCTTCGCCGCGTGGAGCCTGGGCGGGCGCCGTTCCGGGCTCGCTCGGCGCCCGGGG
Source organism: Chloroflexota bacterium (assembly GCA_035534995.1). GTDB lineage: Bacteria > Chloroflexota > UBA5177 > JANWHV01 > JANWHV01 > JANWHV01. Next base: position 11,816 of record DATLQX010000391.1, on the reverse strand, counting down.
GAGGCGTTTCTAGCCCTGGCGCGCGAGGAGGGATGGATGGTGGAGGAGCATACCTTCCCGGGTGAGGTAGTCTATGTGACGACCAAGAACCTCACCCGGGAAGAACCAGCCGGCAGGCATCACCCTACTGGATGGTGAACGTGGCCTGGGCAACTCCACTGCTGACCACCACCACGCGCGCTACCCCGGCTATCCCGCCCGGCACGACCCAGCTATAGGCGAAGTGGCCATCTGGTCCTGCCTTTTTGGGTCCGAGCACTTGCTGCGTGCCACCGGGATAGGTGATCACCACCGTAAGGGCCGCGTTGGCGCCGGTCGTGATCAGGGCCGTCTCCTGGCTCCCCGCCGCGACCGAGGCGGAGAAGAGGGTCAGGGTGGTCTTGCCGCTACCACCATTGCCACCACTAGCGCCGGATCCGAACGCGGGCGGCGCCGCGACCGACTTCGGGACACTGGTGAGTACGGTAGGATTCCCCAGGAGCATGTACAGATCCTTTTTCGGGTTCGGATCCATGTGCAGCGTGAGTTTAATCTGGCTGGCTTGCCCGAAGGGGACGGTCAGAGTGGTCGCGGCTTGCCCATAGACCTTGGCGATGGTTTTTACCAGTTTTCCATCGACGGTTACCACCAGGGTGGCCGTACCGGAATGGTTGTCCGCCGAGCCGTCCTCCACGCCCACAGCGGTGGTGAAGGCAGCGTAGCCGGGAAAATGATGGGTGAAGAGGGTCACGTAGGCGTTGTTCGTTCCCAGCAATGTGGCCTTGGCATAGGTAGCGCCGGCGATCGCGTTGTTATTGGCGCCCTCGGCGCCGCTGAAATCACCCATGTCCGACAGGGTGAGCACCCGCGGCCCAGCGGCCAGCGCGTGCCGGCTGGGACCGATGACGGTGGTAAGGGCCACTACCAGGGCAATGACCAGCGAGACAGAAATCTTCGACGTTCTCTTGGGTACCATGGCTGTTTCCTTTCAGCGTACTCTTGCTTGCTCGGGTAGGGTCGGAGCGTCAGTCCATTGGTTCTGACTCGATCTCAGGGACTCTCGACCCCTTCCGGGGGATCGGGACCGCTTGGCGCGTCCGGATCGAGAAGCCCGCGTAGATGAGCAATTAGGTCGTCGGGACCGGCGAACTGCTCGCACCGGCCATCCTGTAAGTCCTCCAGTCTGGCCGCCCATTGCACGCGGCCGTGCCGGCTACTGCGCCAAACCCGCAGCACGAAGGACGTATATCGCGGCATGGCCCTCTCCCATATGCCTGCTAATCAAACCCGGTCCCCCTCGGGTGGTAGCGCCCGCCGACCGCGGTCGGGAAACGTCGCCCTTGAACATTGACTCGCTAGGAGTTGTCGCACCCGAGACATCAGGACCTATTCGCACTCTAGCAGGCGCCGTACGGAGCGCGACCGCGGTCTCTGCTCAACATGTCCCTCTGGGGGCCGGCCCTTGTTGCAAAAGATCACGAGACTCCTCTTTTACAACAGCGGTGGGGCGAGTGATATATGCTAGTGGGAAGCGGCCTAAAGGCCACCCTAACAGCGCAAATGAGGCTCCCCGGCCTGAAGGCCGGGGCTTCAAGATGGTAGAACCAGGAAACAGTATGTGAGGGAGATCGGATGGCGACCAGACTGCCCCCCGACACGGCCCACGTCACCTATAGCCGGCAGTACCGGCGTTGCCACCGATCCGGTTGCGGGCACTGCGCCGAGGGCAAGCCGGGACATGGTCCGTATTGGTTCGCCTATTGGCGTGAGAACGGCAAGGTGCGGTCGCGCTATCTGGGTAAGACGCGGCCGATGGGGGCACCGGACGCCGGAGAGCCCGCGCCCAGCAAAGCCGCGCCTCCCTCCTCGGCTTTGCGCGTACACACCCTGGGCGGTCTCATGGTCTGGCGGGGTTCCGACCTCATCCCACCAGGGCGCTGGAATCGACCCGCGGTGCGCGGCCTCTTCACCTGCCTGTTGAGCGCGCCAGAGCAGCGGGTCCACCGCGAACAGGTAGGCGAACTGCTCTGGCCCGATGATCCGCGGGCAACGCGGAAACTGAACGATACCGTACGCTTACTGCGCCAGTTGCTGGACGAACCGGAAGCCGGCACCAGTGCGGTGCGGGTGGTAGGCGATATCCTGGCCCTGGAACCAGCGGGCGAGTCTCGGTTGGACGGGGACTGGCTGGACGCGGTGACCTTCGAGCGGTCGGCGCGCGCTGCCCTGGGCGGGAAGGACCGGGACATCTGCCGGACGGCACTCGCGCTTTACGGAGGGCCGTATCTACCGGATGATCCATATGCGGAGTGGGTGGCGGCGCGACGCGAGACGCTACGAGGGCTCTACCAGGAAACGCTGCGGCATCTGGCAAACCTGAGCGGTGATGCGGGCGACCTGGAAGAGGCGGAGCACTGTCTGCGTAGGCTGCTCAAGGAGGATCCCTGCCATGAGGACGCGGCAGCCGCGCTGATGGGTATGTTGGCGGCGGCGAGCCGGCGCGCCGAGGCGCTGCGCGTCTACCAAGAATTGGCCGCTTCTCTCGACGCGGATTTGGGATTGGCGCCCTGCAACGAGGTCGAGGCGCTGCGGGGCCAGGTGTTGGCGCTGGCGGCGGCCCCAAGCGCGGCGGACGCGCCACCGCGGATCCCGTTGCCGGCGCCCGCGGGGAATCTCCCCGCGTCCCTGACCAGCTTCGTCGGGCGGATCTGGGAACGGCAGGAGATCCGCGGGCTCCTACTCCCGAGCGAGCCACCGGAAGGCCCCTCATCTCGCTTCTTGACCCTGGCCGGACCAGGCGGCTGTGGCAAGACGCGCCTGGCTCTGGAGGTGGCCGGCACACTTGCCGAAGCGTATCCGGATGGCGTCTGGCTGGTCGAACTGGCGGCCTTGTCTGATGATAGGCTCGTGCCGCGCGTCCTGGCGGGTGCGTTGGGCCTCCAGGAGCGCCTCAAAGGAATCTCCGGCGACCCTCTGATCGCCGAGTTGATCGCCTTCCTCGGGCCTCGCCAGACCCTTGTGCTCCTGGATAACTGCGAGCATCTGCTCGCGGGGTGCGCTGAATTGGCCACGGTCCTGTTGCATGGTTGTCCGGGACTGCGGATGCTGGCCACCAGTCGTGAGCCGCTTCGCATCGAGGGTGAGACAGTCTGGCGAGTTCCCCCTCTCGCCACGCCGCCCTCCGCGTCCACGGCCGATCTGGACAGTCTGCGCCACTACGAGGCCGTGCAACTCTTCATGGACCGTGGCCGCGCCAATCGGCGGGATTTCGTCCTTACTCCCCTGAACGCTCCAGCAGTGTCGCGGATCTGTCGGTGGCTGGACGGCCTACCCCTGGCGATCGAACTGGCGGCGGCCCGCCTGGGCGTGCTTCCGGTAGAGACCGTGGCCGCGCGCCTGGATGACTGTTTCCAGGTGCTGACCGGCGGTAGCCGCACCGCGCTCCCCCGTCAGCGAACCTTGCGCGCGACCATGGACTGGAGCTATAACCTGCTCCCGGAGCCGGAGCGGGTACTGCTGCGCCGCCTCTCTATTTTCGCGGGGGGCTGGCAACTGGACGCGGCGGCGGCCATCTGTTGGGACGCGGCTGACGACTCCGTCCCTTCCCGCGCGTGGGGGGCGTCCACGGAAGATCTTCTGGCCGAGCTTACCGCGCGTTCCCTGGTCCAGACGACCGAATACGGGGGGCTCGGTCGCTACCGGCTGCTGGAGACGGTCCGCCAGTATGCCCGAGAGCAACTCCACGCCGCCGGCGAAGCCCAGGCGTTGGCGAAACGCCATCGGCGGTGGTTCCTGGAGCAGCTGGCGCAAGGGCGGGCCGAACCGCGAGCGGCGGAGCGCACGAGCTGGCTAAACCTCCTGGAAGATGACATCGACAACCTGCGCGTAGTGCTAAGCAGCAACGGGATGGAACCCGAGGAAAGGGAGCATGTACTTCACCTGGCGGAACCGCTGGCCCACTTCTGCCTCCTGCGTGGGTACCAAGCCGAGGGCCGGCAATGGCTGGCCGCCGCCTTGGCGCACCAGGGTGCCTCCGCCACGCGCGCCGGGGCCTTGAACGCGGCGGGTACCCTGGCGAACGAACAGGGCGATTACCCGGCGGCGTCAGCCCTCTACGCCGAGAGCCTTGCCCTCTATCGTGAACGTGGCGACGCGCGCGGGATGGCGCGTCTCGTCATCAATCTGGGCACGATCAGCAAGTTCCAGGGTGATCTGGAACAGGCGCGCGCGCGATACGCGGAAGGGCTAGCAATCGTCCGCACGTTGGCGGACACCACGCTCCTGGCGCTGGTGTTGAACAATCTGGGTACGGTGGCTATCGACCTCGGAGACAACGAACGAGCCGCCGCCGTGCTGGAGGAGAGCCTGGCCTTGAAGCGTCAGGCAGGTACCTCCGACGGCCTGATCGTCACCCTGATCAACCTGGGCGAAGTGGCGCGCGCCCTCGGCGATCTGGACCGCGCTGCCAGCCTGGGCGAGGAGGCGCTGGCCCTGGCTGCTTCGATTAACGCCAGGCGGCACACCGCCCATGCGCATTACAACCTGGGGCTGGTGGCCCGCGCGCGCGGAAAGGAAGATCAAGCGGCAACCGCGTTTCGGGCGAGCCTGCTGATCGAACAGGAGCTGGGGAACAAGCGACAAATCGCCTCCATCCTGGAGGGTCTGGCCGGTCTGGCCGCGGCACGAGGGGAAAACCGGCGCGCGGGACGGCTCTTCGGGGTCGCCGAACATCTGCGCGAGCAGCTCGGAGCGCCCATTCCGCCGACGGATCGCCCCTCCTATGACCGCGATACCGCCGCGGTACGTAGCCGGCTGAGCCCGCTGGACGCGAAGGCGGCCTGGCTCGCCGGTCGCGCCTTGCCACTGGAGGCGGCGATTGGTGAGGCATTGGATGATCACGCCCCTTCCCAAACCACGCTCTGATTACCAGTGTAAAGGCGAAGCCGGTATAGTAACACTGGTCGGCGGAATGGCGTGCCGGCATGATGAAGGAGCGATCATGATGCTGCCCCCGATACCGCGACGACTTCCGAATGGGTGGCCATCCGTGAGCATCTATCTGGCTATTGCCCTGGCGGCGGTGGCGTTCTTGCTCGTGCTGCTCAAGAAGACCAGCCCCAGCCATTTGACCATCGGGGCGGTCCTCACTATGCTGCTCTATCTGACGGTCGGCGCCTTCCTGATCCTGGCCACGCGGGTGTTTGTCATTCACCAAGAAGGCGCCGAATAAGGCTCCCGGTTCTCCCGGACCAGCCAGGTCGGCCCTGGCAATCCGCTACGAACGCTTGACGTTCATTTTAGCGAGTACCTTGGCCACCTGGCCGGCCAGATCGACAGCATTGCCAACCGCCAAATCGTGCGAGAAATACAGTCGCGGGCGCGCGGTCACGACCGGCTTGGCGCGGGTGAGTCATCCAGGAGACCATCGCTCTCCCAGGGGAGAGAACAGTCCCATATACATGAGCGTCGCACGACCGGGCTAGGGGAAGGAGGAAAGTGCCTTAGTACTTCCACGGCACAGGGAAGATCCCAGGCGAGGTAGCCCATTTGGGTACTCTCCGATTGACAGGTTCTATCGTAGGATGGGACGTGTATCGATCACACGGCGCCGCCATGCCCGGCGCCGGCATCTGAAAGAAATTGAGAATGCGGGAGTTGCCGCTGGGTCTGCGCTGCTACCTGGTGCTTCTGTATGTCGTGTGCGCGGCGGTGCTGGCCTATCAACTGATCCCGCCATTGCGCCATGGCGGGATCGCCCAGCTTTCCGCCGGCACGGTGATCGCCCTGATCGTCTATGTTGCACTCAGCTACCTCGCCGAGCATACGACGTTGCAGATCAAGGGTGACGCCTGGCAGAACCTCTCCACCACTGCCTATATCGGGGCGCTTCTGCTATTTTCTCCACCGATACCGATGCTGATCACCTTCGCCGCCGCTCTGGTTTCCCAGGCAAGACAAGAGAAGAACACCCTGGTTCAACGCGCGTTTAATGTGACCCATCCTGCCTTGAGCGTAGGCCTGGCCGGTCTCCTCTGTTCCATATATGTCCGTCCGGCGGTGCTGCTGCACGGCGGATTCCTGGCGGCGCTCCCCGGCCTGTTCGTTCTGATCATCGTGTTTTATCTGTTTGATGTTGGCACGATGCTGGGCTTGCTGGTTTTGCTGGGAAACGGTTCGCCCTGGAAGATCTGGTGGCAAGGCTACCGGCACACCTTGCTGCCGGAACTGGCGGCGGGTTCCTTCGGCATCGTGGGCGCTATCATCTGGAACTACGATCAGCTCGCCGTGGTGCTGCTCATCGTCCCCCTGCTGGCCTTGCGGTGGGCATTTCGCGCCAACGCACAGGCGGAGGAGCGGGCACGCGCCTTACGCCAGCGCGGCAGCCAGCTTGAGGCGGTATTGGCGGTGGGGCAACATCTGCGGCTCCAGCAGAACCAGGCGACGCTCGTGCAAGCGGTGGCCGAAGCCGCCCGCGCCATTCTGGGAGCGGCCGCGGTCACCGGCTATCTCCGCGACGAGGAGGATCCCGACCTTCTGCGCCGAATCGCCCTTGACCCTCCCGACGCCGGCGCCCCAGGTCCTCCCCAACTTCCGGTCACCGAGAGCGCGGTTGGCATGGGAAGCGGTGAACTGCGCGTCCCCCTGGAAACGGAGGGAGCGGGGCTTACCGGACTTCTCCTGATTGCCGGCGTCCCCACGACCACGGGCGAGGCGGATCGCGACGTGCTAACCATCCTGGCCACTCAGGCATCCATTGCCCTGCGGAATGCCCATCTCCATGAGCGCGCCCTGGCCCTGGCGGCGCGGGACAGCCTCACTGACCTGCTCAACCGCCGCGCGGTCCGAACCCGTTTGGAGGAGGAGGTATCGCGGGCCGAACGGGGCGGCCATCCCCTGTGTCTGCTGATGCTCGATCTGGATGATTTCAGCGCCGTCAACAACACCTACGGTCATCATATGGGAGATGCCGCCTTGCGCGCCGTGGCGCGCGTCATGGGCTCCAGTCTGCGTGCGCTGGACGTGCCGGCCCGCTACGGTGGGGATGAGTTCATCGCCCTTTTACCGGAGACCACCCTGGCCCAGGGACTGGCCAGCGCCGAACGCCTGGTGGCGGCGCTAAGCGATCACCTGGTCATCGACGGAGCCGTAAAGGTCAGGATCACGGCCAGTATCGGGGTGGCGGCGCTCCCCGACCATGGGCGGAGTTCGGAGGACTTGCTGCGCGCGGCGGACCAGGCGGCCTACGCGGCCAAGCACGCCGGCAAAGGACGGGTTGCCCGCCCCGAGGATGCGGCGCTCGTCCTTGACCAAGATCCCCTGGTCCTGGCCGCCCAACTGGCCCACGCCAACATGGCCACCGTGGCGGCGCTGGCGGCCGCCGTGGATGCCAAGGATCCCTACACCCAGGGCCACTCCCATCGGGTCAGCCGCTACGCCACCACCCTGGCGCGGGTCATGGCGCTCCCCGCTGCCGACGTGGCGCGCATCGAGCTCGCCGGCCAGTTGCATGACGTGGGGAAAATCGGTGTCCCGGACGCCATTCTGACCAAGCCGGGCAAGCTTGCCGCCGAGGAGTATCTGGCGATCCAGCAGCATCCAGTGATTGGCGAGCGCATGCTGGCCGATGTGCCGTTCCTGCGCGAGATCCTGCCCGCCGTCCGCCATCATCATGAGCGCTGGGACGGGGAGGGCTATCCGGATCGGCTCTCGGGATCTCAGATCCCATCCGACGCGGCGATCCTTGCGGTGGCCGACTCTTTCGACGCCATGACCAGCAGCCGCACCTATCGGGCCGCCCTCCCCACGGCCGAGGCCCGCCGCCGGATCCTGGAGGGCAGCGGCAGCCAATTCAGTCCCGAGGTGGTGCGAGCGTTCGAGCAGGCAATGGCCGCCGGCGGCATCACCGCCGCCCTGCCCTCGCTGGAGGGGCTGCACGAAGTCTTCGAGCGCGCCGGCTAGCAAACAAGCAAACAATCGAGCTCTAGCGGGCAAAGCGAATTTGCGCTATAAAGGCTCCTCTGATTTTCACCATCCATTCATTCACCGCTGCCGGCCGTCGGGGCCATGAGTGCTATATGACCTGGTTCTTGACGCGTCTCTCCCCATAGAGGCATTCCTTACATACCCGTGGGTAGAACCTTGACAGCGTGAGAAAGGTCTCAAGCCGGTTGCTAATCGGCATGCTCACCATGTGCATGGCGATACCGTTTCTTGCATGTGCTTCTCTTGCATCGTCAATCAGCTCCAGCAAATTGCCGAACTCAACGGGGTCGGCGTTGAACAGAGCTCCCGGAGTGTGATAGTAGAAGATAAAGCCTCAGATTCCACTGCTGCCCCGTGGCCAGCCCGTCAACCACATCAAGTCGCGCATCCAGTCACGCGTCCCATCCCAATTGGGGCGAACGTTGCTACCACTCTCCACGCCGGGAAACGCGTACAGGGTGCCGAGTTTGCGCTGGAGTTCTTTGCCGTCTCGCACATCGGCGCCGTTCAAGAAGGCAAAGTGATACCGGAGAGCTTTCGCCATTCTCCGTACCTCGGCTTCCGAGCTCGCGTGGTCGGGCTCCTCGAAAGAGAAGTGCAAGTTTTCCGGGTTTGACGCGGCTAGGTGCTTCTGGCTGAGTCGCATGACTGATCCCCCGTATTATAGGCAAAGCTGCACGAAGGCCGGGGAACCTGCCTGTCCTGTGATCGTCAAGTAATACCGGCTCTCCGGGACTTTTGATACTGATGGCGAAGTCAGTACCGTCAGGCAGCGGCGACTTTGGTCATCAACCGTGCAGAGGGCGAGGGTCGCGTTTTTGCGCGGCACCTCCGTGAACCACTCGCCCAAGCGGAGGAAGTTGAGGGAGACCGCTGTGAGGACATGCGCCAGCTGGACCCGGGCCAAGCCGAGGTAGCGCGTCCGTCGCAGGCGGCACCGCCGAATGCCGCGCGAGCGCGTCCCTTCGATGCCGGCTCGCTTGGCAGAGAGGGCCACAAACGCCGCCGTGTGCTCCCGTGCCCGCCCTGCTTGTAGGGCTGCGTAGGCATTTCTCTGCCTGAGAGAAGTTCTGCACCCACTCATTCGGCGCTCATCTTGCCGGGCGTACGTCCCCGTGAGCGCGGCGCCCTAATGTCACTACTACTCTACACCCGGCCAGCAGTCACTGTCTGTCGTGCGAATTCGGCAACTTTTGTCGCACGTTCGGCCCCGCTCAGCCCACGAGTTGTCCCGTGCCCGGAACCAGGAGGGCGACTGGGTGGGCGACCCTCCCCACGCGCCGGTTGGGGCGCCGGGTGACGCCATAGGCAAGCGTCGCGCCGCCGGCGGTGAGAAGGAGATCACCGAGGCTACACACCATACCGGGGAAAAAGGGGATGGACACGGGGATAATATCGGAGAGCGGGAGGAGCAGGCTGGCGTGATCGGCCAGGGCGCGGCCGGCGTACTTATGGGCGCCGATCTCCTGGACCAGCGTCTCACCCTGGGTCGAGCGAAGGGCTGCCGCGTTGACCGGCATGTGGCCGCCATTGGCGACCACTACCGCCGTATTCAGAACCAGGCCAAGAAGGATCACCCGTGCGCTCAGCCCCAGATCCCAGTTACGTGCCACGCCAATCAGCATCAGGGCCAGCACGACCACGAATATGGCCCCGCCGTGCTGCCTGACCAACGCCGTGTCGCGCATCGGGGGGGCATAGGTTACAAGTTGGATCAGAAAGGACGCCATGATTGCGCCCATGCCCCGGAACCCCGCCGTGGTGAGGTTGCGGAGTGAGCCGCCGCGCGCCAGGGCTATGGCGATCCCGAGGAGCACGGGGAGGATCAGCATCATGGAATTACCTCACTTCTCGGATAACATCCAGTGCGTCAAAAGCCGTGTCGCGTCCTGAGGGAGAACACGACACGGCTTTAATGGTTTGTCGTACCGCTGATTATCTCAGCGCGGGCCCCACTGGGTACCGGCGTCCGAGCCCAGCACCATGGCAACCAGCCCGGCCACTACCAAAAGACCCTTTACGGCACCGTTTCCGAGCCACTTGTGTGCAGTGAAGATCAACCCGTTGAGCTTCATCTCTTTATACCTCTCGCTTCCTTGGCGGCTTAGCGTCCGCCTCGTGAGATGTACTCTACGCCGCGAAGGTGACAAAAAGGTTCACGGTTCGCCGATCCACCCACCAGAGACATTCGGGGGAGCCATAAGGTACTATTAGAGAAGATGGGCGCCTTCCTTAGAGAAGAATATCGGGGGCGGCGCGGCGAAATGGAAGGAGCGAGCATGCCGCCACCTAGCGGCTCTCGGCCATCGGAGCCTCCCAATGGGCCTATCGACGCGCCCGGCGCCGCTACGGACCATCCGTATCCGTCCCCGGTTACGTATCAGCGCAAGTACACGCACTGCAACAAAGCCACCTGCGGCCGGTGCGTGGAAGGCCCCGGTCATGGCCCCTACTGGTATGCCTATTGGTGGGAGAATGGGCGCACGCGGTCACGCTACCTGGGGAAAACAGCGCCCGCCGCCGCGCTTGCCCCGCCCGAGGAGACTCCGCCGCTCGCTCCCCTGGCTCCCGTCTCGGCCCCGGATCAGCTGGAACGGGCGCCTGTTCCCCCGGCCTTGCCGATTCCGGCCCTGCGCGTCACGACCCTGGGCCGTTTCGCCGTGGAGCGGAATGGAGTGACGGTGCCGGAATCCGCCTGGCCGCGCCCCAAGGCGATCACGCTCTTCAAGCTGCTGCTGAGCGTGCCGAGTCGGCGGCGGGCTCGCGATCAAGTGCTCGATCTGCTCTGGCCCGATGACGATCCGGCTACCGCGAATGTCGGGCTGCGTAGTGTAACCTACGCGGTTCGCCAGGCGTTGGACCTGCCTTCGGGCGCCTCCGCCCTCGTGGCGCGTGGTCACATGCTTGCCCTTGCCGACCATACGAGGATCTGGGTGGATGCCGATGCGTTCGCCGTGGCCGCCGCGGCGGCCCTCGCCGGCCGCGACATTGAGTCCTGCCGGACGGCCCTCGCCTACTATGGCGGCGACTATTTGCCGGACGATCTGTATGAGGACTGGGCGAAGGAACGACGCGAGGAGCTTGCGGCGCTGCGAATTTTGCTTCTGCTGCATCAGGCCCGCCTGTGTGGTGAGGGCGGAGATCTGGCCGAGGCCCGCGCCGCCCTGGCCGCCGTGCTGACCGCGGATCCGTTGCACGAGGACGCCGCGATCCGGCAAATGACCATCCTGGCCGCCGCCGGAGATCGGGGCGAGGCATTGCGCGTGTACGAGAAGCTGCGGGCCGCGCTTCAGGACGAGCTTGGCGTGGAACCGAATGACCAGGCCACCGCCCTCGCGAAGCGCCTCCGTGAATCTCTGGAAGCGCCCGCGCCACATCGGCCCGCGTCACCGATCGGGCCGGCGCCCCGTTCCCATCTCCCGGCGGCGCTCAGCAGCTTTGTTGGGCGGGAGGGGGCGCGGGAGAGCATCAGGCACGCGCTCGAGGAAAGCCGCCTGCTGACCCTCATTGGCCCGGGCGGGTCGGGCAAGACTCGGCTCGCGGTACGGGTTGCCGAATCGATGCTCGATGCGTACCCGGACGGGGTGCGGCTGTGTGAGTTGGCCGGATTGGCGCCCGCTCAGCACCGGCTCGACGCGGCTTCGGCGCCGGATCCGGTCGCGAGCGCTCTGGCCGGCGCCCTGGGCTTGCTCGAGGATCCCGCCCGTCCCCTTGACCGCGTGATCCGTGATTTCCTGGAACCGCGCCGCGCCTTGCTGGTAATGGATAACTGCGAGCATGTACTGGATTCGGCGGCCCGGCTGATCGCGGCTCTCCTGGCTAGTTGTACCGGGGTCACCGTGCTGGCGACCAGC
>DATLQX010000390.1:0-4295 GCA_035534995.1 Chloroflexota bacterium | reverse complement strand
GCTGGTGCCTCAACCAGGTCTGTAAGCCGAGTTCTGTACCCTGACCGAAGCCAGGGCGACGACCATCTCTCTAGGACGCCGATTACCCGGCGTCTCAAGCGACCAACCCGGGGGCACGGGCGAGCCATCCCTGGACAGCCTAGGGCTGTCCGCCCCCTGTTCGGTCTTGCTCCAGATGGGGTTTACCGCGGCTAGCCGGTCGCCCGACTACCGGTGAGCTCTTACCTCACCATTTCACCCTTACCCGGCCTTTCGGCCGTCGGCGGTATGTTTCTGTGGCACTGTCCTTGGGGTCACCCCCACTGGGCGTTACCCAGCATCCTGGCTACGTGGAGCTCGGACTTTCCTCATGCGGCGGAGCCGCATGCGGTCGCCCGACCTGGTTGAGGCGAAGTGGAGTCTAGCACGCCCATCACGCCCATGCAAGCTCACGCCTTTTGCTCAGCCTGGGCGATCACGCGATGATCCGCCTGGTTGTCGACCGGCATCATCAAGATTGAGATCTTCTCCGGTCGGCGGCACCGCGCTGACTCAAGAGGTACTTGCCGAGCATACGACCGTGGTGCCGCGCGGCAGCCAGGCGTGGGAACGTGGCACGAGAGCGCGTTCGGCTTCTCCACCACCGAGATCGCCCGCGTCTCATCCGGCCCGAGGGGGGCCCGCACTCGTGAGCGTCCAACGACCAAGCGATACAAACGGCCCCCCGGCCGAGCCCTACATCCGGCACTGACTGCTAATGGCGGCACCAGGGGCCTAACGCTATACTCACACCAGGGAAAACCTGGCTGCTGGGGCGGAAGGCGCCGTGATGACCGAGAAACCCTACGACGTGTTCCTCTCCTATAACAGTAAGGATCGTCCGGTCGTGGTCGCGGTCGCTCACGCGCTGCGGGAGGTCGGGATGGAGCCCTGGTTGGACCAGTGGCACCTGACTCCCGGTGGCGACTGGCAAGTGGAATTGGCTGCCGGTGTGCGTGCCAGTCGCGCCTGCGCGGTATTCGTGGGCCCGAATAGCGTCGGCGCCTGGTCCGCCATGGAGGTGAGGCTGGCCCTGGATAGGGCGGCCAAGGATCCTACCTTTCGCTGCTTCCCGGTGCTGCTGCCCGGCGTACCCGAGCCGTTTGATCCCGACCTACTGCCGCCCTTCCTCAGTGCGTTTAGCTGGGTGAGCCTGCGTGACGGCGTCGCGGAGCCAGTCGGCATGCAACACCTGTTGAACGCCATCCGCGGCCTGCCGTTTGGCATCACGGCACCGCCGGACGGCAAGCCCAGCGCATCGCCGATCCAGGCGGCGGCAACGCTGCCGCCCACCAACCTACCAGCGGAATTGACCAGCTTCGTCGGCCGCGAGAACGAACGCGCCGACCTAGTGGAGCGGTTCGAGCGTGACCTTTCCGCCGGCGGCTGCCGCCTCGTGACTCTCGTGGGGACGGGTGGAACCGGAAAGACGCGGCTGGCGCTGGCGGTGGCCGAGGCCCTTCGCCCACGTTTCCCCGGCGGCGTGTGGTTGGTCGGGCTGGCGGCGCTGAGCGACGGCTCGCTGGTGGCGGGGGAGACGGCCATCGCACTCGGTCTGCGCGAGGAGCCGGGACTGCCGATCCTGACCACCCTCACCAACTACCTCAAGCCACGGGCACTGCTGCTGGTGCTGGACAATTGCGAGCATATCATCGACTCCTGCGCCCGGCTGGCGGCGGCCTGTCTGGCGGCGGCTCCCGCCCTCCGCCTTATAGCTACCAGCCGCGAGCCTCTGGGCGTGGCGGGCGAGCAAACCTACCGCGTGCCGTCATTGCCCGCTCCCAATCCGGAGGCGGCGACGAGCGGTGCCGCTCTGAGCGGGAATGCAGCGGTACAGCTCTTTCTCGAACGCGCGCGAGCAAGTAAGCATGATTTTGCCTTGACTGATCAGAACGCCCGAGCAGTCGCGGCGATTTGCGCCCGGCTGGACGGCTTACCGCTGGCGCTGGAGTTAGCCGCGGCGCGGCTCAGCGCGATTCCGGTGGAGGTGATTGCCGCCCGCCTGAGCGACCGATTCAAACTGCTCACCGGCGGTCCACGCACCGCTCTGCCACGCCAGCAGACTTTGCGGGCCGCACTGGATTGGAGCTACGACCTGTTGACCGAGCCGGAGCGCGTCTTGCTCCGGCGCCTGAGTGTCTTCGCGGGCGGCTGCGCCCTGGAAGCCGCCGAGGCAGTCTGCGCCGGAGACGACATCGAGAGCTGGGACGTGCTGGATCTGCTGGCGGCTCTGGTGAACAAGTCACTCGTGCAGACAGCCGAGGCCCAGGAGGGCGCGCGGTATCGTCTGCTCGAGACCGTACGCCAGTACAGCGCCGAGCGCCGTGAGCAGGCGGGCGAAGGGGAAGCACTACAGATCCGGCTGCTGGCCTGGAGCCTGGCCCTGGCGGGACAGGCTGAGCGGGCGCTACGGGGACCAGAGCAGGCGCGATGGTTGGCTCAACTGGAAACTGAGCTGGACAACCTGCGCGCGGTCTTGGGCTGGAGCATGGAGGATCCCGAGCGGGCACGGGATGGGCTGGCCCTCGCGGGGCTGCTGAGCGACTACTGGTCGGTGCGAGGGCATTTCAGTGAAGGTCGGCGCTGGCTGGAGCAAGGACTGTCCGGCGCGCGGTCCCCCGATCCCGCGGTCCTGGCCCGCGCGGAGGTTGCCGCCGGGAAGCTTGCCCACAACATGGGGGACTACGAGCCCGCCCGCGCCCACTACGCCGCCGCCCTGGAAACGCAGAAGGAGCGTGGCGACCAAGCGGGCGCCGCCGACACCATGCGCCGCCTGGGCACCGTGGCAAAGCGCCTGGGTCGCTACGATGAGGCGGCAGCCCTCTATGGGCAGAGCCTCGAGCTTGCTACTGCCTTGCGGGACCGTTGGGGCATGGCCGCCGCTCATAACAACCTGGGCCTGGTGACGAACGTACGCGGCGATCCCGAGGAGGCCGCCCATCAATACAAGGCCGCGCTAGCAATCTTCCGTGAAGCACAAGACCATGGACATGTCGCCTCGGTACTCAACAATCTGGGCTGCCTGGCTCGCGAGCAGGGAGATCGGGCCAGCGCGGCGGCCCAGTTCACTGAAGCGCTGGCGATTCGACGGGCTCTGGACGACAAGCCAGGAATCGCGGAAACGTCCAGCAACCTGGGCTCGGTCGCATTCGAAGAGAGTAACCTTACCGGAGCGCAAGAGTCATACAAGGAGAGTCTTGCCATTGGCCGCGCCATCGGTGATCGAGCGATCGTTGCCCTCGCCTGCCATAACCTCGCGCGGGTGCTGCTTGCCCAGGGCGAAACGGTGCAGGCCGCCAACTGCTTTCGCGAGAGCCTGGTGCTTGACGAGTTGCTCGGCGATGTGGTCAGCGTCGTTGCCACGCTCGAGGAGGTGGCAAAGGCGCTCAGTAGCACCGGAGACCAACAGGGCGCCGCAACCCTGCTCGGAGCCGCATCCGTAGTACGCGACGAGATGAGCGTGCCGCTGTCGCCGGTTTCCCGTGCGGATCACGAGCAGTTGCTAGGCGCCGTGCGGACCGCGCTCGGGAACGAACAGTTTGCCGCGGCATGGGATGCCGGAACCAAGCTGAACCTATCGGCAGCCGCGGCGCTCGCCCGCGAAAGGCTGGACGCCGACTGAGCCTCGCGTCCGTGACGTCCTCGGGCCGCGCGGCATGTGACCTAACGCATAATCAGGCGGCCCTGTTTGAATTGTTGTAGGGGCACCCCTTGTGGGTGACCTCGCGTAGTAGGCCAAGGGCACCCACAAGGGGTGCCCCTACAAAACCTACGCCAAGCTGTGGCGGCGCCTTACCGCACGGCAACGAGGCTCAACAGCAGGGCATCCGCCTCCAGGCGATCCCGCGGCGTGGCGCCGGGATCGACCAATCGCACGACTGTCACCTCCACCTGCTGCCTGCTATCGAGTAAGGCCATCCCGTCGCCACGATACCGCTGGCGATCCGGAAGTACGGTAACGACAAGCCCGGAAAACCCGTCGATCGACAGCGGGCCGATGCCCGTGCCGGCGAACGGACCACTCGGCCTAAGCGCGCGCAGGGCATCCGCCTCCAACTGCGCTTGGGTGGGCGCCAGCCGGTAGCTCCGCGCGGCGAGGCCCATGGTTACGCGGCCGTCGCGCGATCTGAACTGGCCGGTGCCACTCCCCTTGTGCCAAGTGAGCGGCACACGGAAGCGCAGGTGCGATAGGGCTGCCGGCTTGGTCGGGATGCTCCGTGCGGCGATCTCGCTCTCCGCACTTATCGCACCGATCAGGCCGCCCTGCATGCCGGGCA
>DATLQX010000389.1:0-7918 GCA_035534995.1 Chloroflexota bacterium | reverse complement strand
AGCAATCCCTGCGCGGCCAGCATCAGGCCGCGCGCCTCCGCGCGCGACAACGCCAGCGGCCCTCCGTCACTCATGCGTGCAGCCCATCATCTCCGCCTTTGCGCCCAGTATAGCGTACTGATCTTGCCAATTCCTGGCAGGGATCCCCTGAGCGGGAGCCGCATCGCTCCTCATTCACCCATTCCCGCGCGGGTGGCCCGCGGAAGGCGCGACGCGGAGAGAGCGTAGGTGGTTACCGTGTACGAAGGACACTCTTCCGCCCGCCAGACGCGTGTGAGCCCGCCGGGATAGGCGCGCCGGACCAGCGGCAGGAACCGCGCCGCGTCGTCATCGGTCATAATGTAGGTTATCCCGCGCCGGCCGGCTGCTGGGCGCGGTGGCCAGAAGGTTGGGGAATTGGCGGATGGCGCCGGCCCTTCGGGCTGGGAGAGTAGCGGCCAATCCGCCGGATCCGTGCCGCCCGGCGTGGGGTTGTACACCGGGAGCGGTCGGGAGATCAGCCATGCCCAATCGCCCGGCGGAAAGTGATGCGGGCTGGAGACGAGGAAGACCGCTTGCCGGACGTCTTGCGCGTTCGCCGCCTCCGCGACCAGGTAGGGCTCGCCGTTGTCTATGGTCAAGGGGCCGTTGTTTCCCTCGGCCATGCCGCAACCGGTGAACTGGGCCGAGGCGGCGCGGAGATTGTTCACCCCGGACCACACGGTAATCACCAGGAGGATGGCCGGAACGACTCGCGCTCCCTGGGGAAAATGTCGCAGGGAGCGGAGGCCGCGTTCCAGGACGAGCGCCACCGCCAGAAAGAGCGCCGGAATGATGCTGTTCAAGCGGTAGGTATCGACAAAGCCAATGGCCACCGAGGCAAAAAAGAAGGGAGGGATCACCGCGCACAGAACCAAAACGTGCGCCGGCCGCCAAAAGCGAGCCGCCACGTAGACGCCACCCAGCCCGACAAGCACCGCGAGCACGGGGTCGAGAAGGCCGCCGTCCGGCATCACCAGGACGGAGAAATCCGTGGAGCGTGGTCGTACCACGATGGTCATGGCCAGCCGGCCCGCGACCGCCAGGGCATCGTGCAGGGCGCTGAGTGGCTGGACGCCGAACTCGGCCTGGAAGCTGTTGGTGACAAATCGTGTATCGCCATACAGCAGGTCGCTGTTGCTCAGGACGCTGCCAATCCAGGGTGCCGCTACCAGGGCAAAGCCAATGGCCGATCCCGCCGCCAGCACCAATCGCCGCCGGAGGGCGTCCGCGCCGCGCCACGCGAAGAGCAGCATGAAAGGAGCGGCGGGGAGCGGCATGACGCGGTGACCGATATAGCTATACAGGCACAGGGCCAAGACCATCCCGCCCCCGAGACACGCGGTCAGACTGCATCGGCGCGTGCCATAGGCGAGGAGCGCGAATCCCAGGCATTGAAAAGTGGCGCCGAGGAGCCAGCCAAAGGCCAACACGCCCATGATCGCGGGCCAGTAGGCGAGGGCCAGGAGGGCGGTGGCACAGAGTGCCGGCGGGGCGGAGACGAATTGCCGCCCGAGAAGGTAAAAGGATGGGATCAGGAAGACACTTTCGAGCACCAGCAGGTCGCGAAGATGTTCCATGGTGGCGCCAAAAAAGAGAAAGGCCGCCGCGATGGGCTGATAGAAACCGACCGCGCCGCCCGACAGGGTATAGAGGGGCCAGGGATTGTTCCCGCGCATCATGTCCCACGCCTGCTGACCCACCACGACTTCATCCGACACCGTGCCATGCAACAGGACATACTGATGCGCCATCCAGAAACGGAGCGCGCCACCGGCAAGAGTGATCACCACCAAAAGGAGCAACTCGGCGCGATACACCCCGATGCCGGCTACCGCGGCCCGCGTCCGCGCCGGCGCCGTCCGATCATGGAGCCACCCTTCACCACACCACGCCAGAGCCAGCGAGATCGGGTACAGGAGGAGGCTCGGGTCCACGTACGGGGAGGAATACAGATGTCCGGCGGCAAAAAGGCCCATGACGGCGGCGATCCCAAGCGCGATCAAGCCGGCCCGGAAACGCGGTCGCCGGGCGGATCGCATGAGACTGGCGACTGCCCCTGGCAGCCGAGATGGTTGGTCCCTCCTGGCCGCGCTCGCGGCAGGGATGGGCGTTCCAGCCGGTGGGTCGGCGTTTTGAACCCGGCGATCCACGCGGCTTGGTTCCTCCTAATCATCAATGGGGCGCCCTCATGATACCGATCCGCCGGGTTTCCGGCGCGGATGCGATTGCCTCGTGTCCGCTCCCGTCGCTATACTCCCCCTGACGGTTGCGGGAAGGCCGGAAAAGTATGAGCGATTGGGTGCGCATCGCGGCCGCGTGCGGCTGTGGCGCCCTGGGCCAGTTAGCCGCCGAGAACGTGGTGGCCTGGGTTCCCTCCCTGGCGGCCATCCCGTTTTTTCTCGCCGGCGCGTTGCTGCTCTATTCGTGTTCCCAGAAGGTGGGCGTCTAGAGGTGCGGGTTCGCGTCCCTCGCCCAGGGACCATGGTGATTCTATGTGCCTGCCTCGCGGGCGTCGCGGCGGCGGCCCATCATGATAGCTCGTTCTCCCTGGTCCAACTGCTCTGCTATGGGGCCGGGTTGGTGCTGCTTCCCCTCGGAGTGCGCGGGCAGGTAGGCACGCGCGAGTTGCCCACTCTGGCACCCTGGCAGCGCCTGGATACCCTGCTGTTGGTCCTGATCCTCGTGCCTGCGATCGGCCTGCGTGTCTATCACCTCGGCACGGTGCCCCTGGTGATTTTCTCCGATGAAATCTCCTATTCTCGGCTGGCCGTGGATCTCCTGCGGGGCAATCTCGTCTCGCCTTTCGCGAGCGGCAGTTGGGATTCCCTCTATCTCCATATCTACGCCATTGCCGGCGCCTACTTCATTACCCCAAGCATGACTATCGCCGCGCGGTTGGTCGGCGTGGTGCCGGGCCTCCTGGCGATCTGGTTGGAGTATGTCGTTCTGCGCCGGTTATTCGGCCGGCCCTTGGCGTTCATTGCTTCTCTGCTGATGTGCCTCTGCGCGTGGAACATCCTCATCGATCGCTATAGCTACCAGTGGGCGATCAATCAGTTCACCGAGCTGGCGGCGATCTATTGGTTCATTGTCGCCTTGCGGAGCGAACGGCCCCTGCACTTCGTGTTCGCCGGCTACGGGCTGGGGGTTGGGGTGCTCTACACCTACGACGCGGCCTTCCTCCCTTTTGCCCTCGTTGCCTTCCTGGGCTACCTGTACCTGGCCCACCGTCCGTCCGTGAGCCGCCGCCTGCTGCTTGGCTATGCCTGGATGGTGTTGGCCGCTTTCCTGGTCGCCGCCCCCCGGCTGACTATCGCGGCCACTGATCCGGCCACGTTGAGCTATCACCGCTCGGTCAGCGTGACCAATCTGCCGCCCACTCAGATCCCGCAAGTGGTGGGCCGGCAGTATGGCGAGATCCTCACCGCGTTCAACTGGGAATCAGATACCGACCCGCGGGCCCATCCCCGCGGAACCGGCCCTCTGCTCGATCCGATCATGGCCGCGGCCCTGGCCCTGGGCGCGCTCTACGCCGCCCGCAAGCTGCGCCAGCTCAACTGGGGCTTGCTCGTCTGCTCCACCCTCGCGCTTCTGCTGCCCGCCGCGCTCAGCTATGGCCAAACCGCGGTGGCGACCTCCTGGCGAGCTTGTGGGGTGGTGCCGTTCCTGTGCGCGTTCGCCGCCGTGCCGTTTGCCTTGATGTGGAATGCCGCTCGCGGAAACCCGTGGCGGCGCCAATGGCTGATAACCGGGTTCGCTTTCCTCGCGGTTCTCCTTGGCGTGATCAATTGCCAGTATTATTTCGTTGATTTCGCCGGCAGGGCCTCCTGGCAGACCGATGATATGCTCACCGAGACCTACGCGGCGGATCGGGCCCTTGACGCGCCGGCGAGCTCGAACCTGCAGGTCAATGCCGATCTGCTCGGCAACGTCTATGTTGAAACGCTGACCTATGGCCGTCGCGTATTCCAGCCTATCAATTGGCCGGACATCGCGCCGATCCCCGTCCTCTTTACCACTCCTCTTCGGGAGGCGACGGTGCTCGCCGATGGACAGCTTGATTACGCGGCCCAGTCCGGGGGCCGGATCTTGATGGACGAGTTGAGCTACTACTATCCTTGTGGGAGTGTCGATCGCCGGACGAATGCCCTTGGCGAGAGCCTGGTCCTGGCCTTTACGGCCCAGCCCTCGTGCATTCGAACCGCCCAGGGGCTGATCGAGCGGGTTGGCGCCGGCGCGTCGAGGATCCTATCGGCCCCCTTTGACTGGCGCCAGTCTCCGACCGGGCACTTCCCATTTCAGGTCACCCTCAGTGGCACCCTGGTCGTGCCGGTTGAGGGTGCCTATACCATGAGCCTGGCGGGAGTTCCCTCCGCCCGCCTGACCCTCGATGGCCAGCTAGTAGCTCATCGGTGGCTGCTCCCCGGCCTCTACACTCTGCGGGTCAGCGCCACCGTCAACGCACCCGTTTTGGCGACCCTGGGTTGGAACAACGGTGGCGGCGGGCCGGTCGCGGTTCCCGAGGCTGACCTGCTGGCCCGGAACCTGCCGTCCTGGGGCCTGCGCGCGTCCTATACCTTCGCGGATGGCTCAACCACCGAGCAATGGGTGCCCGGCCTGCTGATGACGCAGACTGGCGTACCCTTCAGTCAACGGCCAATCCGAAGCATCGTCTACCGCGGCGCCATCTTGCTCGGGAAGAGCGGGGTGGATCAGTTTAGCCTGCAAAGCGCCAGTTTCGCCACCCTGGCGATTCGCGGCGCCCGCATGGCGCCGCCCAATCGATCCTTGCCCTGGCTGAGCTGGTGGCAGCTCACCGCCGCCGCTGGTTGGCATCCCATGACGATCACCGTGGACCAGCCCAAAACACAGGATCTCCGCTATTTTTGGCTTGGCCCGGACAATCAGTACCACGCGCTGGGCGGCGCGGGCACGCGCTGGTAGTAGTTCCCACTACCCTTGGGGAATCCAGGACGCGGCGGGCGCCCAGGGTGCGGGAGGAGTAAGCCAGTCCCAGGGGAGAAACCCGTCCCGCCTACCCTGGAAGTTCCGCGCGAAGAGCCCGGCGGCGGCGGCGTTGTTTCCGGTCATGGTGGTTTCCAGTTCGATCCGCAACTCCTGCGCCTTCCCATTCAGGTGCAGGCTGATCGGCGTTTCCACGGCGCTTGCCCCCAAGGGGCCCACTCCGCGACCGATCAGGCGCCCATCCAGGAAAACCGCGACCTGCCCATTAGTGCTGTCCAGGCCCATCAGGTAGGTACCAGGGTGGCCGGCGGTGATCGTCCCGGTAAGGATCCCACGGTAGGTCTGGATGGCGGTATCCGTCCCTGGCCAGCCAGTGGACTTGCTGCTGGCGGCCTGGAGGAAGGGAAACGGCACCCGGCGGAATCCACTCTGGTCGGGGTGGCTCAGACCAACGGTGGAGAGCTGGAGGAGCATGCCGTGAGCGACGCTGCGATTCAGGTCATAATTCGGCACCACGCCCGCTTGATCCGGAGTCGTCCAGCCCAGCCCAGGAGGGTTGAAGGATCGCGAGCCGGGTATCTCGACCATCAGGGTATACCAGCCGGGATAGAGTGAAACCGGGCCGGTAAGCCGCCGCCCTTCCAGAGAGATCGTACCTCTGTCGTGGTCCACCCCTTGCAACCCTATCTGGTAGCGCCCCAGGGTAGCAGCGTGGATACTCCCGGTCCAGTAGGAGGGCAAACCGGGACGAGGGCGGCTGCCGCGTTGGCAGGGCGCGGGCGATGGGCAGGGGCCGGAGAGTCCTTCCTGGGCGGTAATGGCCGCCGCGTCCACCGTGGTGGCGCTGAAGACGTGGTCGCGGCTGGTGTCGCGCCAGTACACCGTGCGCGCGGTGGGGTAGAGTTGGGTCACCGCCCGCGCCAGATCAACAGTAGGAAAGGGATCGGCCACTACCACATGCACCGAGGTATCGGGGAGAGGATCGCTGAGCGGCAGTACTTGGTCGAGGGAATCGGCATTTTGTCCTGGCGGCCAATGGGCCATCCAGCCATAGTCGGAACCTGGGCCGGGAAAGGCATAATAGCCCATCAGGTAATTGTAGCTTCCGGCGCCGTGGTCCCCGAAGTACTTGGTGGTTTCGATGGCCTGCCCATCGAACAGCGATCGAGCCGCCAGCCCCTGGCTGAGGGTCACGAATGAGGTCTGGAAGTTGAGCCACCCGGAGACAGCGATCCCGGTCACCACGGCCACCGCTACCGCTCGCGCCAGGACCGGCGGTACGGTTCGCCGCGCCTGCCAGAGCACTTCCAGTGGCAAGCAGGCCAGCAGAAAGATCGCCGGAAGGGCGCCAATAAACCGATGGCCATCCACGGTGCTGGTCAGCAGGCCACCCATCACCAGGGTAATTATGACCCAGCCGGCCAGCATGAGCGCATAGGGTCGGCGAAGATGGAGCAGCGCATACCCGGCGCCGAGAAAGCACAGGGCCGCCGTGATCGGATCCAGCAGCGATGTGTGGGGCGGGTTCACCACCACGGTCTCCTCGGACGGACCGACAAAGTAGCCGGCCAGTTGTTCCGCGTGCTGCCGCAACTGATCCCCGATATTGGCGGCGCCGGCGCCGCGGTCGAAGAGGATCGGCATGATGGAGGTGAACCGCTCGCTGAAAGCCTGCGGGGTTTGCCGGACGATCCCGAGATAGGGAAGCGCGATGATAGCGGCGATCGTCACCAGCAGCAGCCAGCCCAAACCATGAGTCCGTACGATGATCCGGAAACGCCGCCGCTCGGTGAACAACCAACCGATCCACCAGAGGGCGAGGAGAATAGGCACCAGGCGGAAAGAGGTATGGCTGTACAGACCCAGCCCAAGCAGCAAGCCCATCGCCGCGTAATTGAAGTAGGTGCCGCGCCCTCGAATAGCGAAGGCGGCACAGAGGAAAATGAGCAGCTCGTAGACCATCATGGTGCAGGCGGGCAGGACCAGCCGGGTGTACATAATCTCGTAGCGCGAGGCCGCGAGTAGGGCGGCGCCGGCCAGGGCCACGGGCGGGCTGTACCATAACCGCGCGAAGGGATAGAACGCGCAGAAGGCGATGATCCCGGCCAGCACCACCGGGTAGCGCACCGCGAGCATGGACATACCGAACAGCTTGAATGAGAGGACCGCGCCATAGACTAATTCCGGATATTGCCAGGGATGGCCGCCGTGAAAGAGCGCGTTGGAGGCGAGCAGGCCAATCTGTGGCTCGTCCACGATGTAGAAACCAAAAGGCGGCGGATAGTAGCCAAGCTGGTAGAGACGAAGACCGATCCCCAGAACCAGGACACAGAGGATCGCGAGCCCTTCTCGCGGATGGCGCCGGACGGCCAAGAGCCAGGCACGGGGCAGTGATCCGGCGTGGGAGTCACTGGCCAGATAGAGCCCCGCCGCGATCAACAGCGCCCCCCCGCCGTACAGGATCAGGCCGCCAAAAAAGAGATGGTCAAAGTCTTGATAGCCCGTGTAACCCCCGGCCGCCGCCGCCACGCAGCCGCCGGCCGTCAACCCGATGCCGGTATAGAGGCGCCGCCCTTCCGCCGCGCGCGGTAACGCGGGAGCGATGGGCGGGGCGGGGGAAAAGGGAAAGGCGGCGGCCAAGGCCACGGCGGCCAGCGCAAGCAGAAAGCCTTGATTCCAGGTTGGTTGCTGGGCGCCGCTGGCCAGAACCGTCGCCAGGGCAATCACGATGGCAGCCAGGGCAAGGATCCATCTGCCGATTGCGATCAGTCTAATTCTCCTCGATCTCGGCGATCGCCTCCGCCGGGGACATGGCGCCCTCCGCCACGGAGACGATGCCGGGAAGATAGCGGTCCATCATGATCACGTTGGCGTAGATCACATGCTTGACCAGGACGGCGTTTGGCTCAACGTCCTCCATATCGATACTGGT
>DATLQX010000388.1:0-4597 GCA_035534995.1 Chloroflexota bacterium | reverse complement strand
GAGGCGGCGACCGGTTCGTACGTCCTGCGATACGTCCCGGATCGCTACGGAGAGTGAGTCAGGCAACGCGGACGCGCTTGGGAAGCGGATGAGGTCGGACGGCGGAGATCACTCGCGATAGAGCTGCTCAAGCCCAATGAGCAGAATGCGATTTTCCGCTAAGGCTGCCTCGGTATGGAGATCTGGGTGGAATCCCGAGCGGGAAAAGAGAACCCGCCATGGACGATCGATGGGCGGGATGTCGTGGCTCGCGGCGGCGATCGCCGCGCGCAACCCTCCGAGGTCGCGCATATCCATCGGTGCCACGCTCCATTTGCATTCGCCATAGAGCACACCCTCGCGATTCGGCGATAACCCCACCACGTCAATTTCATCTTGCCGTTCCTCCCGGCCACTCCACCAGGTTCCCACCTCTCCTATTTGTAGGCCCGTGGGCAGCACGCCGCGCGCGGCTCCTTCCCAGACCCATTCCCGGCAGATGCCCTCGAACACATACCGCGCGATATAGTCGTCGATCTCGTCCGCGATCTGGGCCGCGATCTCGATAGCGCCGCTCATGGCCCGGACGCGCCGGATGACCCCACGGCGAGGATCGACGAAACGATACCAGAAGGCTAGGAAGGGATCGGCCACTTCATAGCGCGTGCGGGCTCTGCCGGTCTCGTGGGCCACGAGAGCGACCATACGGGTGAGTACTCCTGCCTCAATCAGACGGTTCAGGGGCGGCGCCACCTCCGCCGCGCTCGCGCGGCCAACCGCGCGGGCGATATCGCTCGGGCGATGAGCGCCCATCGCTACGGCGCGGATGATCGATGTGTAGAGCCGATCCGCCCGCAAGTCAGTAAAGCGGAGCCAATCCGGCTCGATGGCCAGACGCGCTTCTGGACGGAAAATAGAATACGCGACCGCATCCCATAGATTATGAGGTGAGTTGAGTTCGCGCAGGTAGCCTGGTAGGCCGCCCCAGATCCCATAGGCGCGTACACGGTCGGTGGTATCGAGGCGCGGATAGAGGAGAGCGGCATGGCGGTAGGTGAGAGGCAAGACCTCGATTTGCCCGGTCCGCCGGTTTTGCAAGGGGCCGTGCTCGGCGAGCGTATGCTCTTGCATCCAGGAGACCTGGGAGCCGGCCAGGAACACTTTGAGATTGGGCGCCGCCTGGCGGCTTCGATCCCACCAGCGCTGTAGGACGGTTTCCAGTCCTTGTTCAGCTTCGGCGAGATAGGGAAACTCATCGATCACGAGAAGGAATGGGCGCCCCGACGCCGTCTGAGCCAGCGAGATCACGCTATCGAGGAACACGGTAATGGACGCGAAGTGGCCAACGACGGCTCGGCCTCCAGCCGCCTGCCGCGCTTCGGCGCCGAGGTCCGCCAATTGCTGCGCGATGACCTCCGCCGTGGCCTGGTAATAGATACCTGCATGTCCCTCGATCGCCCGGATGAGCAATTCGCTCTTTCCGGCCCCGCGCCTTCCATAGACAATGATCAACTCAGCCCGATCCGAGTCCATTGCCCGCTGGATGGAGGCGAGTTCGACTACTCGATTGACGAAAGTAGGCATTAGTTCTTCCTTACCTGGGAACCCGGAGTCAATCGCAAGGAGTAATTCATGATTAAATCTATCATAATTAACTATACTATGAATTAGTATATTACGATATCACACCGGGTACGAATAGCCCGAATGTCCCCGAAACGTGCCCCTCCTTGGGGATGGTACAACCATGCCATAGGTCGTATGGTAAATCCACGACCGGTCCGGCCACCGGTAACGTGGTTTATTCGGTGTCCTGGATAGCCGGCGCCGGCGCGGATTCCCACCACCTCAGGTGAGTGTCCGTCACGCGCCGATCTCTCAGGACTACCGTATCGAGGGAGCGATCGTACGATGAGGAAAGCACGGGTTCTCTTTGCCGCCGTTCTGGTTAGCTGCGCCACCATCGGCGCCGGCGGCGCGTATGCCAAGGGTCATGGCCATGGCGGTCACGCCGGTCACGGCGGTGGTTCCGGCCAGCAGGGTGGTGGGCACCAGCGCGGTGGCCCTGGCCATATGGCCCCCGTACTGGCTGTCGCGCAGGGCGTGGTGGGCCCGGTTACGACCGGAGGCTGGACTCTCCAGGTGCCACACGCGCTGCCGATTACCGTGGTGGTCACCACTACCACCACCTATGTGGCGGGGACCGTTCCGGTTACCCAGACGGTGGTACAGCCGGGCCTGTGGGTGCGGGTCACCGGCAGCATCGACCCCACCACGAAAGCGCTGGATGCCACCAGAGTGGCGATCCTGCTCACCACTGTCCAGGGGACGGTTACGGCGGTAGGCACTAACACGCTCACCGTACTTTCTCAGCGGGGCGTCACGGTAACCGTCACCACCAACGCCGACACGCACTGGCAAGGGATCGGGCGCTCCCATGGTCTGCTGGGCGGGAATGGGGGCGATGATGATATTGGCGGCACCACCGGGATCAGCGGCACCACCACCATTTCCGGCACCACCACTATCTCCGGGACCACCGGCATCACGGGCACGACCACGATCAGTGGTACGACCACGCCTGCCCCCGGAACCCCAATCATTCCCCAGGTGGTGGTGAACGACCGGGTGCTGGTCAGCGGTATTCCCGGCGCCGATGGGCATTCATTGACCGCCATCCGCGTGGTGGTACGGCCCCCAGCCCCCGCCGCGGGCAAGTCTACCGGCCACGATTCAGGCGACTAAAACCAAAAGTCCGGCCACGCTAAGGGAGAGCCCTCGCCACTGGCGAGGGCTCTCCCTTTGCCGCATAAGGGCTACTCGGAGATCGGCTGCTTGTACTGCTGCTTGTCAAACAGGCTGCGCACTGGAGCCCCTACCTCACCAGCAGCGGCTCCGGTGCGTGCCAGGGCTCGTTCCCTACGGGTAGCTGAACCACTGGCGGGCGGTGGTGGTCTTTCCCGCCTGGAGAATCATGACCGACACCTGGGCCCGACCCGGCGCGTGGCTGGGATAGTGGATCTGGAGTGTCGTGCTATAGAGGCCCTGTTTGTTGGTGACACCGCTGGCTTTCTGGAGGTACTTGACCGACAGGGCCCCCTGATCGAAAGCAAAAACGCGGATTTCTAGCTTGACCTTGGCGCCGGCGCCTCCGCGCATGGTGATCAGCAGGCGATCGGCGCTGAACGCGGGCTTGACCAGGACGACGAACGGGTGCGGCACGGGGGTAGCGGTCGGCGTGCTGGTCGCCGTGCTCGTGGCCGTGACGGCCGGCGGGGTGTTGGTGGGGGTGCCGGTGACCGGAACGGACGTGCTGGTGGCGGTGGCGGTCCCGGTCGCGTTGGGCGGAAGCACGGTGAAGGACGCGGAGACGGTGATCGATCCGGCCGGATCGTTGGGCGCGCTCACCACGGCGGTGATCGTGGCCGTGCCCGGTGGTGCCGTCTGGGGAACCGGCTCGGAGACGACATTCCCCGCGCAGCCTAACCCCAAGCCGTACGTGCCGGCGGCCCCGCCGGCCGTACACTGTTGCACCGGCACCGCGCCCAACACCCCGTTGCCGAAGCTGATCGTCGCCGTCTGCCCGGCGGTTGTATTGGGCAAATCAATCACGGTAACTGATATGGTGCTCCCCGCCAGGCCGCTCGTCGGATCCAGGGTCATGGCCGGCGTGGTCGTCACCACCACGGTAAAGGTGGCGGACACGGTAGTGGGGGCCGCTCCGGCGGGGCTACTGATCGTGGCGGTCACCGTATGCGGACCTGGTTGGGCGCCCGATGGGATCTGGTCGAAAAAGGCATTCCCGGTACAGGCGGCGCCAAAGCCGGAACCCCCGGCCCCCTGGAGATTGCTGGAACAGGCGACGATCTGCTGCTGTCCGATCGGAGCGCCGTCAAAGGTGAGGGCCGCTGTTTGGCTAAAGGTGGCAATCGGCACCCCAATCAAGCTGATCGAGGTGGTGGAACCGGCGGCGCCGCTGGTCGGGCTGAGGATCAGGCTGGCCGGAGGGGCCGGGGCGGACACGGTAAAGGTGGCCGAGGCGGGATACGCGGGGTGGAGGTTGGCGTCCACTCCGGTCACGGTGATCGTATGCGGGCCTGGGGCGGCCGTTTGCGGCACCGTGATGGTTACCGCCGTGCCGGTACAATCGGTCCCGAAGCCAAAGCCGCCGGCACCCTGGCACACCCCAATCGAGAGCGTCCCGAGCGACGCACCGTCGAAGGTGATCGGGGCCGGCCCTTGATCGGAGATCCGAAAATAGCCGGTACCGGAGATCGAGACGGTGCTCCCCGCCAGGCCGCTGGTTGGGTTCGCCGACATGGAAGGGCCAATCGTCGCTCGCTGGTGGCTGGCCCGAGCCGGCCAGGAGATCCACGGCACCGCCACGCAGGCCACCAGCAGCAGCGAGAGGAGTCCCCACCAGCGCCGCCGAAGGAATCGCGGCGGATCGTGCTTGCCCCCACCAAGTTTGTCTTGCTCACTCATCCGTGTCCTCCCAACTCATACCGTGCGTCCGCTGCATCCGGGTGTGATCGGCATTCCGCGCCGCACCCGGCCTCAGCCGGTCCGTATCCTTCCATCCGGTCTCAGCCGGAGGCCCTCCCATGGTCCGGTCCTA
>DATLQX010000387.1:0-18196 GCA_035534995.1 Chloroflexota bacterium | reverse complement strand
CCCTTTGACCTGAAGGTGCTGGAAGCACTCCGGCGGGACTCCTGGGGCATCGTCCTCCATCTGCATGGGGAGAACCCGAATTTCGCCCTGGCCGATCGCTACCCCGTCGACGCGGTGAGCTGGGAAGACCGGGAAACGTCTCCCTCGCTGAGGGAGGCGCTGGATCGCACCACCCGCTGCTTGGTGGGAGGGGTAGGCCGCAATCATCCCCTGGCATCCTCGGAGGCCGTGGCTGTCGCGGCGCAGGTACGGGAGGCGATAGCCTGGACCGGAGGCAGACGGTTGATCGTGGCCCCAGGATGCGTTGTCCCGATCTCCGCCCCGGAGCACAATCTGCTGGCCTTGCGGGCCGCGGTATAAATGGAAATCGGGAGTGTAGCGTTTTGATTTCGATGCACCTCTTCGTGCTGTCTATCGGTTTCGGGCTGGTTACCGCGTCCGTGCTGGCCTTGGCCGCGGTGGGCTTGACCTTGCAATTTGGGATCACGAACTATGCCAATTTCGCCTATGGCGATTATCTCACCCTGGGGGCCTATCTCACCTGGACCTTCAACGGCGCGCTGGGTTGGAACATCTGGTTATCGCTCGTCATAGGGAGCCTGTTGGTGGGACTGGTGGCCCTGGTGATCAGCCAGGTGATTCTCGATCCCTTCGCGCGGCGAGGAGGGCCGGTGGTCTATATCCTGATCATCACCTTTGGCCTCTCGCTGATCATGTCCAACGGCATCCTGGCGATCTGGGGCGCGGACTACAAGGAATACAACGTCGGATTCGAGACGCCGGTCAACGTGGGCCCGCTGAGTCTCACCGCCGACCAACTCGGGATCATCGGGATCACGGTGGCGATGATGATCGCCATCCACCTGTTGCTGACCCGGACCAAGGTGGGCAAGGCCATGCGCGCGATGTCCGATGACACGAGCCTGGCGGCCGTGAGCGGCATCCCCACCGAGCGGATCACCGCCCTTGTTTGGGTGATTTCCGGAGTGCTTGCCGGTTTGGGCGGCGGCGTCCTGGCCCTCAACGTGGTGACCTTTGATTCCAGTATGGGCGTCACCTTCCTCTTCGTCATCTTCGCGGCGGTGATTCTGGGCGGCATCGGAAAGCCCTATGGAGCGATGCTTGGCGCCCTGGTGATCGGCCTCGCGGTCGAGATCTCGGCGGTATTTTTTCCATCGCAATATAAGCTGGATACCGCGTTCGTAATCCTGGTGTTGATCTTGCTCTTCCGGCCACAGGGGCTGCTTGGCGTAGTGGGGAAGGCATAGGGCAATGACATCGAGCACTGGCTACTACATTGCCAACCTGGCCGCCTATTTCCTTATCTACTGCACGTTCACCCTCGGGCTGAATATCTCGTTCGGCATGACCGGCATTCTGGATTTCGCCTTCGTCACCTTCATGGCCACCGGCGCCTACTTCGCGGGCGTGACCGCGCTGGGGCCTTCCACTCCAGGCTCGGAAATCTACTATATTCTCGGCCTTAACTGGCCATTCCCCCTGGATCTGCTCGTGGGTGCCGCCGCCGCGGGACTCCTTGGCGGCCTGGTCGGCCTCCTGGCCATGCGGCGGCTGCGCAGCGACTACCTGGCCATTGTCATGGTCGCGGTGTGGACCATTGCCTGGAACCTGGTGTCCAATTTTTCCAATCTGTTCGATGGCACCCAGGGGATCGTCGGCGTACCGCAGCCCCTCTCCACGAACTTCAACACCGATCCGAATTCCTACGTCTATGTGTTTATTCCCCTCGCCGCCATCGTAATCGGGATCTTATTGGTGATTGGCTACTGTATAGAGCGCTCCCCGTTCGGGCGCGCGCTCCGAGCCGTACGCGCGGATCCAGATGTCGCCTCGACCTTCGGAAAGCCGACCTTCCGCCTGCGATTGACCTCGGTCATGCTCGCCAGCGCCTACGCGGGGATCGGCGGAGCCTTGACGATCGAGTTCATTGGGGCGATGAATACCAGTGGCTGGGCGATCATCGAGACAGTTATTGTCTTTACCGCGCTTCTGGTCGGAGGGCGGGGAAACGTCTTTGGCGCCATCCTGGGGGCCCTGCTGGTACGGATCGTGATCATTGAGGGCACGGGATTGCTGCCTCAAATACCCGGCCATCCCGAGTTGCTTGGCGCCTTCCGCAACATCGCGATCGGCGTGGTGGTGATCCTGGTCCTTGTCTTCCGTCCCCAGGGGGTGCTTCCCGAGCGGAGGCGCCTCTACTTCGAACAGCCGAATCGTGAGCGGAAAGCGAGGAAGAGCATTCGTGCTATCAGCAAGTGATGCTATCCTCCAGGTCGAGCATGTCTCTCACGCATTCGGCGGCGTGCGGGCCGTACAGGATTGCACCTTCAGCGTGCCGGCGGGGTCCATCAGCGGCCTGATCGGCCCCAACGGCGCCGGTAAGACCACCGCCATCAACGTGGTCGGTGGGGCGCTGAAGCTCCAACATGGACGGGTGCGGTACGCGGGGGTGGATACCAGCGGCTGGTCGCCTGCCCAGATGGCACGGCAAGGATTGTTGCGGACCTTTCAGCTTTCGCGGGAGTTCGCGCGTTTGACCGTGCTGGAGAATGTACTGGTGGCCGCCACGGGACAGATCGATGAAACGCTCCGGGGCGCGCTCTTCCGGCGCCGCGCCATTAGAGCCCGTGAACGCCAGTTGGTGGACCAGGCGCGGCAGATATTGTCGAACTTTGGCCTGGACGCGCTCCGTAATGACTGGGCCGAGACGCTGAGCGGCGGTCAGAAACGGCTGTTGGAGTTGGCCCGCGCGGTGATGGCGCGACCGAAGCTGTTACTCCTGGACGAGCCCATGGCGGGAGTCAATCCGGCCCTGATCGATCGCATCGAGGGCCACCTTCGCGAATTGCGCGATCAGGGGCTGACCCTCCTCCTGGTGGAGCATAATCTTAACGTGGTGGAGCGGCTGTGCGATCTGGTCATCGTCATGGCGGAAGGCCGCACGCTGGCCGAAGGAACGCTGGCCGATCACCGGGCAAATCCGGAGGTCGTGCGAGCCTATCTTGGCAGTAGCGGTACGGTGGGCGGCGCACGAGTATGAGCATACTGGTCGTGGAACAGCTTACCGCTGGGTATAACCGGCTCCCAGTCGCCTCCGAGGTCTCGCTGCGGGCGGAGGCGGGCAAGGTGACGGCGCTGATCGGGCCGAATGGCGCCGGCAAGTCAACCATCTTGAAGGCGATCTTCGGCGTCTTACGGCCCATGGGAGGCAGCGTCACCCTTGCTGGGCGCGCGCTCACCGGCTGGCCGGCCTACCGCATCGCCCAGGCCGGCCTAGGCTACGTGCCCCAGGTCAACAACGTGTTTCCCACCCTTTCAGTGGCGGAAAACCTGGAGATGGGGGCCTACACCAGAACTGGTGACATTCGGTCGCGCATGAGCGAGATCTTCGACATGTTCCCGGACCTGAAGCAGGCTGCCCGGCGCCCGGCGGGTGAACTGAGCGGCGGTCAGCGTAATATGCTGGGCATGGCGCGGGCGCTAATGCTCGATCCACAGGTGCTGCTTCTGGACGAGCCGACCGCTGGACTAGCGCCGCTGTATGTCGAGCGGATCTGGGATCGGGTGAGGGCGATCGCCGCCGCCGGCACCGGTGTGGTGGTGGTCGAACAGAACGTGGACCTCGCCCTCACCCACGCGGACTGGGCCTATGTCCTGATTGCCGGGCGAAACAGCCTGGATGGACCGGCGGACCAGGTCATGGGGAAGGATCTGGCCTCGATTTTCCTGGGCCAGGCGCCGGAGAAGGTGGATTTGGTGCCCATCCTGGAGCGTTAGAGAGGAGCGAGCACGAGCAGTCGGCCTGATGAAGCCATGGCGTGGCGGACAAGGGGCAGCGAGTCTCATGATGTATCATGAGTAGGTTATCAGCGAAGTGGAGAAAACATGCGCGCGCAAGTGATGGGATCACGCGGAATACGTTGGGGAGCCGCCCTCGGTCTGGTGGCGGCGTTGGCGGTCAGTGGGGGCGCGCGGGCGGTGAGTCCCGCGCATCAGGCGGCCCAGGGATCGGTGCTCATGGCCGAGTTGTTCCCCATGACCGGGCAAATCTCGTTCGTCGGCAGCGCGCTGCTGCACGGCGCGACCGTGGGACAGTATGAAGTCAATCACAATGGCGGCATCATGGGGATGAAGCTCGGCGCGGAGTTGCAGGATGACGCGGGCGACACGGTGGACGCCGTCCCTGCCTGGCACGCGCTCGAACTGCACAGCCCGGCCTTCGAGGTCGGCCCGACTGTCTTCACCGCCGCCTCGGTCATCCGCTTATACGATCCTACGCACCTGGTCGACTTTCTGGTGGCGGGCGCCACCGCCTACGATCATATGCAATACCCGTATGTCTTTCGCGTGACGGTCTCGGATTCCACCATGGCCAAAGGCATGGCCGCCTACGCGATGCACAAGCATCTGAACCGCGCGGCCCTGATCTTTACCAATGGCGCCAATTCACAGACCATTGCCACGCCATTGATCAAGGCCTATGAAGCGCATGGCGGGCATGTCGTGGCCAACGTCTCGATCGTGCCCCAGCAAAGCTCATATCGGACCGAGATTGAGCAGGTCTTCGCCCAGCACCCGGATGCCATCTTCTGGCAGAGTGATCCACAGACCGCCGGCACCCTGTTCCATGACATGGAACAGCTTGGCATGCTCAACGTGCCGATCATCGGTACCGACAACGGAGCGAGCAGCACGATTGCCCAGGCCATGGGCATGAGCTACGCCACGAAGTATCTCACCGGCATGGCGGGCGCGGCGCCGAACGGGCCGGCGTGGAGTCACTTCGTGCAGGATTACACGAGTGTCTACAAGACCAAGCAGCCGCTCGATCTCTCGGACAATATGTATGACGCGGTGATCATCTCCGCCCTGGCAATGACGGCGGCGCACTCGACCAATCCCACGGTATGGGTGCACAAGATCATCACCGTCTCCAACCCTCCGGGAACCGCGTGTTATACCTATGCGTCGTGCGTGGCGCTGTTGAAGGCAGGCAAGAAGATAAACTTCGAGGGGTCATCCGGCCCGGAGGATTTCGACCAGTACCATAACGTCTACGGCGGCTGGGAAGTCGTGCAGTTTGATCAGGCGCAGAATCTCCATACATTGTATTCGGAGAGCGCGAGCATGATTGGAAGCTACTGAGGTCGGATAACCGGGCAGCGGGCACGGGGCGCGAGGAGAGCGACGATGAAGCTGGCCATTGTCGGCGGTGGGAGCTACGCTTGGGGACCACCGCTGCTCACCGATCTGGCGCTTGGAACGCATCTGGCCGGTGAGGTGGTCCTGCATGATCTCGACCTGGTGGCGGGAGAGCGGCTGGCCCAGCTTGGCGCTCTCCTCACCGCCCAGACCGCCTCCCCGCTTGCCGTCCGCTTCACGCCATCCCTGGAAGAGGCGCTGGATGGGGCGGATTTCGTGGTCCTCAGCATCACCACCGGCGGTCTGGCCGCGATGGAGGGAGACCTGGCGATTCCGGAGTCGTATGGCCTAATGCAGCCGGTGGGCGACACGGTCGGACCGGGTGGCCTGAGCCGGGCCTTACGCAATATCCCGGTTGTGGTCGAGTTGGCCCACGTCATGGAAAAACGCTGTCCCAGGGCGTGGCTGATCAACGTGACTAACCCGCTGGGCGCGCTCTGCCGGGCCATTGGACAGGCGACGGGAATCCGCGTCATTGGGCTCTGCCATGAGATGCGCTCGGTCCAGCGCGGCATGGCCGCCCTTCTCGGATCGGACGAACTGACGCGAGATTGGCAGGTGGCCGGGGTCAACCATCTGCCCTGGATTACCAATCTGGAGCCCACCGCCGGCGCGCGGATCGCCGAGATGGTCGAGAAAGCGCTCGCGCGCCGGCCTTTGTCCCTGGATCCCTTTCAGGATCATTTCAGAATCAAGCTGGATCTGCTTGCCGCGTATGGCACCTTTCCGGCGGCCGGAGATCGCCATCTGGCGGAGTTTTTTCCTCACTACCTCCGCCGACCCGACGAGGCCCTGGCGCGCTATGGGGTACGAATGACCACGATTTCCCACCGATCCGCCCGGAAAGCCGCCGCCGAGACAGCGGTACTCCGAATCCTCAATGGGGCCGACCAATTACCGGAGCCAAAACCCTCGGGCGAGCAGGTGGTGCCGGTGATCGAGGCGCTTCTGGGCCGGCGTGCCGGCGAATTTGTCGTGAACGTGCCCAACGATGGGCGGATTGCCGGCATGCCGGACGACACGATCGTGGAGTGCGTGGCGCGGATCGACAGCACGGGGATCGGCCGTGCGCCGGAGTTGCCGCTCCCCACGGCCGCCCTCGCGTGGACGCGAACCCACGCGGCGGCCCAGGAATTGACGGTAAGGGCGGCTCTCGAGTCGAGGTCGGACCTCGCCGTACAGGCACTGCTCCTCGACCCACTTGCCTGGCGGCTGAATCGGGCCGAACTGGCGAGCCTGGTCAAGGCGATGGCCGCCCACAACGCGCGGTTCGCGGCGCCGATTTAGCGAACGTGGTAGCCTTTCCTAGGGCATACTAGCGCGCATCGTTTGATCTAGCCGGCCGCGGCTGGGTGGTAGCCGATCGCGATGTGACGTACGCCACGGCAACCAATGCCGACTGAAAAGGCAACAAGCAGCACACCGCGGCCCTCGCCGTTCGCGGGGGCGAGGAAAGAAGA
Organism: Chloroflexota bacterium; assembly: GCA_035534995.1. GTDB lineage: Bacteria > Chloroflexota > UBA5177 > JANWHV01 > JANWHV01 > JANWHV01. The sequence continues at coordinate 11,513 of DATLQX010000387.1, read as the reverse complement.
CCGTGATGCGGGAACAGCAAACCACCGGCGCCGGGTCCAAGCGCGGCCGAGCCGACATTCATATGCACAGCACCTATAGCGATGGCCTGGCCACCCCCGAGCATATTGTCCGCTTCGCCGAGCGGAGCGACCTGGATCTGATCGCGATCACCGATCACGATACGCTGGCGGGGGCGCTGGCTGCCCGTGAGATGGTGGCGAAAGGCCACTTCAATTTCGAGGTCATCGTGGGCACCGAGGTCACCACGGCCCGCGGAGTGCATCTGCTGGCCCTCTTCATTGAGGAGCCGATTCCCGTCTTCCGTTCGTTGGAGCATACGATCGACCTGGTGGCGCGACAAGGCGGGATCTGCATTGCTCCCCATCCGCTCAGCCCCCTCACCCCCAGCGTCGGGCGCCGGCAAATCGAGCGCCTACTTGCGGCTCGCTACCCATTGGTCGGAGTGGAGACCATGAACCCCACCCCGGCCGGGCGGATTACTCGCGCCAAGCTGCGGCGGCTGAACGCGCGTTGGGGCCTGGCCGAAGTGGGAGGCAGCGACGCCCACTTCCTCTGTCGGATCGGTACCGCCTACACGGAGTTCGAGGGTACGGGCGCGGCGGACTTCCGGGCCAGCCTGGCGGACGGCACCACGGTCGCTTGCGAAGTGCCCTTGCCGCATCCCCATGTGCGGATGGGCGAATACGTGCGGCAAAGCGGCAAGAGCTTGCTGATCAATCCGGCGCAGAAGATTCAGCGCCGGCTCAGTCGAGGAGCCTAGCGCCACGATCACGTCCTGGCAAGAAGGGGTCTCCTACCCCTCCTTGCCAGTAACACTCAGTTGTCGGTGGTAATCGGGCGGCGGCGCACCGTGCGGTCTACCAAGTCCATCAAGTGTTCCGGATTGAAGGGCTTGGAGACGTAGTGATTGATATGCAGGGCCCGTGCCTCGTGTTCTTCATCCTGAGGCCGGCGGGCGGAGACCACGATCACCGGAATCTCGCCCGTATCCGGGTTGTCCTTCATCTGGCGGAGCATCTCCCAACCCTCCATTTTCGGGAGAGTCAGATCCACCAACATCAGATCTGGTAATTCGCGGCGGGCAAGTTCCAGGCCCTTGAGACCATTTTCCGCCTCAAGCACTCGGTATCCCTTGAAGGTAAGGTTCAGGACAAAGATCTTCATGTGCAGAGGATTGTCCTCGGTGACCAGGATTAGCGGTGCGTCGGGATGAGGTTGTTGCATCGGAGGTCTCCTTCAGGCCCGCATCCGCGGAACTCACTCTAAAGGTAGAATAATGCGAATAAGCGTGCCAGTCCCCGGCTTGCTGCGCAAGGAAAAAGCGCCGTTGAGGAGGGTAACCCGCTCCTTCATGCCCATCAAGCCGAGTTGGCCGTTTCGTCGGGTAGATGCCTCGCGAGGATTGAAACCCCGGCCCCAATCGCGCACGGTGATGGTCATGGTCTTCCCCCTGGTGGCCAAGCGTACCAGAACTCGCTCGGCCCGGGCGTGCTTTTTGGCATTGGTGAGCGCCTCCTTGACCATACGGAAAATCGCGGTCTCCAGAGTCGCGGGGAGCGGCCCTACCTGGCCTACCAGGGAAAACTCCACTTGCCAACCCAGATCGGCTTCCAACTGAGAAAGATACTGGCGCAAGGCCAGGACCAAACCAAAGTCATCCAGGGTGGATGGCCGGAGGTCGAAGATCACATTGCGCGACTCGTCAATACATTCGGTCAGGAGGGCCATCCCCCGATCCAGCGAATGGCGATCCGATCCCTCGGGCACGGTGAAGGCATGAGCCTGCAAGTATTGATAGGCGCTGACGATCATTTGGGCCAGCCCATCGTGCATATCGCGGGCGATCCGCCGCCGCTCCTCCTCCTGGGAATGGATCAACTTGTGCGCGAGAACGGTGAGGCGCCCCTCCTTCTCTCGCAGGTGAACGTAGAGTTGCGAGTTCTCCACGGCGGTGGCTACCTCGGCCGCCAGGACCGACAGGAGAAAAGCCTCGTCCGTGCTGAAGGCATAGGGAGCGGCTGTGTAGAGCTCCAGAACCCCAATCATCCCCATACGGGTTCGTAAGGGGGCACTCAGCACGCTGGCCGGAGGCACCCCATTTTCCAGAAGGGGCATATCCAGATTGCCAAGCTCGACCGGGTCGGTAATCTGCACCGCCGCGCCTGCTTCCAGCACCCGCGCCGCGACGCTGCGGGAGAGCGCCGGCCGCGCCTCCTGCATCCAGACGCTGTCAATGCCGATCCCGGCCTCGGGCACCAGGGTTCGCCGTTCATTCACCAGCATGATGCAACAGGTATGAAAGTTCAGGGTGCCACTGAGTTGATCGCGCACCTGCAACAATACTTCATCCAGACTGCTGGCCAGGTTAAACAGGCGGCCAACCTCGTAGACCAGGAAAAGCTGGTTGAGACTGTGCTGCAAATCGCGATTGAGGCGGTGCTGCTGGACCGTATCACCTATCACCTGGGTCACCGCTTCCAGCGCGGAGACAAAGCTGGGAGGGAGCCTTTTGGCGTCGGTAAGCACCTGGAGGGCGCCAATCGGCAACCCATCCAGGCCGTTGATCGGGGTAGAAAAAAGCTGGCGGCCAGCCGGCTTATCCTCCTCGAAGGGGATCATTTGCGTCGTTCGCTCACGCATGGAGCGATAGGCCGCCACCAACGCCTGGCCTTCGAGCAGCATCCCACGATCTCGCCCAAGGCCATCCACGTAACGGAGGGTTCGGGTGGGATTCCACACCAGGCCGGCGGCAACCGAACAGCCGGGTAACAACGCGCGCACCGTGCGCAGGGCGCCGGCGGCCAGCCGAACCTCGGCCTGCTCCGCACTCATGGGTACTCCCTCATGCTTCGTCTGGTAGTGCCGTGGGCTAGCATACTCCCTGGGGCGCCCCTCGACAATGACCCTGACGGGCGGAAGTGTGGCACCCTGCAGCACGGAAACACCGAGGGTACACAGAACACCGATGGTGACCCTGGTTCAGCGCCCACGCTTCCCCCATCGCTCACTGTTCTCCAGGGGATTGGCCTGTGTCTTCCATTCCTTCGGCGCCGCACTCCTTCAGGAAGGACGCGCCGATGCACGCCTGGACTCAGATTGTCGCTCCGCCAACACAGCACCGCCCCTGGCCGGGTATGATCAGCCTTGGTTTAGGCGGAGATCGAGAAAGGGCGTGAACCACGATGCCGGAAGTGATAATCGAGTTGGCCGAGGGAAGAACCCTCGACCAGAAGCGACGACTGGTCCGCGAAATCACCCGCGCGGTGGTGGAAACCTGCGAGGTAGGGCCCGACCAGGTTACGGTGATCATCCACGAGAACCCCAAAACGGATAAGGCAAAGGGCGGCGTATTGTTCGCCGACCGGTGAGGATCGTATGACCACGAGGGCGGAAAGCGGGTATGCCCCGGTTAACGGCACCCGCCTCTATTATGAGATTACGGGCCAGGGCCATCCCCTCCTCTTTATCCATGCAGGCATCGCCGATTGCCGGATGTGGGATCCGCAATGGGAGGCGCTGGCCGATCGCTTTACCCTGGTACGCTTCGATGTACGCGGCTTTGGCCGCTCCGAGCAGCCGGGTGTGCCATGCTCCCTTACCGACGACCTCTCCAGCCTTCTGGCCTATATCGGCATCGATCGGCCTTTCGTGGTCGGCTGCTCGATGGGCGGCAGCCTGGCCATCGACTTTGCCCTGGAATACCACGAGGACGTCGCGGCCCTGGTGGCCGTGGACGCCGGACTTAGCGGGTATCGGCATATCGACCCCACTACGCTCGCGGGATGGGAAGCCATTGATGCCGCCCTGGCCGGCGGCAACCAGGCGGAAGCGGTCGAGCTAGAGGTGAGGATGTGGGTGGACGGCGTGGGACGAGCGCCGGAAGATGTGCCGCTGTCGGTGCGCGAGCGGGTTCGGGACATGGACCTGGCCCTGATTCAGCGGGACGATCCGGAATTGGAGACGAAAGAGATAGAGCCGCCGGCCATTGGCCGCCTGGGGGAGATCACCGTCCCGACTCTGGTAGTGGTGGGGCGGCACGATCAACCGGGAGTGCTGGAAACGGCGGATCTTTTAGCAAACGGAATCAAAGGCGCCCGAAAGGTGGAGTGGCCGGACACGGCTCACCTGCCGAACATGGAGGTTCCGGATCGATTCAACGCCCTGCTGGTGGAGTTTCTGGAGCCGCTCGGTTAGAATCTTTTCAGATGGTATCGTTAGCGATCGTGTGTAGGGGCACCCCGACAAAGTCGGCACGGCGGCCTTATTCCGCAACGGGGAATCTGGGCTCTAGACGGTGCCGGAAACCGGCGGGCCGGCGCCCAGGATGGTCGCCCTCTCGGGGTTTGCGGGAAAGAACGACTCGATAACCAGTTCGGCAACCGTGATGTCGAGCGGGGTACCGAACGTGGCAATGGTGCTGAAGAAGGCCAGTTCTCGGCTGCCGCGGCGGATGCGGAGCGGCACGAATATGGCGCTGGGACCGGGCAACTCAATATCTGGCTCGGGCTGGTCACAGGGATAGGCCCGTAGCTCGTCGTAGAGCCGGGCCAGTTCAGGGGCGGCGTCGTGGACGACGTGACGACGCAAGCGGCCAAGTATGTGGGCCCGATACTCACCCAGATTCACAATCCGTGGAGCCATCCCCTGGGGATGCAGGCAAAACCGCAATGCGTTGGCCGGAGGTGCCCGCAGATCCGGCGCCACGCTTTCGGTGAACCACGCCAGACCCGAATTGGCCTCAATGAGGTTCCAAGCTCCGTCCACCACAATGGCGGGGAACGGCTCGTGGCCGCGCAGCAGTTGCCGCACTGCCGCCCGCACCGCCGATAGCCGCGCCGCGTCCAGGGGCGTCTCGGCGTAAATAAGGATTTCAATTGTGCATCAGTCATCGGGCACGACGGGCCTATCAGTCCCATCATGACAATCTCCGGTCAGGGTGTCTCCACGGTCTCATAGGTATCCAGGCGGGCGGCGGGCGCCTCGGGGCCGCCGGCGCCCTGGTGGGCCTGGCGGAACGACTCACTCTTGGTCCAGGCGTCGAAGGCGGTCCGCGTCTCCCATTGCGTGATGGCGAGGTATTCTCGCGGATCGCCCTCGCGCGTACTCCGGAGAAACTGAAAGCTCGTGAAGCCTGGGATTCCCTGGAGATTACCCGCGTGGGCAAAAGCCCGTTCCAGGTGCTCGGCGGCCCCGGCGGGGGCGGTAATCCGATTGATAGCGACAAACATAGCGTCGTCCTTTGGCTTAGGCAACGTACCGGCTTCCGGAATCGCGGTCGCGATCCGGAAAATTGGAGCCCAGAAGGCTCCGGAGTGGACGGGGCAGCCACCAGTTCCAATCGCCCAATACCCGCATGGTGGCGGGCACCAGGAGGCAGCGGATCAAGGTGGCATCGAGGAGAATGGCAAAGGCCAGTCCCAAACCGACGGCCTTGACCAGGACAATATCGGTAAAGGCAAAGCTGCCGGCCACCACCACCAAAATGAGGGCGGCGCTGGTGACGATACGCCCCGTTCGCTCCAGTCCATAGGCCACGCTGGCGGCGTTCTTTTGCGTGCGGACGAATTGCTCGCGCATCCGGCTGAGGAGAAACACCTCGTAGTCCATCGAGAGGCCGAACAAGGTACAAAACATGATGATCGGGGTGATCTCATCCACATAGCCGGTAGGGCTAAAGTTCAGCAGGCCACTGAGATGGCCTTCCTGAAATACCCAGACCACGCCTCCATAGGCGCCAAGCAAACTGAGCGCGTTCATCAGCACCGCCTTGAGGGGAAGAATCACCGAACGGAGCAGAACCAGGAGCACCAGGTAGGTGATGACCACCACGAAAGCAATGCAGAGCGGAAATTGGCTATAGAGGTTGGTCAGGTAGTCCATGACCCCAGCATTGAAACCGCCCACGTCGCGGTGCAATCCCGCGCCCAGAGGGACCGCCCGTACGCGACGGACCAGCTGCTCCAACTGCTGCTCGCTCTGTCCTGGGACGGGCGGCAGCACGATCACCGTGGTGTTCCGCGCCGCGTACAGCCGCAGGGCGGCAGGGGGAATGGCGCCGCCGGCCAGGCTGGTAAGGGCGATAAAGCGGCTCCGTGAGATACCGGGAGCCAGCGAGAGCAGGCTTTTCACGGCGTTGGTGCGTACTCCAGGAAGCTGGCTGAGAGTGTGCGCGTAGTCATAGAAGGCTCCGGCGCGGCTTGAGGTCAGCAAGGTGCCCGTGCCATGGATCACCACCACCACCGGATCGTCCTTTTGCTGATCGAACTGCTGATTCAGAAGGTCGAAGCCCTGCCGGGAAGGGACGCTCTTGGGGAGGATGGTGGCATCGGGCACGTTCAGATGCAGCATCCGAACCGGAAGCGCGAGGATGGCCACCACGACTAGAACCCCGGCGATCACCGGCCAGGGACGACGCATTACCACGGTGGCCAGGGCGTGCCAGAAGCGGCTGTTGGCATTGGTCCGCCAGGGAACGATGGGCAGGGCGTCAACCCGCGGCCCCAGGATGGAGAGGAGCGCGGGGAGCAAGGTGAGCGCGGCGATCACCGAGATCAGGACGACCAGGCTACCGCCCATCCCGATCGAGCGGAGGGCCGGGGAGCGGAAGATCAGGAGCCCAGCCAGCCCGATCATCACCGTGACCCCGGAAAATAACACCGCCCGGCCGGCGCTCCCCACGGCGATCGCCACCGCCTCCTCGACCGGGCGCCGGTGGACTTCCTCGCGGAAGCGGCTGACCACGAATAGCGCGTAGTCGATCCCCACCCCCAGGCCGATCATGGTGGTGACGTTGAGGGCGAAGACCGAGGTATCGACATGCTGGCCGATGAAGTAGAGCAGAGCCAGGGTAGCCGCCACCGACACGGCGCCCGTAATGATCGGCACCGCCGAGGCGACCAGGGTGCCGAATATCGTGACCAGGAGGATGAGCGCGATCGGGAAGGTGTAGCGTTCGACCTTCGCCAAATCGGACCCGGAGACCGTCTGCATATCGCCAAAGACCGCGCCATCTCCAGCGGTCAGCACCCGCAGGAGGGGACTGTGGATCGTAGCCCGAACCGTCGGCACCAACCCCTGAACCAGATCGAAGCTCACCGTGTAATCCAGGATCGCCAGGGCCGAGTGACCATCGTTCGAGATCATCCGTTGGTCCAGGACCGATGGGCGATGATTGTAATAGGTGTCGATTCGTGACACATCCTGGAGGTGCGCGGCTGGGGCCAGCGCGGCTCGCATGGCTTGCTGGAATCGGGAATCGGTTGCCCGGAGGCTAGGACTGGTAAAAATCACGGTCAGGCTGCTGGGAGGGACGCCGAGATCAGCAACCAGACGGTTGGTGGCGCGATCCGATTCACTGGTCCCGTTGGCGAATCCGCCGCCCTTGAGCACATGGCTGACATGGGGCGCGAACGGCGCGCTGAGGGCCAGGACCAGCAGCCAGACGGCGAGCACGGCCCAGCGGGCGTGATACATGGCCCGACCCAGTCGCTCAAACATTCAGGAGATCCCCAAGGGTTGGGATACCCGGCCGCCGGGACAACAATACTCGTGCCCTCTATGCATAGGAGTGTTCCCTGGCCTCTTTTGCTCGTGGCTCACAGTGTACCCGGTTGCATGGTAAGGCTACGGTATCCTGGAGGGCAATCGCGGCGGTGAGAGAGTCCTGGGGTAGGGGCAGGCCGCGCATGACCCAGCCCGAGAGGGCAGGGAGGCAAACCAGAGGGAAAGGGAGCCGACGAGCAGGCTCGAACTGCTGACCTGCTGTTTACGAAACAGCTGCTCTGCCAACTGAGCTACGTCGGCATGGGACCACCTGGTTGCCTACCCCGCCTTGCCAGTATAGGCAGGGGATACGCTGCTGTCAATGAGCAGGTATACTCTCAAATTGGTATACAATTCCGCCGCGGATTTTGTATACTTTCAGGTGCGCATCTAGAGTCACTCAGGAGCGGATAAAGATGGCGACGCCACATCGAACGCGATCCACGGCATCACTGACTATGCGCGTTGACCGAGCGACCCGCCAAGCGGCTGATGAGATTGCCCAACACCTGGGTACCTCCATGCAGGAAGTCGTGGCGCGAGCGGTAGAGTCGTACCGCAGAATGATCATCGTGGAGGAAGCAAATAGGGCTTACGCACGTTTGCGGGCCGATGCCGCTGCGTCGGCGGCGTTTGACCGTGAGCATGCTGTGTTTGAACATGCGCTCGGTGATGGGATGAGTGATGACCCCTATCCCCTTTAGACGCGGGGATATCTGGCTCATCGATTTTGTTCCCGCGCGCGGCCACGAGCAAGATGGCCGGAGACCGGGGGCGATCCTCACGATCGATGCCTTTAGCAATGGACCAGCCGATCTCCTGATCGTGGCGCCGCTCACCCGCTCGGCTCGTGGCATCCCGTATCATGTGCCGGTGCAACCCCCCGAGGGCGGCATTCGCGCGCCATCCTTTATCATGTGTGATCAGGTGGTGACCATTTCACGCAACCAAATTCTCAACCACTGGGGAAGTCTATCTATGGAAACCCTGGATATCATCGCGGATCGGATGCGTATCCTCCTGGGCATTTGATCACCCAGAGTGGCCATCGAGATCGCCTACTACCGGAGGCACATAGGCATGCCCATCATTCGCCCCTTACAGGACAGCGAGATGCCGCTCCTCCGCCGCCTGCTGGCCGACTATCTGCGGGAATGGGATCCGTCCGCCGACCCAGCCGGCTACTGGCATGACGACTATATCGCGGCCTTTCGGGCCGGTCTGGCATCCGGCACGGTGGTGATCCTCCTCCTCTGGCCCGAGGCACCAGGGAACGGCGACCCTGTCGGATGTGCTATCGCGCGGATTGAGCGGCCCTGGTATCGCGCGAGTGACCTCACGGGCATCGTGGAGGAGTTCTACATTGCTCCAGCCTATAGGCGGCGCGGCCATGGACGTACCCTGGCGGAAGCAGCCTTCGCCCAGTTACGGCGCCTGGGCGCCGTGGTGATCACCGCCCAGGTGCTGCGCGACAATACGCGGGCCCTCCAATTCTGGCAGGGGATCGGGCTGAGTATCGAGGTGTATCAACTCTATCGGTCGGCCACCTGATCCCCTCCGTGCCCCGCACCATCACGCCATTCCCCTCGGTTCGCGCCGGCCTGGCGCGGTTCGTGGATACCCCCCGAATGGGGCTTGTGGCGGCCCCTACAATAAAAGGAGAGGCGGGCGCTCACCGATCGGAAACGCGGGCCCGCGAACGAACCAAGAAATAGCCCCGGATAGTTCCGGGTTCCGGAGGAACGTGGATGGAAAACCCTTCAGACGCTCGGGTCGCTCTCCTGCTGCGCACCGCCCATCGCATTGCCATGGTGGGCCTTTCCAGTAAGCCGGAGCGACCCAGCTATAACGTGGCTCGCTACCTCCTCGATCATGGGTACGAGGTGATCCCGGTCAATCCCAATGAAAGGGAAGTGTTGGGCCGCCAGGCATATGCCAGATTGGCCGATGTGCCGGGAACGATCGATGTGGTGGATGTCTTTCGCCGGTCTAAGTTCGTGCCGGGCGTGGTAGCGGAGGCGGTGGCGGCGGGGGTAGGAGCCGTGTGGACCCAACTCGGGGTGATCAGCGAGGAGGGGGCGGCCCTCGCGAGCGCGAACGGCCTCACCGTGGTCATGGATCGCTGCATGGAAGTAGAGCATGCCCGTCTGGTCATCCATGGGGCGCGTTTCCTGGCGGACGCGGAGCCAACGCTCGCGGTATCGGCCTGAGCATGCCGAGAGCACCAGGCACCGCGGCCGGGATTGTCCGGGCAGGGGAAGAGCACAGGCGATGACACCCGAAATCATGCTGCGTTCGCCCCGCTTGACCCTGATGCCGCTCACCCTGGAGATGACGCGCGCCGTGATCGACAACCGGGCCGGACTTTCCACCGCCCTTTCGGCCCGGATCTCCGACGACTGGCCCCAGACTGACCTCGCGGAAGCACTTCCCTGGTTCGCGGACCTCCTGGCCGCTGATCCGGCCCACTATCCGTGGTTCGTGTGGGTGATCGTGAAGGTGAGCGACGCGGTAGTGGTGGGAGACATCGGCTTCCGCGGACCGCCCAAGGAGCTGGGAACCGTGGAACTTGGGTATAGCGTGCTCCCCGCCTTTCAGCGACAGGGAATCGCGGGCGAGGCGACAGCGGCCCTGGTCGGCTGGCTCCGTGCCAGGCCCGAGGTGCGACTGCTGATCGCGCACACCGAGCCCGGCAACCTGATCTCGCAACGAGTGCTCCGCCGCCTCGGCATGAGGGAACGCGGAATGCAGGACGGCGAGATCCGCTGGGAACTGCCGATCGGCTCACCCTGATTCTCTGCGCCACCCGCGCTGTGCCGCGATGTGGATATTTCGATGGCGGAACGGGACCGTAATCTCCCGTTGGCGATCCTGTTGAATGCACTGGCTTGATCGTTTGACGGGCTGTGTGAATCGAGGGAAGGAAGCGGGCGATGAATCAGAATGAGCGCAACCTCTCGCACGAGCGGCGAACGTTCGTACTTGTTCACGGCAGTTGGGACGGTGGCTGGGCATGGTCCCAAGTGGCGCCATTGCTCCGGGCCGCGGGTCATGAGGTCTATACGCCCACGCTCACGGGCCTGGGAGAACGCGTGCATTTGCGCCATCCAGGGATTACGCTGGACACCCACATCCAGGACATCGTGAACGTCCTGGCCTACGAAGACCTGCATGCGGTCGTGCTGGTAGGTTGGAGCTACGGTGGGATGGTCATCACCGGCGCCGCGGAGCAACTGCCGGAGCGCATTGACCACCTGGTCTACCTGGACGCGCGCGTGCCGCAAGATGGACAGTCGGCCTCTGACCTTCTTGGGCCGGAGGTCATGTCGGACTTTGAAGAGATAGCGCGCACAAAGGGCGATGGTTGGCGGATTCCCTTCGCCATCCCGGTGAGCGACAATCGTCCACGCACTGACGCGCTCCTCAACACCTGGACGCAGCCTCTGGCCGTGACGAATGCGCACGCGCGTGCCATTGCGCGCACCTACATCTACTGCGCGGACAAGCCGGACATTCCGTTCTTCGCGCACTACAAGGCCGTGGCCCAGCGCGTACGTGAGGACAAGCAGTGGCGTTATCGGGAACTGCCAACGGGTCATGCGGCCGTGTGGACGATGCCACGGGAGTTGGCCGACTTGCTCCTTGAGCTCACCTGACCAAACACAGTTAGCGGGACAAACGGCAGTGCGTCCGCGACCACGGCCCCCCTATACGCCGGCAAGCAGTGCCTTTTCCGCTTCCAATGCCTCGCGCATGATCCGCTCCAGAGTAGTAGGCAGAGCGTCGCTGTCGAACACGCTCATCTCCGGCCACTCCGATCGAGCCAGCGTTTCTCCCAGACGTTCGCGCATCCTCCGGTTCGCCTCCGTGTAGCGGGCGATCGGCTGATCTGGTAGCGGTTCATCCAGCCAGGCCGAATAGAATAATTCGGTCGCCGCCAGGTGGCGGAGGGTCCGCCGGAGGCTCCAGC
>DATLQX010000386.1:0-40774 GCA_035534995.1 Chloroflexota bacterium | reverse complement strand
CTCGATCAGCGATTATCATGTGGAGCCGCTGAAGAAGAACGGTCTGAATGCCGCGGATCTCTTTGGCAGCGTATTCACGTCCATTTTCGTAGTCTTCGGCCTCTTCTCGATCGCCGCCGGGGTGATGCTGATTTTCCTCATCTTCGTCATGCTGGCGGCCGAACGGCGGCCCGAGATGGGGATGGCGCGGGCGGTCGGCACCCAGCGACGGCACTTGATCCAGCAATTTCTCTTCGAGGGCTATACCTACGATCTCGGTTCGGCGGTGGTGGGGGTTATCCTGGGGGTAGCGGTCGGACTGGGCATGGTGCGGATTCTCACCGCCGTGATCAATAACGTCTCCTCCGACTTCTCCCTCACCGGCCATGTCGAGCCGCGGAGTCTGGTGGTCGCGTTCTGCCTTGGAGCGTTGGTGACTTTCATCACGGTGGCCGTCTCCTCGGTGCGCGTGAGCCGCCTCAACGTGGTGGCCGCCATCCGCGATCTCCCCGAGCAATTTGGGGTCAAGACACACGCCGGCCATGCGTGGGAGCAGACGAAAGCGGAATTCGCGGCCATTGGGAAGAGTAAGTTCCGGATTATTTTCTGGCTGGTGGCGCTGCCGATGGGCCTTAAGCCGTCGCTCGGCATTAGCTATCTGGTGCTTCGGGTGCTGTGGTACCTTCGGCACCTGTTTCTCGCTTTTCTCGCCCGTGGGCCGCTCTTTTTGATCGCGGGACTTCTGATTTTGCTCCTGGGGCTGAGTACCACGCAGCAGGGATTCTTCAGCCTGGGCGGTTCCCTGCTGATCATTGGAGCGGCCATGCTGGCGCGCTGGATCATGCAAGGCGCGGGCGTGCCCGATCCGATCCGGAATCGCATTGGCTATTCCGCCGCCGGACTCGGCCTGGTGGTGTTCTGGTTGCTTCCATTCGACTTCTGGAGCAACCTGGGGGTGCCGGCCCTGAACGCGGGCCCGGAGATGTTCTTCCTCTCCGGGCTGATGATGGTGCTGGGCGCCGTGTGGACTGTCATGTATAACATCGACATCCTCCTGGGCGCTCTTTTGGTGGTGTTTGGTGGGATCGGCCATCTGGCGCCCATGATCAAGATGGCCGTGACCTACCCCACCCAGCACAAGTTCCGCACCGGGCTGACCCTGTCCATGTTTAGCTTGGTGATTTTCACCTTGATGTTCATGTCCGTCCTGGTTGGTAGTAGCTCATCCACCCTGGTGATGAACCGTGATACCGGTGGCTACCAGATCTATGGCGCGGTCAACCCCAACAATCCGATCCAGAACGCGGCCGCCCAGGTGGCCGCGAATCCCACTTTGAAGGGGATCACGGCGGTGGGTGGCATGGCGAATGTCAACGTGGGCGTGCGGCAACCGGGCCAGACGAAGCAGAACTGGCAAGATTATTTTGCCAACATTTTGGATACCAACTATCTCAACACCACCCAGTTCACGCTCCATTCGCGCGCCATCGGCTTTGGCAGCGACGCGCGGGTGTGGCAAGCCCTTCGCGATCATCCTGGCTACGCCGTGGTGGACAGCAACATCATCAACTCCGATTCGAGCGGAGGCGCCAATGGATCATTCGCGCTTAGCGGGGTCTACTACAAGGATAGTACCTTCAAGCCGGTGACCATTCAGGTACGCGACAATCGAACCGGAGCCATTCTGCCCTTGAAGGTGATCGGGATTCTCGATCGGCGCGCCGCCGTGCTGGGCGACCTCACCGCCGGTATTTACACCGGAGAGCGCACCCTCACCGCCGCGGGCCTGCCCATGGTGCAGCCAAACTTCTTCGTCTTCCGCGTGGCGCCGGGAGTGGACGTTCACGCGACCGCCCTCGCCCTGGGGAAGGCATTCTTGCGCAACGGGCTGGATGTGAAAGAGTCCCAGAAGGAATTCAACAATAACGAGGCGGTAGCGACGGGCCTGTTCGATCTGCTTGAGGGCTTCATGGGCCTGGGCCTGATCGTGGGCATCGCCGCTCTTGGGGTGGTGGCTACCCGATCGGTGGTGGAGCGCCGGCAGGAGATCGGAATGATGCGGGCGATCGGCTTTCAGCGCACCATGGTGCGCACCACGTTCCTTCTAGAATCCAGCTTCGTGGCGATCCTTGGCACGGTGTTGGGGGTGGGTCTCGGGCTTGGCCTCGCCCGCAATCTGGTGGATTTCCAGGCGAAAACTGACAACAGTATCGCCCTCAACGTCCCCTGGATGCAAATCGGGGTGATCGTGCTCATCGCCTATCTGGCCTCGCTGCTCACCACGTACTTGCCGGCCTGGCAAGCCTCAAGGGTCTACCCGGCCGAGGCGCTGCGGTATGAATGATTGAGAGGACGGAGAGAGCCGGCGACCACGGTCCCCGGCTCTCTCCGTCCATTCCAGGGGATCTCAGTCTCCGGTTGCGGCCTCAAGAATGAGGGCCGCGTTGATGCCGCCGAAGCCGAAGGAGTCGCAGAGGGCGAAACGGACCCGCCGCTCCCGGCCCGGTCCCTGAATGAGATCGAGCGCGCATTCCGGGTCGGGAGCGACCAGATTCGCGGTTGGCGGGAGATACCCCTCCTTGAGCGCCAGCACGGTGATTGCCGCTTCGATGGCTCCGCTGGCTCCCAGGGCGTGCGCGTGCAAGCCCTTGGTGCCGCTCACCGGAATACGCGCGGCGTACGCCCCCAGGGCTCGGTGAAGGGCCAACGCTTCGGTGGCATCATTCATTGGGGTGCTGCTGCCGTGGGCCTTGACATAATCAATGTCCTCGGCGTCAATGCCGGCATCTCGGAGAGCTTGCTGAATGGCGCGCGCCGCCACCGACCCGTCGGGCAGGGGCGCGGTCATGCGGTAGGCATCACAATTCTGGCTAAAGCCTCGAATCTCGGCCAATGGCCGCGCGCCCCGGCGGATGGCGTGCTCGCGTTCTTCCAGGACCAAGATGGCCGCCCCTTCACCCATGACGAAGCCGTCTCGGTCCTTGTCGAAGGGCCGAGACGCATGGGCCGGATCGTCATTCCTCATGGACATAGCGCGGATACTGGCGAAGGCGCCGTAGGTGAGGGGCATCAACGGCGCCTCGGCTCCGCCGGCCATGGCGACATCCAGCAGTCCATCGCGCACGGCGCGGAATGCCTGACCCACCGCGATGGCGCCGGCGGCACAGCCATCCGCGTTACAGGTGCACGGGCCGGTCAAGCCGAGATGCATGGCCACGTTGGTACTGGCTGAGGCGCCGAACACGGAAAGGGCGAGCAAAGGATTGGTAGCCCGCAAACCGCCCGCCATGAACTTGACGTGCTCAGCCTCGGCGCCCGCCGTGCCGCCCAGGGCCGAACCCAGATACACCCCCCCTCGTCCGTCCTCAATCGCCTCTGGCTCCAGGCCCGCGTCCTCGATGGCCATGCGGGCCGCCGCGACCGCGAACTGGGCATAGCGATCCATCCGATGGGTCAGCTTGGCGGGGAGATGGTCGCGGGGATTGAAATCCCGCACTTCCGCCGCCATGGTCGACGGGAAGGCCGAGGCGTCGAACGCGGTGATGGTGTCCACGGCCGAGACCCCCCGGGTCACTCCCTGCCACAACTTCGCGCGGCCAATCCCAATCGGCGTTACGGCGCCAATTCCGGTGATGACCACCCGCCGGCGCCGAGGATCCGACCGCCCAAGCGCGCTCATGATCCCGGCCGTTCGCGGGCGGCCGGTCCTTCGGCAATGATCTTGATCCCGGCCAGGGTTTGATCGGCGATCGCGTGCACGAAGTACCCGCAGATAACGGCGCGGGCGAGCCAGGGACCGGGCCAGGGCCAGGGCGGGGCGAAGTCGTGGACGATGGTCGTCTCGACTCCCCGCGGTCCGGAGGTCAGGCGCCACTCCACCAGCATCCCCCGGGTCACCCCGCCGATGTGCCGGTAGCGCACTCGCCCGGAGTCTGGGTCAATGGTCTGGAGCGTTTTCCAGCTCACGGGTATCGGCACGCCGGCGCGGAACGCGGCCATGGTCACTATCCGCCCCTCGGGCCGTTCGGCCAGCACGTCCACCTTCCGGTAGTGCGCCAGGATCCGCGGCCAGTCCTCCACGCGCGCCGCCAGGCGGAAAATGGTCTCAAGCGGCGCCGCGATAGTCGTGCGATTCTCGACGCGGATGGTCCACCCCCGATTTCGTCTTTACACCTCTCCTATGTATAAGGATGCCCGATCATGGGGGAGCGTGCATCGACAGATCATTCTGGCTGGGCTACACTACGCTTATGTCGGGAGCGCGGGTGCTCGAACATCTTCGGCAACACGGCTGCCTGGTTCTACGCCGAAGTAAGGGATCACATGACCACATTTACCGTAGTCTATGAACGGGACGAAGCTGGGTGGTGGGTCGCGGAGGTTCCTTCCATTTCTGGTTGCCATACACAGGGGCGAACCATAGAGGAGGCCCGCGAACGCATCCTTGATGTGCTTACCCTGTACGTGTCTAAGGGAGCACGGATCCTGTTGCGAGAGGAAGCTCGCCTTCCCGAGCACGCGGCCTGAATGGTCGAGAACGGCCCAGACGTGGTCGTGGTGGGCGGCGGCCCAGCCGGGGCGGCGGCGGCCATCTTGTTTCGCCGCCAGGGTTTCGCGGTGACGCTGCTGGAAAAAGGGCGCATGCCCCGACCAAAGCCCTGCGGCGAGGCGCTCAGTCCAGAGGTCACGCCGTTGCTCGCCCGGCTGGGAGCCCTGGAGGCCGTACGAGCCGTCCCGCATGGCGGCCTCCGCGGCTTCGAGATTTTTCCCTACGAACGGCCGCCGTTCCGCGGCACCTACGCGGCTCGTGGGGGCAAGGATCCGGCGCGAGCGGTTGGGCTCACCGTTCCCCGGCTCCTGCTCGATACCGTGCTGTTGGAGACCGCGCGCGGCGCCGGAGTGGAGGTGCGGGAGGGGTGGTCGGTTCAGAGCGTCGGCTCCTTCGAGTCCGGTGGGCGGCTGATCGGCGGACGCTCGACGGATGGCCGGCCGTTCTCCCTGCGGGCGCCCCTGCTGATCGCGGCCGACGGCGTACATTCCACCGTGGCCCGCCGCTTAAACCTGGCTCTCCCGTCCCGGCGGCTCCGCCAAATTGCCATCGTCGCGCACATGCGGGGACTAAACGACATCGGCGGCTATGGCGAGATGCACATGTCTTCCCGAGGCTACGCTGGGCTCGCGCCGCAAGCCGGCGGCCTGGTCAATGTGTCTATCGTGGTGCCTCGCTCGGAAGGCATGCGCCTCGGCGGCGGATCAGCCAATGTCACTGGGTACTTTCTCTCGCGACTGGCCGATTTCCCCCAGCTAGGATCGCGGTTGAGTCAGGCTGAGATCGTGGCCGGACCCTGGACGACCAGTGGCCTGGCCGGGCGGGTGCGCCGGCGCGTGGATGACGGGGTGATGCTGATCGGTGATGCCGGTGGGTATTATGATCCCTATACCGGAGAGGGCATCTATCGCGGGATGCGCGGGGCTGAACTCGCGGCGCGCGTAGGCGGCCCGGCCCTGGCCCGAGGCGAGGTCGACGCCCGCCCGCTCCGGGAGTTTGCCTGGCGGTACCAGATGGAGTTCGCCCCGAAGCGCCTGGTTGAGGTTATCGTGCACGAAGTGACCACCCGGCGGCGGCTCTTTGAGCATATTGGCGGCCGTTTACGCCGCCGGCGCCATCTGGCGGACGCGCTACTTGGCGTCACCGGCGATTTCCTTTCGCCGTATGAAGTGCTGAGCCCGTGGTATCTGGCTCGGTTGTTGCTCTAACCGGGGACCGAATTTCCCCTGCCGCCGGCAGCGACAAAGTGGCCAATGTACTGTATCCTAACAAGTAGGTAATGACCCACTACAGGAACAAGCAGGGAGGGTCTCATGCAAGCACCATGCTCGCGCTGCGGGCTGTTCCATCCGTCAGATAGTGGTTGCCCGGTCAGCGGCCTTCTTGGATCATCGGTCACCGGCGCTCGTCGCCCTGGTGAAACGATCGCCGGGCGCTATCGCGTGGACCGCGTGCTCCACCACGGCGGGATGAGTACGGTCTATCTCGCTATTGATACAGTGCTTGACAATCGAACGGTAGCGATCAAGGAACTGCGGCCCGCGCCGGACTCCAGTCCGGAAGAGGTGCGGGAGGCCGAGGCATGGTTCGCGCGGGAGAGCGCCTTGCTCAGCATGCTCCGCCACCCGCTCATTCCTCTGTTCTACAGTGTGTTCCGTGACGAGGATCGCAGCTATATCGTCCAGGAATATGTCCCAGGGGTGAATCTGGAGGAGCAGGTAGGCCAGGAAGGTCCGATCTCGGAGCAGACCGCCGTTGAATGGGGCCTCGCGCTCTGCGATTTATTGACCTATCTCCACAGCCGGCCAGAGCCGGTTATTTTCCGCGACCTCAAGCCGGCCAACGTGCTGGCCCGCGCTCCCTGGAGTGACCCGGATCGCAGGCTGGCGGTGGTGGATTTTGGCATCGCGCGCCAGTTCCAGACCGGAGCGGTCGGCACGGTGATCGGAACCCCCGGCTACGCGCCTCCCGAGCAATATCAGGGTCTGGCAACCCCCCAGAGCGATATTTATTCCCTGGGAGCCACCCTGCATCGGATGGTCACGGGTTATGATCCGGAACACCCTGGCGCCGAGCAGCCGCTGTTTACCTTCCCGCCCGCCCGCCACCTCAACCCTGCCGTGTCCCCGCGGATGGAGGACATACTAGCCCGCGCGACGGCGCTCAATCCAGCCGATCGCTACGCCACCGCCGCCGAATTTCGCGCCGCCCTCAAAGGATTGGCCGCGCGCCGCCTCCGGGCGGCTTCCTCCCGTTCCTCGCCTGCCGGCCGCCATGCCATGATGGTGCTGGCCGCGGTCCTCCTCCTTCCTTTGATGCTGACCCAGATGCTGCGGATTGCCCAGATCCCCTTACAGAACGGCTTTTACGCCGAGCAAGTGACGGGCGGTGATCCCTGGTCGAACCAGCAGATTACGGGGGGAGGCGACGGTACCTTCCCCAATTCGGACGGTAGCCAGGGACTCACGGACTCGCAAACCCAATGTATTCCGCCGGCCAATCCCGACGAGATAGATATGAGCCCTACCGTGTGTGGTCCCGACGGCACCTGGTGGCAGGTGGATTGGTCAGGACAAGTTACCCATGTTCTGGCCACCGGCGAAGTCGTGCAGTACCTGGCGGTTGGCGGCGCGCCTGGTTCCGCTGAACTGGTAAGCGTAGCTCTCCAGCGGAGCCAGTGTAACTGCGTGTGGGTCGTCTGGGGGGATTCCCAGGCACGACTGAACGCCAATGGCGCGATCAGTTACCAACCGATCCCTAACGGGGCCCCGGTCCATGGGACATCGGCCTTACTGCAACCATAGCGTGGCCGCTGGCCTCCGGTGAGGATACCCCGCCGGAGGCCAGCAATCTGAGCTGGGACGTGCCCCATGCCAAGTGAAGGCGACCCAACAGCCGTCGTCGATCTGGCGACTCTGGCGCGAGATGCCGTGGCTCGGCAACCAGCGTGGGCCATGCAAAGCACCGACTTGAACGCTAATCTCCTCGTGTTTGATGGGGACGATGGAGTGGCCGAGCATGTAAATACCGAGGTCGATGTGCTGGTCGTGGCCGTGACCGGTGCTGGGGTGGTCACCATCGCCGGCAAGGATCATGCGCTGGGAGCGGGTCAGGCGGTGCTGATTCCTCTCGGTGCGAGCCGCGCCATTCATGCCGCCGGCTCGCGGTTTGCCTATCTTACCTGCCATCGTCGACGGGCCGGATTGTGGCCGGGCGGAGTGGCGAGGCCAAGGTAGTCGTCTGTCAAGGAGCAATGTTTGCCCTCGATTGAGGCGACCCCCGACTGTGGCCGGGCGGTAGCGCACATCGACCGCGCTCGGAGGATCGTACCCATTGCCTCTTGAAAGACTCTTATCTCAATACGCGCCGCGCCGATCCGCGTCTCGTGCGGCGCCAACCCGTTATCAGGCCCACGAGGACCATCACCCCGCCGAGTGCCAGTCCTCCCAGCGATAAGGGGCGGCGGACGCGGCAGCCAAGGTCACAGGTTGCCGCTGGCTGCCGGGTGGGTGACATGGGAGCGATGGTCGCGGGCCTGGCGGGCGCCTTCTTTCCCGGCGAGCCCGCCGTGCCCATCATGGCCGGCGTATGGACGCTCATGCCGGCCACCACCGCCTGCCAGGTTGGCAGGGGTCCATGAGGTACCGCCAGGGCGACGCGGGAGAGCGCCGTCAGCGCCCGCAAGGTTCCGCCTTCGTCTCCTCCCTTGTGCAAAACAATGCTGCCCTGCAAACGGACGGGCGGTGCGTTCCCAGCCGGGTTGATTGGCTCAAGATCAACAACGAGGCTCTCCGTGCTGTTCTGGAAGATTTCGCCCACCAGGCTGCCCCGGTAGACGACTTTGCCGCCGGCATTGACCAGCGCGGCCGCGCCGGAGAGGAAGCCGGCCAGATTGTTCGCCACCTGATTGGGATGCAACAGGTCAGGCAAAATGGGGGTGGTGTCGGGCTGAAATACTTCGATATAGGCCGAGAGAATCAAGGTGGCATCGGGAAGGGCCAGGGCCTTCGACCGCCGATCACGCAGCGTGGCGGAAACGATCAATTTGTAGATGGGGTCGAAGTCCGGCTCCAGGCCGCTGAGGTTAAAGTTCACCGCCGTTCCCCTCAGGGTGAGGGCATAGGCGGGCGTGGAGGGTCGGATCTTGACCACGGTTGGATAGGCGCTCGCTGGTTGCGGCGCCTGAGGAGTAGGGCTTCCCGTGCCCTGGGTGGCCGCGGTCGCCCTCGCGCGCTCCACTCCGACGGCCGAGGAAAGAAGGATGGCCAGGGCGGTCATCGTCATGAGCGCCAGTCGTGGTGGACCGATCACATGTTTCTCCCTAACAAGCGTGCTCCGCGTGCCAGTACCCGGTAGAGGCCGGCATAGAGGACGGCGATCGGCAACAACGCCAAAAGGGCTCCGCCGGCAAGCAGTCCATACTCCGTATCGAAGCGGCCTACAAAATGAGCCAGGGCCGTGGGGACGGTGATCAGGCTATCGTCCTGGATAACCACGGTGGGCACGAGATAGTCGTTCCAGCTTACCAAGAATGACCACGCCAGGATCACCATCATGAGCGGCCCGAGGAGAGGGAGGACCACGAAGTAAAGTATCTGTCGAGGGGCCGCGCCATCGGTCGCCGCCGCCTCCAGGACGCCGCTGGGGAGGGATCGGACGCCAATCCAGAGGAGAAGCACGGCCAGAGGCACGACACGGGCCGCCTCGGGCGCCATTACGCCGGCGGCGGTATTCAGCAGTCCCAGATGCTCCAGAAGAGAGAACAGGGGAATGATGAGCACCGCGAGCGGTTGGAACAGGCCAATGGCCAGGAGCACCGCCGCCAGCCGGCGAACCACGCGACGGCCACCGGCGATGGCGAAGGCGGCAGGGAGGGCGAGCACGGCGGTGACCACCGCGACCACGGATGCCATCTCCAGGCTGGTGGCGATGGCCCCGACGAAACCCTGTTCACCAATGGCGCCAAGATTGGCGCCGAGCCCAGCCAGGAACCGCGATCCAGGGGCTGGGCGAAAGGCCAGAACCACTAACCAGACTAGAGGGGCCAGAATAATGAAGGCAGTTACGATCAACGTTGCCGCCGCCCAGCCGCTGCTCCGGCCGCGACGAGGGAGCGGGGTCTCTTCCCAACCATGCCCTTCGCCCCGCTCATAACCCCGCGCGATCGCCAGGGCAATAAGTGCCAGTCCCATGCCCACCAACGCTTGCAGGCAGGCAAGGGCGGCACCGACTCCAATCTGCCCCATCCCGCCGAAGGCCCGTCCATAGGCATCGAGCGAAAGAGTGGTGGTGGCATAGCCGGGTCCACCATTGGTCATCAGGGCGATCAGATCGTAGGCGGGAACGGCGCACAGGGCGGTAGCCACCGTGGCGAGGGGAAGAACGCCGCGCAAGGCGGGGAGAGTAATGGTCCGGAAGATGGCGCCGGCCCCGGCCCCGTCAAGCTGGGCGGCGGCCACCAGGTCCGGGCTGATCCCCCCCAACGCGGCCTCGCAGATCACCATGCTGAGCCCGAACGAGGCCCAACAGGCCACGACCAGGAGCGATCGCAAGGCGATACCTGGGTCGCCCAGCCAGTCACCGGCCAGACCGGATAGGCGGAGGTCTTGGAGCAGGCTGGTTAGTGGGCCGGAGAGTGGGTTATAGAAGAGCCGCCAGGCCACGGCGATCAGGACGGTGGGCAGTAGCAAGGGCACCAGGAGGAGCGCCCGCGCCACGGCGCGCATGGCGGGCGGCGTCAGGCGCAGGAGTAGCGCCAGGACAAGGCCCAGCCCAACCGGGACGGTCAAAGTGACCACCAGCCAGAGGACAGTGTGCTGGGCCTCCTGGACGAAGCCGGGGTCGGCGCCCAGGCCGGTATAGTTTTGCAGGCCGACAAAAACCGGAGACGTGTATCCGTCCCACCGCTCCAGCGACAGGATACTCAGATTCACCAACGGCCAGAGTACGAAGAGCGCGTAGAGGAGCGCCGCCGGCAGGACGAAGAGGGTCAAGCCGATCCGGGCGCGCGCTTTGCCGCCGGGAAATCTAGGGGTCGGGCGTGCCGATGGGTGGTCCGCCGGCCGCGCGGACGGGCTAGAACTCACCATCGGTGCGGGTACTGGACGCTTTGGCTCCATGCGAGTCGTAGACGAGTTGCAGGCTACGGGGAAGAAAGGCCGGCGTCTCAAAGTGCTGCAAGAGCAATTGCACGTTGGCCTCCATGGTGGCGTTCAGATTCGGGATCGGAGCTCCGTCGAGATACACGCCGGGTGTGGCGGCGCGAAGGGCGCTCAGAAAATCTTGCTGGAACGCGGTGAGACTCTTGATCTCCGCCGGAACGAGGGGACGAGCCGGGAGCAATCCATGCGCGGCAAGCCGGCGGGCGCTTGGATCACTCAGCATCTGAGTCATGAATGCCGCCGCCAGGGCAGGCTGTCGTCCGGCTCGGGGAATCGCCCAGCCGGCATACCCGCTTTGGGGGGTCACGGGCGGGCGCCGTGCGTCGGTACTGGGGAAGGCAAAGACCCCTACCGGTACGTGCGTCTGTTGGGCCAGGGCGGCAATCTGCCCGTTTTCGGTGCTGGACACAAGCTGCATGGCCGTCCGTCCATTGAAGAAGGCGGCTATGCTATCCTGCGCGTCCAGGCCCCCGAAGTCCTTGGTAAAGTAGCCCAGGCTGCTCCAGCGTTGCAGGGTAGTTCCCGCATCGAGGAAGGGAGCGCCGCCGAAACTGAAATGTGGGTCAAGGTGCAACTCAGGGATCAGGGGGCCCGGTCCGGTCTCGGCGTTGACCAGGGTAAGATACCAATCGTCCCCTACCCAGCCATCCCCGTTGCCCAGCCCAATCGGCGTCAGCCCGGCCGCCTTCACCTTCGCGCACACGGCCTCGAACGCTGCCAGGCTACGAGGGATCGCCAGCCGCAGGCGCCGGAAAATGGCGGTATTGTAGAGCACCGCGACGGCGGCAATCATGTTTGGCGCCGCATAGACATGACCATTTGCTCGCCCGGTAGGGGTCAGCGCGTCGTTGTATGCCGCGAGCATCCCCGCCGGCAGGGCGGCCGCCCATCCATTCTGGCGCGCGATCCCGGTGAGATCCCGCAGCATGCCTGTCCGAACATAGCTGGGCAGTCCAGGCCCTCGGGGGGTAGTGTAGATCAGGTCGGGCGGCGAACCGGCGCTCAGGGCAAGCTGCAACTTGCTGTTGAGGTCGTCCAGGCTATAGGTGGTCAGTTGCACCCGCGTGCCGGCATGGCTGCTCTGGAAATTCGCGGCCAGGGACTGGGCGAGTGGTCCCTCGGTTGGATCATCCGTCCCGTACCAGACACGGAGGATCACGGAGGGGGCGGCATGCCCTGGGCGCGCTCCAGCGGCCCCGCCGAGGAACCCGGCGCCGATGGACATCGCGGTGAGGAGCACGCTGAGGCTCCGGCCAGGGAAGGATGCCCGCGTCATTTCTTAAATGGTGTCCCGCGGGGAAGCGCCGCCATATCCTGCTCGCTTCCCAGCAGGGAGAGCTTTGCCCCGGGTGGCACATCCAGGAGGGCGCTGAAGTCTCGCAAGTAGGAGACCCGGTCGTTATTCTCCTGCTGATGGGTAATATATCCCAGCATTTGCGCCGCGCTGCTGAGCGCGTAGAAGCCATATTTGACGTTGTAGGCCAGAGCATTCCGCGTCACATGTTGCTGGGCGGCGATCTGGGACAGAGTCTTGGTCGCATGGAGCCGCAAGATCTGGGCCAGACTGAGATGCAAGGTGCTGGTGACCGTCGCGCTGAGGATCCCTGGCTGGAACGACGTGTACTGGGCCTTGCTGAAGCCCGCCGCGCAGGCGCGGGTTTTCAGTAACAGCGGCGGATTGGGTTTTCCCGTGAAGTCCAGCGTATCAAGCAAGTCGTGCGCGTTTTTGTCCCGACTGGTGAGCGACGGCAGGTTATAGATCTCCTCCGCCGTTTTGAGCACCGATTCAAAGCTGTAGGTAGTATGGGAAATTACGCCCCGCCGGGCGAAGGGTGAGATGACGATCAAAGGCACCCGCTCCCCCAACCCCATGGCATCCACCTTTGGCGGCGTCACATGGTCGTAGTAGCCGCCGAAGTCGTCCCAAACCAGGAAGACGGCGGTGCTGCTCCAATCCGGGCCTTGCATCAGGGCGTTCATCTTGGTCACGAATGCGTTCTCACCGGCACACATGGAGAACGGCGGGTGCGTGCTTTCGAGGAAGGTCGGCGTAACCCAGCTAAACGCTGGGAGGTCTCCCTTCCGCGCATCCTGGGCGAACTGTGTCTGGTCCTTCACCTTCTGGCTCCAGAGCGATGTATTCCGGATACTGGGGAAGGCATCAAGCACGGAAAAGAGAAACCCGTAGTCCGGCTGCCGCGCGGCATAGTAGGTCCAGGGAACCTTCATCTTCTGCATCACGTCGGCCATGGTGGAGAAGTTGAAGCAGGTACCTGCTTTCTGGAGCTTCCCATTCAGCCCCAACGCCTGTGTATAGCCGGCGGCGCTACTGTCGCAGCCCCAGGCGAGGGCGGCATTATTTTGTGGATTGGTGACCACGCCGCCGGATTGAGCCGCCACGCTGTACAGATGATTGGGGAAGGTTGGCCCCACCATGGAGGAAAACATATGATCACCCAGGACATAGTGCTGGGCATAACTCCAGAAGTTCGGGATATCGCTCTGGTCATATTGGTCGAACCCCGCTCGATCGCCGTTGAGATTGGCGCCGGGAATCCGGGAAAAGCCATTCATCTTCCCGCCCGCCAAACCGCTGACCGCGTTCTGGTATTCGTGGTCGATGTCGTGCCAGCCGAAGGCGGGCGCGTGCGGCATGGGGAAGGTTCCCAGGGCGGCATCCCTGGCGGTCGTGGTGCCGGCGCTCCCGGGGTAGCGGCCGAAGATGTTGTCGTAGGAATGGTTTTCCAGAATGACGAAGACGATGTGTTTGATCTTCGAGCGCGCTTGCTCCACCTGCGTCGCCTCGGGCGACGCGGCATGGCCATCGTCACGGAGGTAGAGAGTGGTGCCAATCCCAAGTACGAGAATCAGGCCCGCGGCAACGAGCGACACGGGGGATTTCAGTCGAGCATTAATCAGGGTCATGCCTTAAGTATTCAGTAGGTGCCACGCGGGGAAGGCGCGGACGGAGGAGATTCAACCCGCGGCAACCTCCCACCCATAGTCGGCTGCCCAATCTTCAGTATAGCGCGGCGCCTGTTGAGGTACCGGAATTGGATGGACTCGCGTGATTGACGAGATCGCCTGGGAACGCGAGCCGTGGGAAAAACCGATCGGACCAATAGGTCGGATCGGTCCGATCAGTCCGATCCGACCAATAGGTCGGATAACCACCAGGGAGCGTATACTAAGGGTATGACAATTACCCTCAACATTGCCTACTTCGAGGAAGCCGGAATCCGCTGCCCCCACTGCCGCCAACATCAATTGACCAAGGAGCAGGTGGTACGGCGCCTGGAGTTCGCCGGCCACGCGGTCCTCGTAGTGGAGTGCGGACTCTGCCACTCGCAAAGTACGGTTCGCGAAAAGTCCGACGCGCCCAGGACGCAGAACCAAACGTACGCCTTCCACCGCTACCGGAAATAGCGTAGGATGGAGGCCATGGTGCCTCCGACCACCCAAACCACTCAGCCGGCCCGCGTGGCGTGGCGAGACAGCCTGCTCGCCTTTCTGGCCTACGCGGCGATTACCGCCGTGATGTTCTGGCCGGTGCTGCGTGGCCTGGCCACTACTTTTCCCGTGGATCTGGGAGATCCGCCGAACGAGTCGTGGCTGGTGGCGTGGGGAGTGCATGCCCTGACCACCGATCCGGCCCAATTGCTTCAGGGGAACATCTACTTCCCCCACACCCATGCCCTGATCTACAACGATAATCTCCTGGGTCTCCTGCCCATCTCGGTCCCGGTCTATCTCCTCAGCGGCCACAACACCGCGCTCACCTATAACGTGCTCTATCTCCTGTCCTTTGTGCTATGCGGGCTCTTTACCTTCTGGTTGGCTCGGCGGCTGACCGGAAGCGTGGCCGGCGCCTTCCTGGCCGGGATCATCGTGGCCTTCAGCCCGTATCGTATGGTGCATCTCTCGCACCTGAATCAACTCTCCGGCCAGTGGGTCGCGCTGATTCTCCTGTTCTGGGAGCGGGCGCGCGCCGCCGCCCGGCCCGGTAGGTCGTCACGGCTCTGGCCGGAACTGGCATCCATGGCTCTGTTCATCGTGCTCCAGGCCCTGTGCAGTATCTACTACACGGTCTTTCTCGCCACCTGCCTCCTGATCTACCTGGGGTTGGATATCACGATCTCCGGCTGGCCGCTGGTCCGACGGTTCGCGCTCGGCGCGGTCGCGGCGGCCGCGGCGGCCGGGGTGGCGTTGCTGCCGGTGATCGTGCCCTATCTCCAGTTGCAGAGCCGGGTGGACACGGTGCGGGGTCCAGCCCAGGTGCTCTATTTCTCCGCCGACCTGCGCGATTTTCTCCACATGCCGCGCTTCAGCTCCCTCTATGGCTGGACCGAATCGGCGCTTGGGGTTCCCGCCCAGGACGCGCACCAGTATTTGTTCCCCGGGATCGTTGCCTCCGTCCTGGCGCTGATCGGCTGGCGTCTCCGGCGCGCTCGCCCCGAGATCCGGATGTACGGCATCCTGCTGGTGATTACGGCCATTCTCTCCCTCGGGCGCCAGCTCAAGGTGTTCGATCGGGTCTACGGCATTCCTCTCCCCTACGCGCTGCTGTACGATCATGTTCCCGGCTTTCATGGTTTCCGCGATCCGGCCCGCTTTTTCTACATTGGCTACTTTTGTCTCGCTCTGCTGGCCGCGTGGGGCATGGGGAGCCTTCTTCAACGGATCCGTGGGCGTACCGGCGGCGTCGCCCTCCTCCTGTGCCTGGCGGCGTTACTGGAGTATTGGATAGCGCCGGTTGCCACCCCTCGGGTCGCGGTTGGATCGGCGATCCCGGCGGTGTACCAGTGGTTGGAAGGGCGCCCGGCGAACACCCCGGTGCTGGAGTTGCCGATCGGGCAGGAGAATGCCGCCATCTGGTCGGATCAGGCAATGATGACCTACTATGCCACCTACCATTGGCGGCCGATCGTCAATGGGGTGGGAGGGTATACCCCACAGGGGTATGAGGCCGACGCCGCCATCCTCAATCGCTGGCCCTCGGTGGACGCCGACCGTTTGCTCCGCCAATGGGGGGTGCGCTACGTGATCTGGCACCCCAATTGGGTGGGTCGGCCCGGTCCAGCCAATAGCAGCCAAACTCCGGTCGCGTGGCACGGGGCGGACGGGACCACCGCGTACGCGGTGCCGTAACGGGGTACAGTAGTGTCAGGGCCGGATAGGGATAGTGCAGCTTGGCCCAGATGCTCTTGCGGTTCGGTAGGGGCACTCACGAGGGGTGCCATGACAAAGACGGGGAACCGCACGCCAGGCTGTAGACTTGGAAAGGATCGGGAGTGAGCGAGAGCGCCAGGACTTTGGACGGCGGGACGAGCATACCGGCGATCGATCTGGAATATATCGAGCGGATATTGTGCGACCTCTGCCGTATCCCCAGCCCCACCGGTTTCACCGAGGCGGCAATCGCCTTCGTTGAACGGGAATGCGAGCGTTTGGGGGTAGCGGCCAGGCGTACGGTGAAAGGGGCGCTGGTCGCCACCCTGCCTGGCACCCTATCGGGAGGGGCCCGGACTCTGGCCGCTCATGTGGATACCCTGGGCGCCATGGTCGCTCATATTCGGGAGAAAGGCCGCCTCCGCCTGACCCAGCTTGGCAGTTATCCCTGGAGCGCCATTGAGGGCGAATACTGCACGGTCCATACCTCGGGTGGCCGGGAATACTCCGGCACGATTATGGTGAGTGCCGCGTCCGCCCATGTTCATGGGCCCGGCACGGCGGCGATGGCCCGCGGCGCCGACACCATGGAGGTGCGCCTGGACGCGCGGACCAGCAGCGCCCGGCAGACTCGGGCCCTGGGGATCGAGGTCGGCGACTTCGTGAGCCTGGATCCGCGCACCACGGTCGCGGGCGATGGTTTCATCAAGTCGCGCCACCTGGACGACAAGGCCGCGGTCGCCTGTCTGCTTGGCGCGATCCGGGCCCTCGACGGCCGGCGCCCCGCTCGTATGTCCCACTTCTTCATCAGCAATTACGAGGAAGTGGGCCACGGCGCGGCCGCCGGGATCCCCGACGACACCGAGGAGCTGATCGCGGTGGACATGGCGGCGATCGGCGATGGATATCAGACCTCGGATGAATTCAGCGTGACCATTTGCGTCAAGGACGACTCCGGGCCGTACGATCACGGGCTCAGCAACCGGCTGCGCGCCCTGGGCGATGCCCACGCTATCCCCTACAAAGTGGACATCTACCGATACTACAGCTCGGATGCCAGCGCCGGGCAGCGCGCGGGTGGCGCCTACCGGGCGGCCCTGATTGGCCCCGGCGTCGATGCCTCGCACTCGTTCGAGCGGACCCATCGTGACGCCCTTTGGGCAACCACGGCCCTGTGCCTCGCCTATCTGCTCGATACATGAGACGATGATCATCGCTGGCTTGTCTGGATTGGCGTAGGCTGCCCCGTGGCTTGTAGGGGCACCCCTCGTGGGTGCCCTCGTGTGGCAGGCCAAGGGCACCCACGAGGGGTGCCCCTACAGCTACATGGAGACCTGCATCAGCCTGTTACTAGATCGTGACATAACAGCTATTGCTGACACAGCTCCACTGATTAAAGCAGGTGTCCTCGCAGCCAAAGCCCATCACTTCCGCCGACTCCCAGATGTCCGGCTGGAGGGCCTTGATCGCGTTACCAAAGCCAGACGCCTCCAGCGCCTGCTGCGGATCGTCCCGCAGGCGCTCGCGGAAGCCTGGGTCTTGCCGAACCTGATCGAGGAACGCATCGATCAGATCGCGGTACCGATCAGCCATCTTGGCTCTCCCCCGTGGACCGTTCGGGAGATTGGCAACCTGCCCCGGTGGAAGGCGGATCTTCCATCGCGTGCTCCCCCTTTCGCTTCTTCGCGCCTACCCTTGCATCATGCTGGATTGGCATTTCCCCGCCATTACCAAGCCGCTACATATCCAGGTAGGTTCTTGTGCGCGGCCCGAACCACTGCTACGCTGGGGGTATTCCTACCAGGCATGGATCGCGGGGAATACGACGAATGGCCCACCACGACGCGAGGGAAAGGAAAGTTCACCGGGGCCGAGGCACGGGCGTCTTGTATTCGGATCTGGAGGGCTCATGCGCTATCGCCAACAATACCGGCGCTGCGGAAAGCGCAATTGCCGTGTGTGTGTCGAAGGGCCCGGGCACGGCCCGTACTGGTATGAGGTGTGGCGTGAAGGCGGACGCTCGCGGACCCGCTATGTCGGGAAAGATCTGCCGTCCGACGCCGGTCAAATCGCGGAGGTTTCCCCCGCGGCGCCCGCAAACCCCCTGGACGAGGACTCGACTGCCCTGGGCCCGATCCGCCTTCCCGAGAGCGCCAAAGAGCCGGGGCTCGTCCAGCCGCCGACCGATCCTTACCTGCGCATTCTTCTTCTCGGGCAGTTTCGGGTGGAGGTCGAGGGGAGCCCGATCATCGAGTGGCGCCGCCAGTCCGCCGCGACCCTCCTGAAGCTCTTACTGCTCTCCGATCAGCAGCGCGTGCGGCGTGAAGCCGTGATGGCCGTATTGAGCCCCCGAGGTACCGTGGAGGCCGCGCGGTCGGCGGTCGCGACGGCGATCCATGCCCTTCGGCATGTGCTTGAGCCCAGTTTACCGGCCGGCCGGCCGTCTCGCTATGTCGTGCAAGAGGGAGACGTATTGAGTCTTGTCCTTGGTCCCCGAGATTTCGTGGATGTGCTCGCGTTCGAGCGCGCCCTGGCGGCGGCGGATACAGCGGCCGACCCCCTCAGCGCCCTGGAAACGGCGGCCGACCTCTATGCCGGCGACCTCCTTCCCGAGGAGACATCCGAGTGGTGCGTGGCCTCGCGCGAGGCGTTCCGTCTCCGCCGCCATGGGGCGCTGCTGGCGCTGCAGGAAGCTCTTACCCGCCATGGCAGGCACGACGCGGCAGTCGTGACCCTGCACCGTCTCCTCACCGCCGACCCCACCCAGGAGGAGGCGGCCCATCGGCTGATGATGATGCTTGCTCGGCAAGGGCGGAGGGCGGAGGCCCTGCGGATCTACGAACGGGTGAAGCAGGCTTTGCGTCGAGAGGTGCGCGCGGCGCCCTCGGTGGAACTGGAGAGCCTGGCACGGACCCTCCGCGTGGGAGAGACGGTTTCCCGGCGGGCGCGACAGTCCGTGCCCGCCGTGCCCCCCGAGCGGGCGGCCGCGCCCAGCAGCGGCCCCAGGCGTGGGAGTGGGAACCTCATCGGCCGCGAGGCCGAGATGTCTCGGATTCGAGCCTGCCTGGATGCCGCCCGCGCGGGGAAAGGGCAGCTCGTCATCCTGACCGGTGAGGCAGGGATTGGGAAGACGCGACTGGCGGAGGAGGTGGCGGAGGCAGGGAACCTGCTGGGATGTATCGTGGTGTGGGGTCGGAGCGGGGAAGGCGAGCACGATATGCCCTACGCCTCGTTTTCGGAGGCACTGCGCGCCTTGAGCCGGCTGCGCCCGGTTCGGGCACTTCGGCGCGAACTGCTGGGCGCGGAGGCGGTGCTGGGTCTCGTTCCCGAACTGGCCGCCCTCGCCGGCCTCACCCTGCCGGCGCCGCTCGGAAACTCGGGCGCGGAGCGGGCGCGTCTGTGGGCCGGCGTGCGGAGTGTGCTCGCCGCCGCCGGTCAGAGCCGCCCCATCATTCTTCTTCTGGATGACTTGCATTGGGCTGACGAGGCAACTCTGGGCCTTCTTGCCTTCCTCGCGCGGCGGAGCGGTGACGTACGTCTGCTCATGGTGGGCACCATGCGCGACGACGTGCCGGCGAACCATCCGCTACGGGAATTGATGCTGGAAGGCCACCGTCAGGGAGGGGTGACCACCATCGAACTGCGTGGATTGCTGCCCGAGCAGGTTTCAACCCTGGCGGGCCAGGTGCTTGGCGCTCCGCTATCCTTCGAGCGCGCCTCCGCTTTGCACACACAATGCAATGGAAATCCCTTCTTTGTCACCGAATTGGCAGCGCTTCTGGCGGATCGTCGCCAGGAGGGAATGGGGGATCGGACAGCGCCTCCCACCCTGGACCTGGAGGAGGCGCTGCCCAGTACCGTGCGGCAGACATTGGCTCGGCGCCTTGATCGTTTGGCGATGAATACGCGCGTTTTGCTGCGGGCTGGGGCCGTGGTCGGCGTACGCTTCAGTGCCGAATTCGTCGCTCTTCTGGCCGGACAGGATCGAGTCGCGGCCGAGGACGGGCTCGACGAGGCAGTGGCCTCCGGCTTGCTCCGCGAGGAGGGCACTGGCTATGCCCTGATTCATACACTCCTCCGGCAGGCTCTGTATGAAGAGCTCTTGCCGGGTCAGCGGCGGCGTCTGCACGAACGGGCCGGACTTGAAATGGCGGCCCGCCATGAGCAAGGAGGAGACATCAGCGCGGAAACCATCGCCTATCACTTGGTCCGGACAAGTGACCGCGGGCGGGCCGCCTATTGGTTGGAGCGAGCGGGTGACCACGCGGCCGCCGTGCACGCGCCGGCCCTGGCCACCCAGTACTACGCGCAAGCCTGTGCCTATCTTGACGACCCGGTGTCACCAGCGATCGGCCCTGGCGGCGACGCGCGAGAGACCATGGCCAGGCTGCGCGAGCGACTGGGGGATCTCCGGTTGCTGGAGGGTGCCTATGCCGCCGCCCAGGAGGATTTTTCCCGCGCGCGCACGCTGGTCGCTACTCCGATGGCGGTCGCGGAACTTTGGCGGAAGGAGGGCATGACCTGGGAACGGCGTACTGAGTATGATCGCGCCCTTGCCGCTTTCGATCAGGCCGAGGCCGCATGCGAGTCGGACGACCCGTCGACGCGCGAGGGCTTCCTCGCCACTCTTGCCTTGAATCGGGGGGAGATCCAGTACATCCAGGGCGAGTACTCGGCGGCTCTGTCCTCGATCGAGCGGGCGCTGACGAAGTTGGGGAACGAACGCGAGGACGCGACCGTCGCGCGCGCCCACAACCTGCAGGGGCGGATTGCCTGCATGCGCGGTGAGTTCGAGTTGGCGGAGAAACGGCATCGTACCGCGTTAGTCATTTTCGAGCGATTGCGCGATCCGATGGGAAAGGCGCTGATCTGGAACAGCCTGGGAGCGGTGGCCTGGTACCGGAGCGATTACCGGCAGGCGGAGCACTGTTACCGGGAAACCCTGGCCTTGAAGGAGCACCTTGGTGACCAAGACGGGATTGCCACCGCCTGGAACAACCTCGGCCTGATGGCGGCCAACCGAGGGGACATTGATGAGGCGGAGGAGTGCCATCGCCGCGCGCTGGCAGTCCAGGAGCGAACCGGGAATCAACTGGCGGTGGCCAATTCCTTGACGTCGCTTGGGCTCATGGCATACCAGCGATGCGGTTACGACAGCGCCAATTCCTCCTTTCGCCGCGCCCTGGCCATCCTTGAGGCGCGAGGAGACCGCGCCGGTCTCGCTCACTGCCAGACCAGTCTGAGCCTGCTGGCGTTTGACCGGGGCGATTACGTCGCGGCGGAGCAACTCTGCCGCCAAAGCCTGGTGACCAGCGAACAGCTTGGGCATCCGTCCGAAACGGCCCATTGCCGCGTGCATCTAGGTCTCATTGCCCTGCGGCGCGGCGAGTTGCGACAGGCCGAGGAGTGGTTGGAACGAGGCCTCGCGGCAGCTCAGGAGGGGGGTTACGATCCCGTAATCGCCGATGCCTGGCTTCAGCAGGGCCACCTGGCGTGCGAGCAGGGCGATTATATGAGCGCGCTTCGCCTGTGGCGGCGCGCCCACCGCCTGATCAGGCGGCTCGGTGGGGTGGAGGAGGAACTCCTTACCGGACTGGAGTGCGTGCGCGCCTATACCCTCTCGGGAAACACGGGGCGGGCTGCTCGCCTGTTCAGGTTCGTATCCGCTGATGTCGCGCGGCGCGCGGTAGGCCCAGCCATCTTGCGGGCCATACTGGTCCAGGCTGAGTTATCGCTGGCCGTCCACGATCCCTCGGGCTCCAGGGAGGCGGCCACGCGGGGGCTCGAGCGCGCACGCGCCCACGGGCAACGGCGCGAGGAGGGGATGTGTCTGATTCTTCTGGGTCGCGCGGCCCTGGCAGCAGGGGACGGCGCGGCGGGAGAGACCTGGCTGCGCGAGGGGGTGGCCTGCCTGGAGGCGATCGGGGCCGGGTTGGAGGCGGCCCGCTGGCGGTTGGTTTTGGAGACGGCGGCAGCCTCGCCATCCTACGCTTAAGTGTAGGATGGCTGGGTCGGGACGTGCCCCGCTTTTGAGACCCAGAGTACCTTAACCGGCGGCGCTTCGCAGGCCGGCCGCGAAGACGATCCCCTTCCCGGTCAATCCCGCTCCCAGCACTTTGACGCTATAGAGTTGACATTGGGGGCCAGCGAGCGAATGATCCCCGCGTACGCCGTGCCATGTCCGTAGGAATCAAGGTGGGGATCATCGGGCGATCCCAGCGCCCGCACCGCCTCCGCCAGCAAGGAGGAATAGGGAGGCGGCATTGGCGGAGATCACCTGGGCGGCGGTCTCCACGATCATCTCGAGCAAACGGGAGTGGGAGAGCGGCGAGCCGATGATGCCGGCGGCGGCGGCGGTAGTCACGGATCGGCGCGGATCGCGCGCGAAGTGTTCGCCCTCAAGGGCACGGCGCAGAGTGGCATTTTCCGCTTCCAGGCGGGTGATTGTGTCCGCGGCGCTGAGTGGGGCATCCTGGCCGTCTGTCCGCATGGCGGATCGCTCCTCTCCTATGGCTACAGGATGCCAGGGGTGCGGGAGTGCCGGCGGCGTCCGCGATCACTGGGAGACGATGAATACATACGCCGCCGGATGAGCGGGGTCGAATCCGGGACTCAAGGATATGGTGGCCGAGAGGTCGGGCCGAGCGCGTAGCTGGGCCAGCAATTCGCGGTCGGAAGCGGGAACGATCAGGGCCGCGCCGCCGACCGGCAGCGGGCGTGGTACGGAAGCCGAGGGCAAAAACCTCTGGAGGGTCCACTGAGGCGCCAGGGCGGGAATAATCCAATCGTCGGCGATCCCGGGCGCGATGGCCACCGATAGGTGCCGCCTCAGAAGCGGCGGAATGGTCCGCGCCATGATCGTCTGCATGCCGTCCATGGCGTACCAGGATGTCGGGCTGGTCGCTTGCTCGCCGAAATAGCGATGGACACAGAGAACGGAGGCGACGGCAAGGGGCGCCGCCACGGAGAGGCAAGCGGCCGGCATGGCCTTGAACTTTGATTGACTGGCGGCCTGACGGATGAACGCGGCGAGGAAGGAGAGCGGCAGGGCGGCGATCACGGCCAGTGGGGCGAGGGCGCCGATTGTGCGGGCGGCGTGGGGCGCTTCGGTGGTCAGTGACAACAGCCCGCCGGCCATATTCGCCGCCAACCAGAGAACCATGGTCCGGGCATACCAGGATGAACAGCGCCGCAGGCAGATCCCCAGGCCAAGGAGGAAACAGGCTCCGCTGATCGGATCGAGCATTGGCGCCCCGGAAAGATTGTGGCGCCCGTTCTGATCGCCCGCCACGGTGAACATCAGAAGATAGGCGCGGAGATTGGAGAGCAGGGCCGAGACCCTTTGGTGGAGGTCAGGATATTGATGAAGCAGGGAAAGGGAGCGCACGCGGGCCAGGGCGAAATCGGTATCCCGCACGATCACGATGAGGGTCGGAGCGGCGGCCGCCACCAGGGCCAGGGGGAGGAGAAGGCGGGCCTGGCGCGTGGCGAGCCTGAAAACCGGGTCGGTTCGACCTCGCCACCACAGGAGAACGACGGCCAGGAGAGCGGGGACATAGGCGCCGGGATAGACAAGAAAGGAGGCACCCAGGGCGATCCCGCCGGCGCCAAAATCGAACGGTTTTCCGTCACGGAGGGCCCGAAGCAGAAAAAGATAACCAAGCCCGGTCACGGCCGGGACGGGAATATCGGGCATGGCCACCCGCGAAAAGGTAATCGACCAGGGGGCGACCGCGATCAGGGCGGCGGCGATCAGCCCAAGGGCGGGCCCGCCGCCAAGCCTCCCCAACAGATAGACCACGACGATCCCACCCATGCCAAAGAGCGCGGACGTGACTCGCGCGGCGGTGATCGATGGACCGGCGACTTTGAAGACGCCGGCAATCGCGTAGAAGTAGAGGCTCGGATTGTGGCCGGAATTTCCCGGCGCGAAGGGTTGGAACGGCATGTGCAAGAGGCGGATCGCGTCCTGCGCGCTGTCTACCTCGTCGGACCAGACGCCTTCCGGCAGCCCACCAAGGTGCCAGAGCCGGAGGCCCGCGCCGGCCAGGAGGATGACGGCGAGGACCGCCAACTCTCCTTTCCCAAGCGACATTCCGGCGGCCTCCGAGGAGGCGCCGTAGATCGAGTACCGGCCATGGATCCCAAGCCAGAGCAAGGCAGTCGCCAGGCCGCCCGCCCACACGACACAGGCCCAGGTCGAGAGGTTCGAGGTAAAGACATGTCCCTGATAGGAATAGGCGCCGATGCTCCAGAGGAGCGCCGCGAGAGCCGCCGAGCCGCCCAAAATACCGGCCGCGGTATCCATGGCGGGAGAACGGATGGGCGTCGGTGGTGGGTCAGTACTCGGGCGTGACCATGTCAGGTCGATTGGCAGAGGCCGTCTACACATAAACAAAGCAGTCCCGACGGCGGCGATGGTGGCCGCGAGAACCCACATGGGCAGGGACGCCAGGCTGGCTTGGTGCTGGGCCAGGAGCGCGCAACTCACGCCAATCAAGAAAAGAAGTATGTATCCGCGGGGGCGTAAAATGGTTCTCGACACGCTGGGCACGCTACTGATCGCCTCCTCCTTATGCTGGGTATCCCTGGAGCAATCCGGAGGCAGTATAGCATCAGTTCCGCGAGAGTTGGGGCGGATTCGCCAACCGTCCGCCGCGCTGAAAGAACCACCACAGCAGCACGACGCCCGCGCTCATGCTGCCCGTGCCGACCAGGAAGGCAGGCGTGAAGCCGGCATGCTGTTGAATAACGCCGCTGATCGCCGGTCCCAGGCTGAAACCGATACTCCAGGTGACGGCATACAGGCCGCTGATCGTGGCCCGCTGCTCGGGGGGGACACTGGCCATGGCAAAAGCGTTGTAGACCGGATCGCCCATGGAGCGGAAACCATTCCGCAGCAATTCACCGGCCATGGCGCCGGCCTGCACGGGAGCCAGAGTGAGGAGGAGAATCGCCGGGACGCCACCCGCTTGCAAGAGAATGGCGGCCCGCGTGGTCCCCAGCCTGTCGGCCACCCGCGGGGCGAGCAGGACCAGGACACCGCCTACCAATCCGCTGACGGTAAGGAAGGAGCCCAGGTTGGCGGGGCGCATGCCAAAGCGGAGGGTCAGGTAGAGGCCGACAAAGCCGGCCACCGAGCCGCCCCCACAGGTCAGAAGCATATCCGGTCCCAGCAGCCTGAAATACAACCGCACGTCATAGGGGGCGCGTTCGCTCTTGGGCTTCCGCGTGCGTGGGGCGTGGCGGAGCAGGGGAAGGGGGACGGCGCCCAGGAATCCGACCACCACCACGGCCAGCATCCCCCAGCGCAAGGGGCCGACCGCGCGTGACGATTCACCCAGAACATGGGCGCCGAGCGCCACCACCTGGCCGGCGAGCAGATAGCCCAGCGAACCGGCGCCCCAGAGAAGAAAGGAGTTGAGCGCGAAAACGCGCACCCGCCGATCGGGGCTGGTGCTCTCGGCCAGGAGGGGAATGGCGCTGACCCAGTACAGCGTAGCGATAATCCCATTCGCCAGGGAGAAAATGATCAGGATAGGGGCGGAACTGGTGAGGGCCAGGCCCAACATGGTAAGGGGATTGACGAAGCCGGTAATCAGGAAGAGCGGGCGTTGGCCGATGCGGTCTCCCAGGAGGCCAATAGGGACGGCGGCGATCAGACTGCTGATCGCGGGCAGGGCATTGACGACGCCGATGAACTGGCGGTCATAGCCTTCGGCGTAGAGATAGAGATTGAAGACCAACCCAAAGAGCGCGATGGTCAGTCCCTTGGACAGGGTGTACCAGAGGACAATGCGGACGGTATGGCGGGCATGAGGACTGAGCGGATCGATCATGGAGAGGCGCCGCCAACTCCAAGCCGCGCATATCCTTGCCTACACATAACTAATCAATCCCTAATCTCACAACCCACGACTCAAATCCTGAGCATAACAGCTTCCCGGAGTCACAATTGGTTACTGGGTCGCCGCGCCCAGTCTGATATCGGCCTTTCCCGGTACCGCCGCCTGTATTATTATGGGTACAACTCCAGTATCGACGCGGCATCTCTCCAGCCATGCCGGCGAGGCCACCAACAACGCTAAGGATCCACATGCATGCACGGCGTTACGCGCGTTCTTATTCTCCTCCTGGTCGTGGCGGCCACGCTCGGTGCCGTCCGCCAGTCGCCAGCCCAGGGAGCCTCGGACCCTTCCGCGGCGATCGACGCTTCCAACTGGATGGGCACCCTGGCCGATCGGATCGGGAATGTCCCGCTGAATCAGTTGGTCATTCCCGGTACTCATGACTCCGGCACCTCCTCAATTACGGGGAACCCACCCGATCCCTTCCTGAAGCGGGTTCCTTTCTCGCCCGATCAATTTGGCCAGGAATGGTCGGGAGCGCAGATGAGCGCGCTTGATGGACTTACACGGCACGCCATCCTGAACCGCATGTTCCTCCCCTGGGGCCGGACACAGGACGCCTCGATTGGGCAGCAGCTTGCCGAGGGCGCCCGCTATCTCGATCTGAGGGTCTGCGGCGGGCCGCATCCAGACCAAATACTCTCGATCTGCCATGGTCTCTATGGCGGCGAGATGCAGAGCACGGTGCTTACCCCAGTGGAGAACTTCATCCGTTCGCATCCCCAAGAAGTGGTGATTCTGGACTTCCACCGCTTTGCCTCGATTGGCAACCAGGACAATCTCACCCTGGCGGAGAACCAGCAGCTTGCCGAACGCATCGTCACGACCTTCGCCGGGCAACTGATTCCGCCCGGCTCGCTGGGCGCCCGCATGACCCTGAATGACGTCTGGCGAACCGCCGGCCGGGTCATTATTCTCTATAGCGACCCAGAGACTACGCGGAACAATCCCTCCTTTTGGCCGTACGCCGACACCACGATCGCCTGGCCCGCGACCGATCATCTGGCGACGCTGGAACAGCGAGTCACGGCGGATCTGCGATGCGGTTGCGATGTCCGAACCGGATATGCCGGCTCAAGTTCGTCGTTCTTTGACCTACAACTGCAATTGACGCCGGCGACAAGCATGATCAGGGCGGGGATCATGGATCACTACCTTGATCCGGGTCATATTCTCCA
The DNA here is from genome assembly GCA_035534995.1 of Chloroflexota bacterium. Classification (GTDB taxonomy): domain Bacteria; phylum Chloroflexota; class UBA5177; order JANWHV01; family JANWHV01; genus JANWHV01. The sequence goes on along the minus strand of DATLQX010000386.1, from coordinate 13,830 downwards.
TCCGCCGCACTCGCTCCTCGAATTGGCGGCCTCCAACAAGCCGATGCTGGCGCGGCTGTTAACCCTGTTGGTCAAGTCTCCCACCCTCTATCGCCCACGGCTCAACGTGATCAGCACCGATTTCCTGGAAACGACGCCGCTGGTCTCGCTCGCCGAAATGCTTGATACCCTGCCGATCAGCACCCTTGTTATTTCCGGTACGTCCTTACGCCTGGCGAGCCCGACGCCAATTGCCCTCACCACCGCCTCGACCGTCAGCGTGCGGGCCGACAGCCCGAGCATCGCCGACTATCCGCGAATCTGCCGCCTGCTCGCGCTCTCCTGCCCATCCATCACGGCGGCGGGGTCTATTTTCTCCCGTGTCTACCCAGCGGGAAGCGTACCACCTCCCTTTACAAGGGTTCCCGGTCCCACGGCCTCGCTCAACCTGAGCGGGGTGGTCGGTTCCTTCGAGATCGACTACTACGCCGCCGGCCCTTTCGGCGGTCTGGAACCGATGCACCGCCAGATGGTCGCGGTCAGCGGCTCCTAGAGTAAGTGCGCTATCATCCACCGAGTGGAGTACTGGGCACTGTCAGAGCACACCGCCGGCTGTGGTCTCCGACCGCCCACGTGGACCGGTAACGAATAGTGCTTGGTAGCAGGACACTCAGGCGAACAAGTAGCGAAGGGCGGAATTGGCGTGCGGCGTTTTCTTATCGATACCGATTGTGGCTCCGACGACGCGGTAGCCCTGGTGATTGCCTTCCGCAGTCCCGATATCGTGGTGGAGGCGATCACCACGGTGGCTGGGAATGTCGGAGTGGAGCAGGCAACTCGGAATACGCTCTATACGATGGAGTTATGTGGCGCCAACGTGCCGGTCTACAAGGGCCTGGCCAAGCCCATCCTTGGCGAGCACGCGGACGCCAAGTCTATCCACGGGGAGGACGGGATGGGGAATCAGAACTTCCCTCCCGCCCAGGCGGTAGCCCAGGAAGAGCACGCGGTGGACGCCCTGATCCGCCTGATCCGGGCCAATCCCGGTGAGTTCACCCTGGTTACTCTTGGCCCACTCTCCAACATCGCGGCGGCGCTCCTCCGTGACCCAGGGATTGCCGGCCTGGTCAAGGAGACGGTGGTGATGGGCGGCGCCGCCAACGTGATCGCCAATGTCACCCCGTCCGCCGAATACAACATCTGGGAGGATCCGGAGGCGGCGCGGATCGTCTTCAACTCCGGCATGCCGCTGGTGATGATCGGGATCGAATTATGCCGAGGCGACGCGGTCTATAGTCCGGAGGATCAACGACGCCTGCGGGCCATGAACTCACGGTATGCGGACTTCGTATTGGATATTAATCAGGTGCTGATTAGCGCCGTGGCGAAGTACGGGATCGACGGCATCGACATGCCCGATCCGATCACGATGGCGATCGCCATCAACCGCTCGCTCCTGCTGGAGCAGGCGCATTGTTTCGTAGACATCGAGACCAAAGGCGAGTTGACCCGCGGCGAGACGGTCGTGGATCGGTTCGGCGTCTATGGGTGGCCCGCCAATTGCACGGTGGGCCTCCGCAGTGACGGTCCTGGCTTTAAGCGGATGCTCGATGGACTGTTGGTGGAGTAGCTGATCCTGGGAGCGCGAGACACCCGCACGCGGATACCCGGCTCGCGCTCCCAGGCGGGGTCATGACGCGAAGGACTGGTCCTTCAGGGCCAACGACGAGCTGCCTTGCACGAAATCCACCGTGCGGATCCCGATCCGCCTGGGGAGACTGGGCGCGGGGAGAACCAGCGGGGTGGGCGCCACCTGGCCCGGCGCGTGCAGCGGATAGGCGGTCGAGGCGGCGGTGTGCATGGTGAGGTTCCCCTCGGTCTTGCTGATGATCTGATGAATGTGCCCATTCAGGGCGGTGACCGAGCTAAATCGCTTGACCAGGGCCAGCACCTGCGTGCTGTCCTCGGTGGCCCAGCCCCAAGTAGGATATACGGCCAGTAAAGGGACGTGGCTGAAGAGCACCAGCGGGGTATCCGCGGACAACGGCGCCAGATCCTTCTTGATGAAGGCAAGCTGCTGGGCGCCGAGGACGCCCAGGCCCTTCAGTCCGCCCTGCCCCTCGGCTTGCTGCACGTTGGCGAGAGCCAGGAAGTGGACGCCGCCGGTATCAAAGCTATAGTAGCCGGTGCCTCGGCTCCCTTTCCCGAACATGTGCAGATACCGCTTCCCATGATCGACGAATACATCGTGCTCTCCGGGCACATTGAAGGTACGATCGGTCTTGATCGTGCCCATGACCTGCTTTACGGTGTCGAACTCCTCGACCGTGGAGAGATGGACATGATCTCCCGTGTGCATGACGAAAGCGGGCCGAGTGGGCAAGGCATTGATCCGCCGCACCGCCTCCTCGAAGGTGCCGAGCACGTTCTTGTTCGCCCCCTGATGGAAGCCAATGTGACTGTCGCTAATCTGTACGAAGGTGAAGTCGGCGCCCGCCGCCGCTTTCACCGCCTTGTCCGGGGCGGCCAGGGCGGTCGAGACCACGCGGCCACCAGAGAGCGCCCACACCACCCCCGTGCCCGCCCAGGCCATGCAGGTGAGGAAGCCACGGCGGTCGATGCCGTCCTCTTGATGGTCGTGTTCGATCAATTCGCTCATCGCTCTGCTTCTTTCTACTTGACGACGATCACGGTGGCATGCATGAAGGGATGGATGCTGCAGTAGTAGGGGAAGGCCCCCGTTTTCTTGAACAGGCGGGTAAACCGGCCATCGGTATCCAGCGCCTCGGAGGTCCAAACATTCTTGGTGCTGTCCACCGTATGCGGATCGCTGTCATGGTTGGTCCAGATGATCTTCGTACCGGGCGACACCTCCACCGCGGCGGGACTGAAGGCGAAGTTAGTGATCGTGATCTGGATCACCTTCCGGTGCAACATCTTGACCGTTATACTCCTGGCCAGGGACGCCGAGGCGGCGGACATATCCATCCCGGCCATGGATGAGGCGGCAATATGCGTGGGGGCTGAGCCGGCCAGGACGCCGGCCGCCTGGCCGGCGATCAGGCCGCCAGGCGCCCCCAGGGCGGCCAGGATTACGGGAACCAGCAAGGATCGAGGGGTAAAGGTTCGGAAGGCACGAAGCATGGGAGATGACCTACTTTCCAGTTTGGCACGGGGGCGTGGCCTTTCAGGAGCCGGCCGGACTCCGGGATTCACGCTCCGTGATTGCGGACCTGATACAGGCTTGCGGCGCCTGGAAACGCCGGTTCGCGATCCCGGTCTCTCCAGGCAAGGCGCCGTCGGGTCGCCCCCACGCGCAAGCCTCACTCACCCATACAGGAGGGTGTTACAGACGCGCGGCGGGTTATACCGTCTCGCGCGTGCCCAGCGCGTAGACCACGCCGCCATCCATCCGCAGTGCGATCTCGGGGAGTGACGAGGGAGCCATCCCGCTCAAGACCTCTCCTTGCCGGTTGAACCGTGAATCATGGCACAGGCAGCGCAACTCTCCGGCCGCCTGGTCAGTCTTCAGGCGGCATCCCATGTGGGTGCAAATGGCTGACACCGCCCGAAGTCCGCCGCTGTCGTTCATGAGGAACCCCATCACGCCGCCGGCCGTAAAGGGCTTGGTGCCTCCCGGCGGCACCTCGTCAACCCGAGCCACCGCGTACCAGCGATCGTTCCCCGCCACCACCAGGTCGTGGGGGCGCGCTTCCTGGTGGGCGGCCGCCACGGCCTCCACGCTCGCGACGCCGATCCCGGCCCCCCCGGCAAAGGTCGCGGCGGCGCGGAGAAAGCCCATCCGGCTGAGCGGGCGGCGACGAGCAGAGCCCTGCTTCCGCAGTTCCTGTTCCACCGTTCGTTGCAGGGAGGCCAGAAACTCGGGCCGCGCCTCCTCCACGCCGTCCGCCGCCAACCGTAATTGGGCGGCAACGATGCGTACGCGCGCCTCGTCACCAGTGTGCGCGATGGTTTCAGGGGGGCGTTCATCGAGAATGGCGTCCAGAAAGCCGTCCACGCCGACCACTTCCTCCAGGGATGGGGATGGGCGGGGATCGGGCGTCGCGTGGTCGCGTTCATCGCTCATCGCGCCCCTCCTTTTCCTCGATCTTCTCGCTGCCGTCCAGGGTTGGTCCTAGCCCGATCGCCGCCGCCCGGCGCAAGGCACGGGTCTGGATCACCCGTACGTTCCCGGCGGTGAGTCCGAGGGCCAGACCCACCTCGGCCGCGCTATATCCCTTCAGGAAGCGGAGCCGCAACACCTCACCCTCTCGCTCGGGAAGCGCCGCCAGCACTCTCTGGGCCCATTCACGGGTGCGCCGGCTCTCGGCGGGTCCGTCGCTGCCATGAAAGAGCAGATGTTCAAACTCCTCCAGAGGCACCTGGGCCCGCTCGGATTGCTCACGCCAGTAATCGGCGATGGCGGATCGCGCGGTGGTATAAAGCCAGGAACGGATGCTGTCGCCGCTCCGGTCCTCGGCCAACCATCGCACGGCCTTGAGGAAGACCTGGCTGGTCAGATCCTCGGCCGCCGCCCGGTTCCCGACCTTGGCGTAAATAAAAGTATAGATTTTGGCGGCGTTTTCCTGAAAGGCGCTCCCGAGCGTCACCGTCCCGGCCGGTCGCCCAGACACCGTGGTTGGCTGCCGTCCTCGAAGCATGCACCCTACCCGTGGCCGCCCGTGGGCGCGGCGTACGGATCCTCCTCCGCCTCTTCATACGGATGGGTGTTACACCCATGCGGGTCATGCCCCCCCGACCGCGGTCGGAGGATCGTGCCAATCGAGCGCGAAGAGTGCATGTTGACACTCTACTAGGCCAGGGTCTCGCCTCCCAGCGGCACTTCATTGGTGGCCAGCCCGGCGATGGCCGGCAGTTGGCGCTCGGGCGCGTGAATCACGAGCGTGGTCCAGGGCCAGATCAGCGGGTTCTCGGAGTCCCCATCGCCATCGTGGATGTCGCCGCGATGCTCCACCACGAAGGGATCGTCCGGCCCCAGCACCGCGCGCCGGCGCAAGAGGTGCTCGGCGACGGCGGCCCCGCGTTCGCCGATGGCCTCCTTGGTGCGTCCGGCCAGGATCACCCTGATCCCCACCGTGCCATGCGCGCCGCGGGCCATGCCCAACACCTGCACGGCCGTAACCGCCACTTCACCTACCGTGAGGGGGCGCCATCCGCGCAGTTCGCCGCGCTGGGCGGCGATGCGGGCGCGGGCGGCCGCGAGTGCTTCATCTGACATGGGTTTCTCCTTTGGGCAGGCTGCATCGGACGGATCCGTCCGATCCGTCCGATCCGCTACGCCCGCCCCTCTGTTGTACCAGCCCCGCTGCTTCCTTGCTGCCGGCGCGGTGGTACATTTCCTTCGTGCCATCCTTACCCGATTATCTGGAGCCGAACTTTCTTCTTCGCGCCTATGCCGCCGGCATCTTTCCCATGGCCGGCGAGGACGGGCGGGTCTCCTGGTATGCTCCCGACCCGCGCGCCGTCCTGGAGCACGATCACTTTCGGATCAGCCGCTCGCTCCGGGCGCGGATCCGGAGCGGCTTGTTCACTATTCGCTTCGATACCGCGTTCGACCGGGTGATCCGCGCGTGCGCCGCTCCGCGCGTGGGTGAGGAGGGCACCTGGATCAGTGAGGAGTTCATCCAGGTTTATACCCTGTTACAGCGGCATGGCTTCGCGCACAGCGTCGAGGCATGGCGGGACGAAAGGTTGGTCGGCGGTCTGTACGGGGTGAGTATCGGCGCCGCGTTCATGGGCGAAAGCATGTTCTCGCGGGAACGGGACGCCTCCAAGGTGTGTCTGGCGGCGCTGGTCGAGCGCCTACAAGCGCGCGGATTCCACTTGCATGACGTGCAGTTCCTTACTCCCCATCTGGCGCGGCTGGGTGCGAGGGAGATCCGGCGTGTGGAGTATGAGCGGCGTCTCGCCGCGGCGGTGGCGGTTCCGTGTACCCTGAAGGGAGATGATGAGCACCAGCAAGCCACCAATTGAGTTCACGGAACCGGTAGGGCTGGACGAGGTGGGGCGCGGCGCCCTGGCAGGCCCCTTGGTGGCCGCCGCGGTCGCCCTCCCTACCGTGACCCCGCCACCGCCGGGGGTATTGCTCCGTGATTCGAAGCAACTCACCTCCCAGCAACGCGATCACGCGGACGCCTGGATTCGCGATCGTGCCTCCCTGGTCCTGATCGAGGTGATCAAGGTCGAGGCGATAAACGGGTTGGGGATTGGCTGGGCCAACCGGATGATCTTCGCCCGGCTTATGGCCCGCCTTGGGCCGCGCCGTTATCTAGTCGATGGCAACCTCCGGCTCCATGGGCTGGGGCCGCCGGGTGCCTGCGTGGTGTGCCGTTGCCAGGGCGATGCCCACGAGCCGGCCATCGCGGCCGCCAGCATCGTGGCCAAAGTGTACCGTGACTGCTTGATGCAATGTCTGGATCCCGCCTACCCTCAATATGGATGGGGGAGGAACGCCGGTTATGCCACGCCCGTCCATCAGATGGCCCTGCGGCGTGATGGTCCTTGCCGGCATCACCGAACTCTCTTTTTGCGCCGTTTGCTGGAGACTACCCCACCATGATGTCCGAACCTCCTGGACCACGCGCCGGGGACGATGTCCCTTTGGGAACCATGGCGGTGGGAGAATGGCGGGCCCACTATCAACTCCAGATCGACCGGGCCGTCTCCCAGGGTTACCGAGCCATGGTCGGCCGCCTCAACGCATTTGGCCGCTTGACCTCCGTGGTGGTCGACACGATTCTCCTGGTGATCAGCGAGTTGGTGCTCGGTCTTCTCCTCGGCCTCGCCGCGTACGGGTTCTTCGTGCTGCATGGAAAGTATCCGAATTCTGGGGCCGGCAGCGCCGCCACCGACCTTAGCCATTGGCTGAGTTCACCGACTGGCCTTGGGCTCAGCGCCCTGGTGACCCAGGCGGGGATTTTTCTCATCCTCCAACTCCGGGTGGTGAGACCTGGTCTCCTCTCATGGAACGACATCGGCTTCGGACCGGCTCTGAGACGAGATCCCCTCCATGCCTTCGCCCTGGGGCTGGGACTGGGCCTGGCGGTGTTCGTGGTGGGTGAGGTGCTGCTGCTGGTCATGCAAGCGGTTGGCCTCCCGGTGAATGGGCAGCAACAGCAGTTGCAATCGGTTCACCATACCTCAGTGCTCTCCTTCGCTTTCTTCGCCCTCACCGCCGCCGTCACCGCCCCGATCGCCGAGGAAGCTTTTTTCCGCGGCTACGTGCTCCGCGCCATGGCCACCCGCCACGGCTTTCCCGTGGGGGCGCTCGTCTCCTCCATCCTGTTTGGGCTCCTCCATCTGACTGGCGGCGTGGGTCTGGTCGCCCTGCCTTTGATGGTGGTTGGCGCCTTGCTCGCCTGGGGGTACGCCCGTACTGGTAACCTGATTACCGATATCACGGCCCATGCCCTGAATAATCTGATCGGCGTGGTGCTGCTGCTCTTGAGCACCTAACATCATGTGGGAAAGTGACCACCATTGAACACTATGGCTATTAGCCGGGGCTGGCCCGTGATCACCGCTGACGGGAAACGAGTGGGCGATGTCACCGAGGTGCATGGCCACTACTTACTGGTCAGTCAGGGAGTAATTTTCGTCCGCGATCGCTACCTGCCGCTAGGTTCGGTGGACCGGGTGGAGAACGATCGGGTGATCCTGACCGTGACCGAGGCGGTGCTGCGCACTATGGACCTCTCGAACGTTCCCTCGCCGCCGGTCATCGAGCCCACCACCCAGGCGATGGCCGAGCCGATGGCCGCCGGGGCCATCGATCCGGGCTACACGTCCGATCCCTATGCGGTCGACGCCGGGAATTACACCAGCGGCTATCAGGACGACGCGGTCACCGACTATATGGAGACCCCCTCGTACACCCGGGCGCAGCCAAATGGCTTGGTGGAGATCGAGCACGGCCTCAACCTCGCCTACGCGGAGTTCGGCTACGGGCAGGCCATGGTCCTGGTGCCTGGCTGGCCCTTTGACAGCGCGGTTTGGGAACCGCTCCCCACCATTCTGGGTGAGGATTATCGAGTCGTGACCTACGACCATCGCGGGACCGGGAAGTCCGATGCCCCGTGGGAGTACTATTCCGTGGACGCGATGGCCGGGGATCTCCACCGCCTCCTGGTGGAACAGGCGCTTTTTGACGTCACCCTGGTTGCCTGGTCCACCGGGGCGACGGTAGCCCTGGCCTATGCCAACTCCTACCCCAAGCGAGTGACGCGGTTAGTGTTGCTCGCGCCGCTTATTCCTCATTGGGTGGGAGATCCAGAGGCTGCCGATTGGCTGGGCGAGGCACCGGTCCTTGATGCCGCGACGCAGGCACGCTGGGCCACCGAGATCCTTGAGGATCGCCCGGCCTTCTTGCGCGAGGTGGTTGAGCAATTGGCGGGGCCGGGGCTGAGCGAGCCGCGCCGCCAGTGGCTCTGGCAACGATTGCTCCTGGGCGGCCATCATGCCCTGGTCAAGACCTGGGAAGCGCTCCGTACCTACGATCCCACGGACTATCTGGAAAGCATTCAGACGCCCGTGACCATCCTGAGCGCCGGCGGCGACCGCCTTTCGCCGCCCGCCCTGGGGGCCAGGTTAGCCGCGCTCCTCCCGCAAGCCGAACACCGAATCCAGGCGGAAGGGGCTCACGCCCTGTTCCTGCACCAACGGGAAGCAGTGGTTGCCTTGCTGCGGGAACTGCTCACGGTCCCCGAGGAGCCAATAGTCGATGAGGTGCCGGAATGGACATCCGAGGAAGTCGCGGAACCAATGGAAGATGAGAGCACGGAATCAACACCCGACCCGGCACCTGAACCAGTAGCGAGGGCTTTGGATCACGGAGACCCGGAGAACGGTGAATACACGGAATCAGCTCGTTCGGCCGTGCCGTGACCTCCGTCCCCATCAGGGTCTGCTCTGAAAATAGGCTCGCCGGCCGGTGCCGTAGGCATTTTCATCCCTACGGATGTCCCGCGCACGGGACATGAATACTCCGTGATGCAAAACGCGCCTACCCTCGAACCTCGGTGGGGAAGCCCTGCCGTTCCCAGCCATCCATCCCATCATCCACGTTGACCGCTTGCAAGCCCTGCTGGACCAGGAAGGCCGCCACCTGCGCGCTGCGGCTGCCAAGATGACAGATCACGTAGACCGGCCGGCGCGCGTCCAGTTCAATCCACCTGGCTGGGACGCTGTTCGTGGGCATCAGGATCGCCCCCTCGATCACGCCGCCCGCGTGCTCGCGCGGCTCACGGACGTCGAGGAGTTGCACTGGTTCCCCGGCGCGGCGCCTGTGCAAGGCCGCGCTGTCCGTGTGCTCCATCTGGCGTGAGATATCCCGATTCATGGATAGCTCAAATCGAGTTGGTGCGCTTCCTCCAGGAAGCGGGCCAGGAGATCCACGCTGGCCTGGATGTCGTCTACATGCGCCGTCTCGTCGACCGTGTGCACGTACCGGGTGGGAATGGAGAGGGTGATCGACGGCACTCCAGCCCCGCTCCGCTGGATCGCCCCGGCGTCGGTGCCGCCGCGAGGGAGGATTTCCAATTGATGGGGAATGTTCTCGCGTCGCGCGAGGCGGCGGAAGTGAGTGACCAGCCGATGATCGGAGATGCTGGAGCCGTCGGTCAGCTTGATCGCCGTGCCGGCGCCCAGCCGGGTCACGCTATGCTGATCGGCCATTGACTCGCCAGGGAGATCAAGGGCCAGGGTGACATCCAGGGCGACTCCGATGTCCGGATGCAAGCCCTCGGCGGCGGTTTGCGCCCCCCGGAGCCCGACTTCTTCCTGAACGGTAGCCACCGCCAGGATAGTGGCGCGAGGATCTCGGGCCGCCCGAACCGCCTCGATCATCACATAGAGGCCCAAACGGTCGTCCAGCGCCTTACTGGTCACGCAATCGCCCGTCCTCACGGTCGCGCGCTCCAGGGTGACCATATCACCAATCTCCACCGAGGCGGCAATCGTTTCACTGGGCAGGCCCAGGTCCACGAAATAGTCATCCAGGTTCAGCGGCTTGGGATCGCCCTGACGGAGATGGATCGGTTTCACGCTGGGCATCAGGACTCCGGGAAGGGCGCCGCCGGTACCATGCACGATCACGCGCTGGGCGAACAGGGCATTGGGGTCGAAGCCGCCCAGCGGGTGCAGGCGGAGAAAGCCTTTGCCGTCCACCCACTTGACGATGAAGCCAATCTCGTCCATGTGGGCGGCAAGCATCACGCTCCGCTGCGCGGTGCCGCGCTTGATCGCGATCACATTCCCCAGAGGATCGGTACGAACCTCGTCCACCAGCGGCCCCAGTTCCTCGCGCACCACGGCGCGCAAGGCATCCTCGTGACCGGCAACCCCGGGCGTTTCGCACAGCCGTTTCAACAGTTCAAAGTTCATCCACGATCTCTTTCCTCTGTCCGCGCCCATCAGCGCCGTCGAGGGCATCCGCGCCCTCTCTTCGGTTCGGCGCGCATGCCGTCCCGTCACCTGCGAGTGTACCGCGTTAGAGATAGCTCTCGCTTCTACCGGCGCGCTCCCACGGCCTGGGATGGCTCTCCACGCTCGGCACGCCGCACCGCAATCCGCAGGTTGAAGTCGTCGCCGAGGGCGCGGACATAGCGACGGAGCGTCGTGAGCGTATAGGCGTCGTAGCCCCGCTTCTCGATGCGGGCGACCTGGGCCTGCGAGACGCCGAGGCGCGCGGCAAGCTCGGCCTGGGTCAATCCCGCCGCCTGCCGCGCCTCCACCAGTTGCAGCCACAACTCCTTCTTCGCGGCCTCTTCCTCATAGACGGCGCGGAACTCGGGGTCAGCTTCCAGCGCCGCTCGCCATCGCTGGTAACTTTCCTGGCCTTTGCTCATCGTGTTTTCCGTGCGCTCCGCCGTCATACGTCACCTCCTTGCTGAGCGAGAAATCGCTGCATCCGCTCCAGCGCCATGTCGATTTCTCGCCGCGGCGTCTTCCGCGTTTTCTTCTGGAAGCCGTGCAGAAAGACGATATGCCGTCCAGTGAAGAAGAAATAGAGCAGCCGGTAGATATTCGTCTGGCTTACTTCTCGCAATTCCCAGATCTTACCATCCAGATGCCGCGCCAATGGTTCGTTCGCCTGTACGTTCCGGATACGCAGTTGCTCTATGGACCAGGCGAAGCGTATTGATGTGCGCATCCTGCGATGAGGACAAGTGGCCAACGCAGAAGTGGTGGCGCACGGAGCTACAGCCCGCGTTCGTAGTCCAGCGCGATGGCGTCGAGCAGATCGGCAACCTCCTTGCCGGTGAGCATGGGACCTTCCGCCAGGGGGTCGGCAACCAAAAACCTACCCTCACGCACCAGCTTGATCGGGCGGAAGTCGGATTCAAGCTCGCTGTGATCCTCATGCTGGTGAACATCACGCGGCGCCGCGCCCCGAGGCATTAATGAAACTCGTGCAGACAGGGGTAGAGCAAAGCGGCGCTATCATCCCAGCATACATCCAGGCTGCCGGTGGCGATCTCCACGCGGGCGGCGCAGAGCTCGCAGGTCGCGACGATCCGCGAGCGGCCGCGCGTGCTGTCCACGTCATACTTCCAGATTCGCCCTGAACCGCGGAAGCGATGGTGGTTCGCCTCGCCCTGATGTAGTAACTGGGGCAGCAGAGCCCGCATGCGCTCTACATCCGCCATGGCCCCTCCCTCGAACGATCCGTGGGCCGACCCGCCACTGTCCCCAGGGGGTCCGGCAACTTCATCGCCTTGCCTGTACCGTCTCGCGCGCATTCTGCTCCACAGGGTACAGGAATTTGACCCCGCTGGGTGGCAGTATGGCGCATGGGCAGTCAGAGCGCGCGCCGGGGCCGCCAAGATTGCCGGCCAATCCAATGGTCGCTTGTATATCATGCGAGATATGAGGATAATAGAGCGGCATGGAGGTCGGGCGCGAGAACCTATGGGGCCATCCGCTTGGCGGGGCATATTCCCACGTGATCAATCATCCCCCCTCAAGCGGCACCGGATCGGCGCGGTGGGCCTGCCCCCCGCCACGTCGATCCGTCCGTCCTTTGACCGGAACCGAGAAGAGGCACTACCCTTTTCCCGGTAAGGGGGGCGGCGTGGGCGATGTTCTCTGCTTTGGCAACCTTCAGCTCGATGTCCTGTGCCGGCCGATCTCGCGCCTCCCGGCACCCGGATCCCTGGCCCGCGTAGAGACGATTGAGCTTGCCCTGAGCGGAAACGGCGGCAACGTGGCCGCCGCCCTGGGCCGGCTCGGCATCTCTGTGGAGCTGGCCGGCTTCCGCGGCGCCGATTCGGTCGGCGACTCCTTTGCCGCCACCCAGCACGGCCTGGGGGTCGGGACGACCACCCTCCCATGCCCGCGCCGCCGGCGCCCATACCCTGCTGAACACCAGTTGGGCGGTCGACGGCCAGCGGCTCGACTCGTTGATCCCCGCTCTCGTGCATACTGACACTCTGGTGCTCAGTTTCGATGAGGGCCGGCAGCTTACTGGACTGTCCACGCCGATGGCCGTCCATGACGCCGTGGCCGAGCGGACGGATGGGCAGGTTGTGCTGACCCTGGGCGCCGCCGGGTGTGCCTTCCGCGATCAGGGCGCCTGGCGGCATCTACCGGCCGAGCCGGTGGCGGCGACCGACTGCACGGGAGCCGGCGACAGCTTCGTCGCCGGCACTATCGCCGGTGTCCTCCGCGGCCTGCCCCTGGCTGCCCGCGCCCGTCTCAGCGGGATCGTAGCGTCCTACGCGGTTACCGGGCCGGGCAGTTATCCTCGTATCCCTACTCTGGCTGAACTCGAACGCCTGGATGGAGGACTCTTTCATGGCTGATCCCCAACTCCGCTACGCCGGACTTCAGCACGCGATGTCTCCCGGATTTTCGGTTGGCGAGACCGCCGAACGGCTGCGTCGTCTCGCCTACGCCGAGTGGCGATTGATGCGCTTGTTGGCTTCGCGCATGGTGAGCGTGCCCGATCGCGAGGTGAAAGGGCTGCTTGCGCGCCTGCAATACGAGCATGCCCAGCATGTGGACGGCTGGCGGAGCCGGGTTGTCGAATTGCGCACGAACAAAAGCAAGCTGGAAGGGGCGCCCGACCCCGCCCTGGAGCTGCTCTTTGACGAGGCGGACCATCTTCCTGGCAGCTACCCATTCCTGGCCGCCGTCACCCGCGTGCTCGAGCCTGCCCTGGCCGCCGCGTACCGTTTCTATCTGGACGGGGCGAATGAGTTGGCCGATTACGCCGGCGGGCGCCTGATCCGCGGAGCGCTGGGGGACTGCCAGGAGCACCTGCTTCTCCTCGACTTGGCCCTGGCCGCGCTGCACCCCACCGCCGATGATCGGGCGCTGGTCGAGGAATGGGAGGCGGTGCTGACCGGCTATCTTGCGGGAGCGGGAGGGATCGACGGTACGGCACCCCGCGGCGCCGCTCCCGGTCGCCGCGCCTCCAGCCAGCCGTATGTGATCCCGCATGCGCTCACCCGCGATGACGGGATTCCCCGCGTGTGGGACTACGCGGCGCCGCCAATGGAGGACATACCGGCCCATCTGGACTACATGATGGGACTCCGCCTCTCCGAGGTCAACGTGGCCGAGGGTCTGGCGATCGTCCTCTACGAGACGCCCTCCATGCCATGGAGCTTCTACCTGGACATTTCCCGCCACTGTTGGGATGAGATGCGCCACTCGCTATTCGGTGAAGCCGGGATCGAAGTCACCCACGCCGATCACGCCGCCGTTCCCATGCGCGACTACGAAGGCGTCTACGCCATGGAAGCGCCGCCCCTGGAACAATACGCGGTGCTGGGGCTGGAGGTGGAGGGGAAGAACATGAAGTACCCACCCGGCAAGCGCCAGGAATGG
>DATLQX010000385.1:0-6031 GCA_035534995.1 Chloroflexota bacterium | reverse complement strand
GTGTCGATTCCTCTCCAGCGGCCGGCTCCAGACCACGGGCCGGAAACCACGTTCCCGTCTGATTGTCCACGCCGGGCTTCACAGTCGTCGGCAGGCGCCGCGTTGGGGCTGGAATCCATGATCGGAGATCCTTGATGCCCTGGCTCCTCTCGGCGTGCCGACCAGAGAAAACGTAGGTCCGTGGTCAACCATAAGGCAATGGCCAGGAAGGTCTGGCTCACCAGCCAGGCCAAGCCGACCCCCACGATGCCATACAGATCCAGGAGAAAGTGGCTCAGGGTCAAGACGAGCACGCACGAGGCCACCTGTACATACACGACGACTTTCATATGCCGTCGCACGCGCGCGACGCTGGTGAAAAGGCTGTTGACAATGTAGGGAATGGCCGAAAGCGCGAGCAGGCGAAGGGTCCAGATCGAGTGCTCGGCATACTTGTCACCGAACACATGCAGGATATAAGGGGCGCCAAGGGCCAGAATGAGCGCCGCCGGCACCACCATGCGCGCGATCTGGAGAAAGACGCGGTAGGCATAGGCGTGCAGCCTGGCCGGGTCGCTTGATGCCGCGACAATGAGTGACGAGCCCATATTGCTGCTCATCAGAAACAAGAACAGGGCAATCTGCCACGAAAGGAAGAAGTAGGCATTCGCCGAATCACCGGCTTGCTGGGTCACCATCAGGGGCAAGAGCGCGGTGGAGGCCAGCCAGCAGAGGGAACCCACGTAGTCGGCCGCCATGTATCTGACTACCTGCGCTGGGATAAAGGATCCGATAGTGCTAGGCGCCTGGGCCATATGCTTTGGGATCAGGCGACGAAAGATCAGGGTATTGACCGGCACCAGGGTAAGGGCCATGCCAATCGTCCATGAAGCGAACAACCCATAATGGGGAAATATTTGGGCAAAGCCAATCAAGAGGACGATCTTCGCGATGGAGAACGCGGCGTTCTCGATTGGCACCCAGACCGCCTGGCCCAGGCCCGTAAACGTCGCGTCTTGCAGGGAAAAGATGCTCCAGGCCATGGTCGACACAATAAACCATGCCGCGAGGAACCTCGTCGAACCGAACTCTTCCAGGGCCGGCGCCCAGAAATCCAGCCCGCGGAAGAACACCAAACTGATCACGGCGGAGGCGCTTATGGTGATGAGGTAGGCGTAGGCCACGAATCTGGCGGTTGCCCGCCCCGCGCCGGGGATGAAGCGGAGCACTGCACTCAGCAGGCCAAGTTGCGATATCCCGGCCAGAAACATCATGGTTGAGATTGCGGCCGAATTGAGACCGACCGCGCCCGTACTATAGCGGCGGGCGGCCAGAATCCAGTACCCGATGCCAAGGACGGAGGTGGCGACGGAGTTAAACATCAAGGCGTAGCCGTTGCGATACAGCGGGTTACGAAGATGGGCCATGAGGCGGGCAATCGAGGTGCTTGCCGCCGTGTCTTGGCTCGGTCCAGGGATCGACGACCGATAGCTACGCATCATGCAACCGTGGATATTGGCCGGCGTGCGTGCATGGCGAGCTGGACAGGTCGGCCAGGGCCCGCGCGCCACGCGGACCCCGCCACGCCGGCCGCGATCCCGGGCCCGTCACATCCAAACGCTGAGCAAGCATACGGCACCATCCCGTCTTGGCTGAGCGACAACAATCGTGATCCCTGTGCCTCGCGGTGCGTGGAAAGGGCAGGCGAAAAGCCGAACCCCGGGAGCGCGCCCTATTAGATGGCGGATTTACCAGTATCGACCTTGAGGTCGTTACGCCACGCGGATCGTCCCTGACCTGGCTGATACTCGCCGTCCGCGGACTGCCGGACCACCTTGAACAGATTTCTCTCCGCGACATACTGATTTTCGTCGCCTCCGGGGCCGAAAGCGCGGAAGCGCCCCAGATGTACAATGGTCGAGCCCGGGCACGCGGTAGTCAGGTAGTTTTCCAACCACACTCTTGGCGAAGGCTCCATTGGAGGAAGGTCGAAATCGGCCGGCATTTCCTGTTCTCCGGTCTCGAAGATCAGCATCTTCCCGCATCGCTCCCATATCGCCGACATGATCTGTCCGGCCCCCTCCAGCCCGTAATGCAGAACCCAGTGGTGCCAGACCGAGGTCACCACGATAAGATCAGCCTTCGGGAGCAGACTCGCCGTGCCTGGGCTCACCAACATGTTGCTGAAGCCGGCGTTCCTGGTCCCGAGCTTTCTCGACGCATACTGGGCGATCCTGAGCGATCGAGGATCCATGTCGATCCCCAAAACCGGGATCCCTTTCAAGGCCAGCGCGATACAGAAGAAGCCCACGGAACAGCCAATATCGGCGGCTGAACCGATCGCGTGGCCGTCCAGCGATGCCTCGATTGCTTTCCAACGAGCGACCGTACCGTGCCCTCGTCTCGCCTTCTTGAGCCCAATCCAGGGCAGCGGCTGATACTGGAGCTTTGGATACACGTCAAACTTAAATTGGAGTTCGTCGATGAGGTTCTGAGCCGAGCTTCTAAGAGCGGAGGTGATATTCATCCTTATCTATTCTCCTGACGCTGGCGATCAGCGGCGGCAGGCGCCGTATCAAACCCCGCATCCCCGCCTCTCGGGCGCCAAGAACCGCGAGCAGTAAGCGCGTGTCCCGCGAGGAATAGGCCACCTGGCAGACGGGGCATCTGCCTGGTGAGTGGCCGAGAATCTTTGATGCCGCCTGAGCCAGCCCAGCTTGATACGAGCGTTTCAGAATCGTCACGCCGGCTTTGCGCGTCGGTGCGTCCGCGGACGCCGGCGCGAATGCCAGGGCGGCCAGATCGAACATCGGCAAATCGGAGACGGTATCACCAACCGCGAGCGCCAGCGGCTGCCCTCTTCCGTCCGGCCTGTCCGCGCCGAGATCGGCGGCTAGCGCGCGGAGTCCCGTTCCCTTATCGATACCGAGGCTCATGAAATCCGTCTGGGCATGGCCGGCGATCGCCCGGACACGGCGGTTCATTCCCGCCGTCGTGAGCACCATGGTGGCTTCCTCGGGACTAAGCCCACGCCGCTTGCCCGCTCCGTCGAGGCGATACGCGCGCACGGTATGGCCATAGTCAACATCAAGCAATACCTCCGGAAGATCACGCAACGCCGCGCGTACCTGCTCAAGATCGTGACAATCACGCTCCGAGAGGAGGCTCCGTGCCGTACCCGTACTATGATTATAAACCACCGATCCGTATTCCGCGACCCCTCCGGCAAGATGGTAGGCCGCGCAACGCTCGCGAACCTCGCCCAGACTTCTCCCGGTTGCCAGGATGGGGCGGTAGCCATGGAGGGTTAGGGCGCGGAGGGTCAAGGCGGAGGCGGGGGTTAAGCTGGAAAAGCCCAGGGGACCGGTTTCGAGAACGCCATCAATATCGAGCGCGCAGAGCGCGCCCTCGGTCGGCACTGGTATGTCGTGGAAAAAGATTTCGGTGAAGTAGCGCTGCAGCGCGCGTGACAGGGCTCGGCGCACCTCCGGCCGCTCGCCATGATGCCGAATGCGCCGGAGGCTGGAAAGATGGACGAGTTGGTACAGCAACCACCGTTCGGCGCTGATAGGTCCGAACGAGAGAGTGTCCGATCTCTCGCGAAGTAGGCGCGGCACGGGCTGGGGTTGACCGCTGGCGGCACTCGCGGACAGGTCAAGGTTCGCCGCCAGGCAGGCCACGTCGAAGGCGGGATCGTAGCAAGAGAGATCTCGGTTGGAGAACGCTCGTTCGTCAAAGCCCGCCTTGATCAGTCGGGTATCATCATGCTCATCGATGAACCAGTGCGAGGATGTCATATTGCCGTCGATCACCGACCACTCCGTACAGCGCAGCAGGTGCTTGACAATTGGATCGACAAGGGGTAGACGGGCGAACATCCATCCCTGGCCAAACATCTGGGCCAGGAGATTGCTGCCCACCTCCCAGACTGGGAGGCGGCCAACCAGACGCAGGCTCACGTCGTCCTCGACCCGGAGGGCCCGATGGCGGCCTTCGACATAGGCGATCATGGCCGCGGCCCGCTCGTGTTCCCTCCCAGGCTCGTCCGGCGGCAGTCGTTGCCCTTCCGGCTGCCAGGCTCGATACACCAGCCCCGCCCTGACTCCATGGATTCGAGACACCAGCGGCCCGAGTGCTCGGCCAAGTGCCAGGGTATGCTCACCGAAATAGCCCAGGCCGGCGCCGCGGACATAGATCGCCTCGTCATGGCGCCGCCCACTGGCCTGATCGATGAGCGATACCTGGTAAAGGGCATGCGTGTGGGCGCGTTCCCATTGGGCCGGGGGAAGCGGCAAGCGCGCGACCGCTTCCACCCCCTGGGCAGGCCCGAGCAACTTGCTCAGCGCGGCCTGAATGGCCGGCGGCGCCAGTTGCGCGTGAATGGCCCATTCATCCCAGGGAAGGAGAACGGCGGCATACCGTTGTAGCTTGGCCGGCAGATCCTCACGGGCGCCAAATAGTTGAAGAAGCAGAATGATCGAGGGACCAGGGACGCCGGCGCGCTCAAGGGTCTTCGCCACGTCGACGAGCGATCCACCGGAGACCGGCGGATCATCGACGAGCAACACCAGACCACGACGCTTGACCGTGCGTTGGAGCACCGCTCGCTCGGATCGCCACAACCATCGGTCTGGACGCACGGTGATGACTCGCACGTCATGATAGCCGTACGCCTTGAGAAAAGCCGCGTGGAGTGGGGCGAGATAACTGCCCGATGTACGGACGCCCACGAGTAGGAGCGGTCGCCGGCGATCCGGCCAGCGTTGCGCGAAGTCTCGCACGATCCGGTCCAGGTCGGCGGGCTGCTGGTCAAAGCTGCGAAAGCAGGACGGCAGGCGGAGCACCTCCCGCGGAAGCGGACGGGGGAACCGCGCCAGCACTGCCGTGAGTTCGCCGGCAGAGGCGAGCAATTCCTCGCGCATGAGCGGCGTGACCGTGCGGGGGCGAATAGCGGCGGCGGCCAATCGCTGAACCAGGGGCGCGAAATCAGCCTGCCAGCTATCCAGGCGGGGCGCCGGCTTTCGGCGCGAACGGTGGCGCGACATACCGGCGGCGACGAACCGAGCGATCCTTGCCGCCTGCCGGCCCACCGGGGGGCGGATACGGGCAAGATAGCCCGATACCTTGCCCAGGAAATAGGGATCGGGATGCAGATAATCCTCAAGGATCTGGTGTATCCCCGCGGCCAGGAGGTAGGCATTGAGCCAGGAACCTTGCCGTACTTCCTCAAGGAGCAGTGGTCCCAGGGTGGAGAGGTCGTTGAGAAGATTATGCAGGAGCAGGGGTGCCGGCTGCTCCTCGGAGGACGTTCGTGAATCCGGCTCAAGCGCGGCCAACGACATGATCGGGAAGGCGGCGCTGACAGCGGGAATCGTCGTCGGCGCTAACAGTGCTTCCTGCGCCTCGAGCGGCCCCGCGTGATCCGATCGCCCGACGAAGGGCGAGTACGATAGTTCCCCCCTGCTCTCTGCCTTCACGGTGTATCCCCAAATGTGCTGGTCGCTCGATAGGAGGCCGGGTCCCCGGCGCCGGCATCCAGGTCGGCTGTCTGGCTGACCACATAGTTTCTCGTCACGGAATACGGGGGCCCCTTTAGCAAGGTGGACACTCGCCGAGCGAGCCGCCATCCCCGCGTGCCCAGGCGGCGTCTCGCGGGCGCGATCGGCAATCCGTCACCGGTCAGCAACCGCCCGAATGACGCCAGATCCGGGGTGGCGGTATAGGGAACCATCAGTCGCGCCAGGGCAAAGCGGTCATCGGAACGGGCGCTCATCGCGTGTTTTACGCCGCACGCCGAGCGGTACCCTGCTTCCCGCACGAGGCCGCGCACGGTTGCATTATAGTAGCCGTTGGGGTAGGCAAAGGTCTCGACCGGCCGGCCAAGCCGTTGTTCCAGGTGGTGCTTCGGGCGGGTAATCTCGTCGCGCGCCGCGGCTCGCCCAATGAGGTCGAGTTGTGGATGACTCAGGCTATGGGCGCCGCACTCCACTCCCTGTGCCTGGATCTCGGCGATTTGGCTCCAGGTCAACATAGGGCGCGCGCCCTCGCCCAG
>DATLQX010000384.1:0-16454 GCA_035534995.1 Chloroflexota bacterium | reverse complement strand
CAGGCTCAATCTCAGGACCCTCGGCCGAGGCATGGCGATCATTCTCGGGTTTCTGGCCTTAAGCGCCATCATCAGCACCTTTTTCATCCCCGCCGGCAAAGCCCAGGTTCATCTTGGATCGCTCCATCTGTCCCAGGACCGGGTCAATCTGGCGGTACGCTACTTCTTCCAATTCGCCACTCTGATTTACGGGGCGCAGGTACTCACCCTTACCACGGCCCCGCTCGCCATCGCCACCGCGCTCCAGAGATTATGTAAACCTCTCAGGCTGATCCGGGTGCCGGTCGAGGAGTTGGCGATGCTGATCACCCTCTCCCTCACCTTTCTTCCTCTGATCCGGGAGCAGGTACGGACGGTGATTGACGCCCAGCTGGCCCGCGGGGTGGATCTCCGCCGCGGTCCCTGGGAGACCCGTCTGCGAGGGGTGATGAGCCTGTTCAACCCGATCATCAGCGCCAATTTACGGCGGGCCGGGGAATTGGCCACCGCGATGGAGGCACGCGGCTACCGAGTGGGAATGACCCGCACCCACTTGCGCGAGCAAAGGTTCGCGCTCTCCGACTATATCCTGATGCTGCTCACCATCGCCCTGGTGGCGGCGGCGCTCTACGTATAGGCAGCACGAAGGTGACCCACGGATCCTCGCGCTTGTCGGGGCACCCATCACCTAGAGGGCACTCGGTACCTCTACGGAAGGATCGCCATGAGACTTCCGCCTCGGTGAACTAACCCACCGCCGCCGGGAGCGTCCAGATCGGCCGCCCAGTCTCGCCGAGGACTGGAGGCGGCGCCTCACGGGGCAGCAGTAAGGTAAACACGCTTCCCTGGCCGACCACGCTGCTCACTTCGATATGGCCCAGGTGCGCCTGGGCCGCGCTCTGGGCGATCGCCAGCCCCAGGCCGGTCCCCTGATGGTGCTGGTGGCGCGCTTCCACTCCTCGATAGAACCGCTCAAAAATATGGGGAACCTGCTCGGCCTCGATGCCCATGCCGTTGTCTCGCACGGTCAGGATCACTCGCTCATCGTTGGCGGAAAGGCTCACGTGTACATGCCCTCCATCGGGCGTATAGGCGATGGCATTGTCGACCAGATTTATGACAAGCTGCTTGAGTCGAGTCGCGTCACCATCGATCGTGATCGGTCCCTCGATCACCGAGGTAAGGAGAATGGACTTGTCGCTCGCCAGGGGCCGGAGACCGCCAACCACACCCTCGACCAGATCGTCCAGTGCCACCGGCTCATGAACGATCTGGGCCGTGTCGGTATCCAGCCGGGCCAGAGTCAGCAAATCAGCCACGATATGCGAGAGGCGAGAAACCTCCTCCTGAGTACTTTCCAGGGTCCGCCGGTACTCGTCATTGCTGCGGGGACGCCGGAGGGCGAGACTAATATCCGCTTGCATGACGGTCAGCGGGGTGCGCAGCTCATGCGACGCATCGGAGGTAAAGCGCTTCTGCCGATCGAAGGACGCCTGCAAGCGGGCGATCATATTGTCAAAGGTTCCGGCGAGGCGGCCAAACTCGTCGGGCGTATCGATATCCAGACGCTGGCTAAGATCGTGGGCGGTAATCCGGCGCGCCTTGTCGGTAATCTGGTCAATGGGCTGTAAAAGGCGGCCGGTGAGAAACCAGGCCCCGGTGGCGGAGAGCAGGGTCATGGCCAAGGCGGAAAGGATCAAGATCCGCAACAGCAGAACCAGCGTGTCCTCCACGTCCTGGACCGAGGATTGGACAAGCAGGACATATTCCGCCGCGCCGTCCTGCAAGGGCACCGCCATGACCGTGGAGTCGCCATTTTTAGTGGGCACATTGACCGTCTGCTTGGTGCCGCTCAGCATGGACTTCGTCATGGCCTGCTTTACCTTCGGGTTGTTGCCGAGACTGGAATCGCCATTATGATCACCCGTCATCAAGCGGCCCTTGGCATCAAAAAAACCGGTACGGAGAATCGAGGGGCCGACATCCCCGCTGTAGGTCTCGGAGGTGATCTTGAGGCTGAACCCGAAGGGGGCCGAGTTTTGCTTCAGGTTTACCGTGACTCCCTGCACCACATTCTGGGCCGCCGCGTTCAGCTTGTTTTGCAGATTGTCGTAGAGCACGACATGGAGGGCAAGAAAGATTCCGGCGCTAAATAGGGCGAAAGCACCGGTGAGTAGCAGGGTATAGGTCAAGGTCAGGCGGAAACGGATGAGTCGAAGGCGCCACATACCAAGCTACTCCCGATCAGGTTAAGGCACAGCATAGCATACGCATAGTATACTCCTGTCTTTGACACCGCTCATTGTGCCTGTTACGATCCCCTGCGTATCCGCACCCTAACTCCTGGAGGATCGAATGGCTCGCACGGTTTCCCGCTTCGCGCGTCTGGCGCTGGCGATTGGCCTTCTGGGCATTGGGACATTGCCCTTCGAGGCACATGCCCTGAGTGGCGCGCACGCGGCGCGCGTCCAGAGTACCAGGGCCGCGACTCCCGCCGGCGCGCGCCAAACCACGGCCGTGCTGGTCTGGCAAGGAAAGATCCTCCCCATCGTCACCGATGTCTATGCCTCGCTCAGTGACCTCAGCATCGCTCTGCAGAATCGCGACTACAACGGGATCGCCGTCACTGGCGATCAATTCGCGGGGGAGCGCCAACGCTTCGATCTGATCAAGCCGACCCCGCATACGATGGGCAACGCGGCCAAGGTTCTTGACCAGGGCCTACGGGAGCTGACGAATGGCACCAAGTCGCTCGTGGTCGGTCTCCGCGATAGCGATTCGGCCGGATCGCAGCGGGCCGCGAACCAGGTGGAGAACGGGCTGAAGCTGTTCAATCAGGCCGTAGGGCAGATCCGCCGCATGAATGGTCCCGTCGCCGAGCCGACGGTCATCCCCAACCCCAACGCCGGCCCTATACCGACGCCGATTATCAAGGGGCTCCCCTAAACGATGGAGACACCGCTCGCCAAGCGATATCTCTCCTGGGAAGAGATCCAGCGTTTAGTTGACCATTTGATCAAAACATATCTCGCCGAGCCATACGATGCCATGCTGGTGATCACCCGCGGCGGCATGGTGCCTGGCTGCTTGATTAGCGAGAAAATAGACCTCCGCAATATTCTCGTGGCGGCAGTGGTCTATTATACCGATGTGGATCGCACCCTGGATAAGCCGATCTTCCTCCAGTTCCCCTCGGACACCCTGCTCAGTGGCAAAAGGCTCTTGGTGGTGGACGACGTGTGGGACAGTGGGCGCACGATCACCGCGGTCAAGGAACGGCTGAACGTGGTCAACTGCTATTACAGGGTCGCGGTCCTCCACTATAAGCCGGGACGCTCGAAATATAGCGACGACCATCCGGACTTCTATGGCGAGACAACCGAGGATTGGCTGGTCTATCCCTGGGATCGCGAACGATAGGCGGCCAAACAACAAGCCCCTGGCGGAATGCCAGGGGCTTGTTGTTTTGTCCTGCTAAGGTTTCCACTACGAGAGGGCTGTACGCCAATGCGAAAAATTCGCTGCCGGCGCCGTTCATTTCACAATAGGCTCAGGGGCCTGCGCATAGCGCTGGCGTGAAATTGTCGCCCAGCCCTCGGTTTGACCTTTCCGCCGCTCACCGAATCATGCGGAATCCCGCGCTACGTGAATCCGGGAGCTAAAACCTGTCAACCTGCAAGACTCCAAAGAAAAGGTGCGGCTTCCTCATACTATACATCGGAACGCTCCTTCCTTCGCGAAGAGAATGGGCGGTTTGCCAACCGTCAAAGGCCCCCGCGATATGGTTTATCGTACGCCCCTCGATCCTACCTGTCAACCCCTTTTCCACTGGCCAGGCACCGGCTCAGGTTCTCCATTTCTCCACCACCTATTGAGTTCGCCTGCTGGGAAGATACCACGGGTGGACATCCAGTACTCTAGAGGCCAAAGGCCAGCAACTCCAGGGAAGGTTTCTTGGCCCCCGTCGCGCGAGGAGTAATGCTCTCATAGACAAGGCCATTGCCGACGATCAAATTCCCTGCCGCCGATGACGGCACGGGCGGGCGCAGGACGGTTAAAAGGTGACCGTTCCCGGCGTTGAGGACCGTGATGCCACCGTTTTGCGCCTGTACAAGAACGAGGTTCCCCGCCACCGCCACGGCGCCGGGGGCGATGGCCCGGAGGCCGGGAATAGTCCGTCTCCAGATCCGATGACCGTCCAGCGCGCTCCTGGCATCGATAGCGGTGGGAGTAACGCCGAACATGCGGTTGGGCAGCGCGGCACCGAACAGGACGTCATGTCCGACCCACAGGAGGGTGCCGGACAGTGTATAGGCCCGCACCGAGGCAGTCAAGTTATTGCCCGATCCAGCGAGCACGCTGGCATAGACCCGTGTGCCGCTGGCATGCCACTGCGCCGTCCCAAGGCCACGGAGGACCTGGCGCACGGTTCCGGTCGCCGCGTCCAGCACCTCCGAATCGCCCGCGCCGAAACTGCCGAAGCTCAGATAGAGGTTGTTCCCCGCCAGGCAGGGGATGGAACTCAGATTCCCAGGGTACGACCACTGTATCTTGCCCGTAGCGGCGTCGAAGGCATACGCTCTGGCCAGGGAGCCGGGGTTTCGCGATCCCACGCCCGTGTAGAGGAAGTGCCCATCCACGACCATGGCCGTAATGGCAGGAACCAGATTCCCCTCCTTATCGGTTGCCGTATGCTTCCAATCAGCGGTCTGGTCGTCCACGTAGCGGACCTGGCTGCCCAGGTTGAAATAGACCAAACGGCCCGCCTGGGCGAGACCCTGAACCCCCACGGAAAGATAACGATGGCGCGCGGCTCCCGTCCTGGGATCGAACGCCACCACTTTCTGATCGCTGGTCAAGCCATACAAAGTGCCGCCCGACTCGATGGCGGGCGCGATGCCGACGGCGGCCCAGCGGAGACGGAGCCTCGGCGCGGCGCTCGCCGATCCCGCCCACGCGGGATCGGCAAAGCTCTGGCCCGCGTCGTGCCCGACCATGGGCCACGCATCCACCGCCGCGATGGTGGGCCGCGGGACTGGCGTGGCGCTGGGGGTAACGGTGGGCCGGCGGGGAACGGGCGTGTGGCTAGGGCGCGGGAGCGCCGTGGCCGTCGGCGTGGCAGTCCGGGTAAACGTTCGGGTGACAGTGGGAGGAGCAGTCGGGCTCGGCGGTCGGGTGGCCGTCGCGGTGGGGGTGACCGTGGGAGTGGGGCTGGCCGAGGTGGGGGACGCGATTGGCTGCGTCGCCGCCGACGAACTTGAGTCGTCCCGTACGTCCTCACGGCCATTGGCCAGGGTATAGACCACCTGGGGTGGGGCATGGCGCCGGAAGGTCACATCCACTATCTGGGCCGGCGCGGGAGAGGCGGAGGCCCGCAGTTGAGCCAGGCTCCGCCCACTGTCGCCGGAGCGATAGACTGCCTGGTCCGTAATCACGTAGGCCAGCGCCGGAGCGTACGGATCGAAACGGACGAGGAGCCGCCCAGGGCTGGGCGTCCCCAAGCTGGCCACGAACTGCCAGCCGATTCCTTGATTGCTGGTTCGATAGAGACCGGTAGGGGCGGCCAGCAGGAGGATCCGGGGCTGGGCGGGATTGACAGCCAGGCTTCCCGGATACCGGCAAGGGCTGAACTGGCACGGCGTCACCGCGATACCGCCGAACGCGGCATCCCATTGGGCGCCGCCATCCTCGGAGCGGTAGATACCGGGACCGGTGGGATAGCTGGGCTTACCTGATCCCGTGACGGCAAGGAATGAAGGATCGGTCTGAATGTAGATCGTCCGCGGGTTTGCCGGATCGAAGGTGATCGCCTGGACGCCCCACGCCACCCCGCCGCCCCGAGCGTCCGCGTTCGCGGGGAGACCGGAGTTGAGGGCGGAGAACGGGGGGAGGCCCGTGGGGGTAAAGAACAGGCCGCCGGGAGCATTGCCGCACCCATTGTCGAGATAGTCCCCAAGAACTCCGTCGGTTCCCACGTAGAGGCCCTTGGGGACGAGCGGGTTGATGGCCAGGAAGGTCACCCGATCGTAGGTTCCCGGTAGACAACCGCCTGGTGACGACGGATCGGGGGCCTGGGCGTCGCCAGGATTCAGCACGGGACTCCAGGAGGAGCCGCCATCGGTGCTTCGCACCACTTGCTGCACGGCGTCAACCCCATATTGCACCAGGGGATCATTCGGCGCGCTTACCACCAACGAGATGTTCGGCCGCGCATCGGGAAGAATCATCCTGCCCCGCGCGGGGGACACCATGGCGCCAAAAATCGCCAGCAACACCACCGGCGCAAGAAAGCACCGCCGGCGCGACAGGCCGTTGGTCATTGAGAACCTCGCTCCCTATCGTGCTCCGGACCAATGGCCCAGCCACGCTACTATAGCATGGCGGCGGACCAGGAAACAGAAAAAGGAGGGGTTAGGGGCTACGGCTTGCCCGCCAGAACGGAGGCATAGCGCACGGCCATCCCGGCAATCTCACGGGCGACCGCCTCACGTAACTGGGCGGGGCCACGTATTTCCAGGCCCGCGCCCCAACTCAAGGCAAACCGGAGTGCTTGGTTAAAGGATTCAAGATCGATGTCGGCCACCAGTGAGCCATCGGGAAAGCGTTCGCTCGCTAAAATGGTGAGTGGCCGATCCAGTAACTCCTCGGCGCACGCTCGATCGACCCAGACCACCACGGGGAAGGGCCGTCGGGCTTCGAGCTGCGACCGAGATTCGCGCCAGTAACGAGCCAGATCAAAATCTGGGTATAAGGCACGGGGGAGCGCGAGCGACTCCATTCGCGCGATTCGCCGTAACCTGAAGGTGCGCAACCCGCCTCGACGTAAGCAGAACCCCACGAGGTACCATATTCCCGCCTTACACACGAGCCCGAGCGGGTCGACATCCCGCTCCTCACTATCCGCCGCGTTCCGGCTCTGATACATCAGCCGAACCCGCCTCCCATGAAGAACCGCCGAGCGCAACAGAGGAAGATGGACATCCGGCTCGCCTGCCTCCGCGTACCAGGGCGCTTGATCGAACAGGAACCGCTCGCGCCCCGCGCGTACGCTCTCGCGAAACTCCGGCGGCAGGGCCGCCTCTACCTTGGCCAATGCTTGCTGGATGGTGGCCGACAGAGCTACATCACGGATTCCGCTCAGAATGGCCCCTCCAATCGCCAGCGATACCGCCTCGTCGCCCGAGAACACCGTGGGATCCACCCGGTACCCATCGGCCAGCCAGAACCCACCCTCCGGACCCGGCTCGGCCACTACCGGCACCCGCGCCTCGCCCAGAGCCGCGATATCCCGATAGATCGTCCGTTCGGAAACCTCAAGCACCCGCCCTAAGTCTCGGGCCGTTTGCTTCCCGCGTGCCTGGAGGAGCAAGGTGATTGCCAGGAGTCGAGCCGCCTTCATGGTGTCCTTACCATACCACGCCGACCCTGACAAAAGTTGTCAGCATTGGAACAAACGTGCGGTAAAATCGCCATTCCTGTTCCGACATTCAGGAGAACCAAGCCGAATCGCCGGGCCGACCCCACCCGATGTTCAGACCCGGACGGCGGGCTCAAGCGCGCGCAGGCCGGCCTCCATCTCCTCGGCCGTGGCGCTGCCTTCCACCCCGCCCGCCTGGCGCGTGGAAAGGCTGCCGGCCACCACGCCGCAGCGTAGACATTCGGGAAACGGGAGATCACGCAAGAGGCCGTAGATGACCCCGGCGTCGAAATTATCGCCGGCTCCCGTGGTGTCAACCACTTCCACCTTCAGGGCGGGCACCCGATACACCTGCCCATGATGGCTGCCGAGCGCCCCCGCGGCCCCCAGCTTGATCGCGACCATGGGTACCAGTGCACTCAACGCGGCGAGCGCGTCCTCGGCCGTATCAGTCCCGGTAATCTCGAAGGCCTCGATCAAGTTGGGCATGAAGATACTGGCCTGCGCGATGGACTGCCACACCCGATCCGAATGCAGGTAATCTGTTTGCCAGAAAGAATCCACGCACATAAGAATGCCCTGGCGGCGCGCCTCGGCATGGACGGCCGGGGTTAAAGGGACATGGGAGAAGATACAACGCACCTTGTTGCGGCGGAGATCGCTCATCAAAATGCCGCGATCCTCCCAACCTTCGGCGGCGTCCCAGGTAATGAACGTGCGATCGGTGGGAAAGGAAAGCCCTACGCTCAGCTCGGTCAAATCTTGCTCGTGGAATTGGATGAACCGCTCATCGATCCCCGTTGACTTGAGCTGGTCCTGGATATAGCGACTACAAAAGTCGTTCCCCAGGTCGGTCGCGTAGCCGGTTCGGAGTCCCAGGCGGGCGGTGGCGGCGGCGTTGATGAACGAGGCGCCGGGGTTCATGGCGAAGCCGGTGGCGTGGTACTCCTCGCCTAGCCTTGGCAAATGCGGCAAACCAAGAAAGGTGAGGTCTATCGACGACCGCCCGCGGACCAAAACATCAAAGAGCGGCCGCTCCGACCCTAATTCGAGATCCACCACCGATCACTCGCTTTCCACTTGACCCTCAAGCGCGGCGCGCGCCGCCCCCTCATCCGCCCGGAATCCGATCCTCTTGTGAGTACCGTCGCAGAACGGCTTGTTCGCCGAGCCGCCACACCGGCACAGCCAGGTCTCCTCCTCGGTCTCCAACTCCTGGCCATCCGGCAAGGTCACGCGAATGCGGCCCTTAATATAGTACGGACCGTTCATTTTGGGGGTTATCGTCACCTCATCCTGCATTAGCTTCGGCCTTTCCTTTGGCGCGCTGCCCGACCTTCCAGAGTGGGGTCGGGGCCACTCGCCTGACTCTTTGCATTCAAGATACACCAGTGGAGGCGGGGCAGGGGACGCCAGTCCTGGGTACACTGCAAATCAAGGGGGAAACAGCGAGCATGTTGATCACCAGGGCTGATGTCTTTACTCCAGAGGGAATCATTCATCACGGCGCCCTCCGCGTCGTGGGCGAGCGGATCGCCGCCATCGAGTCCGCCGGATCAGCGATCATGAGCGAATCATCCCTGGATGGCGAAGGATTGCTGCTGATCCCCGGCTTGATCGACATGCAATGCAACGGCTTCGGCGGCCACGACGTACAGGACGGTACGTTCGCGGCGATCGCCGGCCTTGCTGCCTGCCTGCCTCGCTTTGGCTGCACCGCCGTCCTGCCGACCATGATCAGTTCCCCGCGCGCCGTCCTACTCGCCGGACTGGCGGCGATCGCCCAGGCCGTGGACGCACCGCCGCCCGGCGCCTCCGTTTTGGGGGCGCATCAGGAAGGGCCGTGGCTCAACCCGGAGTTTCATGGGGCGCACCAGCCGGCCAATATCCGTCCCTTCGACTCGACGGAGTGGGAAGAGATTCAGCAGGTCTCGCGGGCGACCGTAAGGATGGTGACCGTGGCGCCGGAAGCGCCAGGGAACCAGGACGCGGTCGCGGCCATCATGGCCGCTGGGGCCATCGCGTCCCTGGGACACAGCGGGGCGGACTACGTCCAGACGACCGCCGCCGCCGGGACCGGCGCCCGCATGGCTACCCACCTTTTCAACGCCATGGTCCCTTTCCTGCACCGGGCGCCCGGCCTCCCCGGCGCCGCGCTGGACCACGAGGATCTGACGCCAGGGATCATTCCCGACGGCTATCACATTCACCCGGCGGCGATTCGCCTTGTCATCCGTGCCAAAGGCATCCATGGCGTGGTCGTGGTGACCGATTCCGTCTCAGTCGCGGGCTGCCCACCCGGCGAGTATGCCATGCTGGGGCAGCCGGTGACCTGGGACGGCGAGACCGTGCGCCGGCGCGACGGCGGTCTGGCGGGCAGCGGCCTCTCCCCGATCGAGGCCCTCCGCCGCTATATGCGTTTTGGCGGCCTGAGCCTCCATGAGGCATTACCGGCGATGACCAGCACCCCGGCCCGCCTCCTCGGGCTGGAAGGCGATCGGGGCACCCTGGTTCCAGGAGCACGAGCCGATCTGGTGCTGCTCACTCCCGACCTGCAGGTACATACCACCATGGTGGGTGGGAAGATCGTCTATCGGGCGTGATGATCCGCCGAATCATTCCCAGAGCACCCGGTCGAGCACCTGGGCGATCCCATCCTCGCTGTTCGCGGGCGCCACCAGATCGGCAATCGCCCGCACTTCCTCCTCGGCGTTCGCCATGGCTACTCCGGTTCCCGCCTCCTGGAGGAGTCCGATATCGTTATGTCCATCGCCAAAGGCAATCACGCGGGCCGGATCCACGCCAAGATAGGCCATGACCTCACGCAAGGCAGCGCCTTTTGAGACGGCGGGATGCAAGAACTCCAGCAACACCGGCGCGGTCTGGGTGACGTAGAGATCCTGGGCGAAAGCGGCCTCCGCCGCGGGCCGCAGCAGGGAAATGCTCTCGGGCTTGGCCACCGCTACGAGCTTGAGGCACGGCAGATGCACGAGACCGGTCAGGTCATCCACCACCACCGGTTGGTGAGGGAAGTCCGGCGGTACCAGGGCCCGCTCAAGCGGGGCGTGCCCCTCGATGAAGATCGTATCCTCGGTGTAGTAACAGGAAAAGATAGCGCGCGCGCGGAGGAAGGCAAGCACCGGGCCCACGAACGCGGCGGGGATCGCCTGCAAAAAGGTGGGCTTCCCAGTCACCGGATCGACCACCACGGCGCCGTTATAGGTGATTTGCGGGCCGGTCAGGGGCAGGCCATCGGTAAAGTAGCGGACCAGAGGATAGCTGCGCCCGGTCGCCACGGCGATCGCCACCCCGGCCGCGCTGGCCCGCTCCAGGCTCGCCCGTGTGCGCGCGGTCACTCTGGAATGTTGGTCCAGCAGGGTTCCATCGAGATCCAGCACCACCAAATCGTAACGGGGTTTGGGCACGCGGTTATCTCTCTTTCCGGTCAGGAAGCTACAACACCATGGGTAAATCGTAGCATACCAGGCGAGGGAAACCGCTATCCTGATTCATAGACTGTACACGCCGACTTCAGTGGCGATCAGGCGAAGGGAGCACGGGAAATGGGCAGGCTGGCGGGAAAAGTAGCGCTGGTCACGGGCGCCGGAAGCGGGATCGGACGGGCTATCGCGGTGGGCTTCGGGCGCGAGGGGGCCAAAGTGGCGCTGTCGGGTCGGAGCGAGGAGCCCCTTAGGGCGGCGGCGGAAGAGATTGGCGACGGTGCGATGGCCCTGCCCGGAGACGTGCGCGACGCGGCGGCGGTGCGGGCCATGGTCGAGGCGGTGGTCGAACGGTTTGGCCGCCTTGATATCCTGGTCAATAACGCCGGCGTGGGTCTGGCACGCCCGACCGAGGAACTGGAACTGGCGGAATGGCAGCGAGTGATCGAGACAAACCTCACCGGCCCCTTTCTCTGCGCCCAGGCTGCCGGACGAGTCATGCTCAAGCAGGGAAGCGGGCGCATTCTCAATATTGCCTCGCTCACCTCCAAGGCAGGGCTTCCCATGCGGGCCGCCTACGGAGCGAGCAAGGGCGGGATCATGGCCTTCACCCAATCGTTGGCCGTGGAATGGGGCCCACGCGGTCTCCGGGTCAACGCCATCGCGCCCGGCTACATCCGAACCGCCATCCAGGATGACCTGGTGAAGCGCGGGCTGTTCCCCATGGACCGGATCGTGGCCCGCACCCCCAATCGTAGGATGGGCAAGCCGGAGGACGTGGCGGCGGCCGCGATCTTTCTCGCCAGCGACGAGGCGGACTGGGTAAATGGCGAGACCTTCGTGGTGGATGGCGGGTGGCTGGCCAACGGCTGGATCGAGTGAAACGCGGGTTACCTCGGCAATGGGACGGATCGGTCCGATCCGTCTGATCCGACCGATCGGACAGATCAGTTCGAACCCGGCATGGACTAGGGGGTTAGCTTATCAGGGAAGAGCGGCAGTTGCGCCGCTCCCAAAGGTGAGGTGAGCCCGGAGACCCGGATCCCCACCAAGCGGAGGGGGGTACCGCGCCTCCAGTGCGCCCGCATCAGGGCGGCGGCCACGGCGGCGATCCGCTCCGGATCATCCACCGGCTGCGGCAGGGTTTGTTCCCTGGTCATCAAGCTCCAGTCTCCACGGCGGAGCTTGATCCCTACTGTGCGCGCCTGCAACTGGTGCTGGCGTAGGCGATGGGATACATCGACCGCCATCTCTTGATAGAGGATCCAGAGGCGGCGCGGATCGGCCTCGCCGCCCAGTGTTTGCTCGGCGCTCATCGACTTGGTCCGCCGGTCGGTATCGAGCGGACTCTCATCGAGACCCTGCGCGCTCCGGCACAATTCGAGGGCCCGGCGCGGCCCGAAGGTCGAGGTCAGGGCCGAGGGTTCGGTCTCCGCCAAGTGGCCCAGGTTCTCGATTCCCAGGCCGCGGAGCCGCTCCCCTGTCCGCGGTCCCACCCCCCAGAGTGCGTCCACGGCCAGCGGGGCCAGGAACGCGGCCTCCTGGCCTGGAAGCACGGTGACGAAGCCGTGGGGTTTTCCCTGACTGGTGGCAATCTTGGCCACCAGCTTGCTGGTCGCGATCCCAAATGAGGCCGACAAGCCGATCTCATCGCGGATCCGGTCGCGGGTAGCCCGTGCCAGCGCCACCACGTCCCCGGGACCGGTCACCTCCACGAATGCCTCGTCGATGCTGATTTGCTGGATGAAGGGCGAGAGATCGTCCAGCACCGCCATGACGCGGCGCGAGTACTCCCGATAGAGGGCGTGCCGCACCGGGAGGACGATCAAGTCGGGACAACATTGGCGCGCGGTGGTCAACGGCATGGCACCCCGGACGCCGAGGGCGCGGGCCGCGTAAGACGCGGTGGTGACCGCCCCTCGGCCACGCGCGTCAAGCCCCATCACCACGGCGACCGGTTTGCCGCGGAGTCGCGGATCCTCAAGTTCCTCCACGGCGGCGTAAAAACAATCGAGATCCATGTGGACCACCCGCCGGGGTTCGGAGGATGCCCCAGAAAGTTCGAGTGAGGCGGCCGCGAACGACAAGCTACGGCTCATGCGATCACGATAGCGGGTTCCCGCCTCGATTGCATCAGCCCTTTGCGGATAACCCTAGCCGGTGGCTCAAGATCGCGGCATACGGCCGACTATCGAGCGATGCGAGACCCAACTGGGCGCGTCACGAAGGCTATAAGAGCTGCCACCACCGCTACCACAAAGCAGACGATGGCCCGCTTGTCGTGTGATCCGCCACTAGCAATCACCGTGCCCGATAAATACAGGATCCCAATCACCACGAGGAGTACGGTAGCGGCGCAGGCCACGAGAAACACCATCTGTCGCTGATCGGTAGGCATCGACTCATCTCCATCGTTACGTGGACGCTTCAGAGCGGCAGTACCGAGAGCATTCTAGCACACCAGGTCAAGAAGCGACAGCGGCTTGCTGGTTTGCTGGTTTGCTGGCGTGAAGACGCCGAGACGATCACCTCCTTCTCGCTTTACGACAGGCGTGCGCGTCTACCCGAAACGAGCCTTGATGGCCCAGGACGCCGGCCTTACCCCTGGCTCCCTTCCCAGGCTACGGTGAGGAGCACGTCGCTCTCATCGTGCGAGGTGATTTCGTACTCCACGGCGAAGTCAAGGGCCAGCAACTGGCCGGCATGGAGATCGACGCTCTGGCCGGGCACCGCGAGTTGCAGGTGACCGCCAAGCACCTGGATGGCCAGACGTCCGGCCGTATGGTGTTCGGAAATCCGGATCCCGCCGCGCATGGCGATCAACACCATGCGAAGATTCCGTTCCTTAACCAACGTGCGAGCATTCCGTCCGTTCCGCCGCCAATTGTCTTCCTGGCGCAGCCGGGCCAGTTCGTCCTTCAGATCGAAGGTCATCGCCAGACCAATGTGCTCCTGGCCTGGCCGTTCAGCCGTCCCGGTAGTTCGTCCGGTGGGGTGGGTATTGTTCAATTGCTGCACGCTCATGGTTGCCTTCCCTTTGGCCGGCCCGCGCGCCCATCATCACACACTCAAGGCCAGGCGCCGCTTTCACCCATCATACACCAGCGAGGCAAGCGTGGCGCGGCATATCTAGAGTTTAGCCTCGATGCGATCAAAAAATCGGTCGAGCACCTGAATGTAGCGCTCTGGCTCCTCGGCATGGGCCATGTGGGAACTGTGCTCGAAGATCACCCACTCCGAGCCGGGAATACCCCGATGTACAGTCTCGGCAATCAGCGGGGTCGCCTCGTCGTACCGGCCCGAGGTCACCAGGGTAGGAATACGGATTTTCCCCAGTTGGGAAATGATGTCCCAGTTCTTGAGCGTCCCCACTACATGAAACTCACTGGGGCCATTCATGGTGTGGTAGACCTCAGGATTGGCGGCGATGAAGGCGAAACTGCGCTGTACAAACGCGGGCAGCGGATCCACTCGGCATACATGGCGCCCGTAAAAGACCATCATCGCCTCCTCGTAGGCGGGGTCGCTCGTGGTACCCGCCGTTTCGTGCGCCAGCAAGGTCGCCTGCACATCCGGCGGCAGATCTTCGCGCAAGCGATTAGCTTCCGCCACCCACTGAATCATGCTGGCGGGCGAACTGGCAACCACTAAACTCGCGACCCCCTCCGGCTGGGAAATCGCGTACTCCATCGCCAGCATGCCGCCCCAGGACTGCCCCAGCAGATGGACGTGGTCGAGGCCAAGCGCCTGCCGGACCACGTCGATCTCTTCCTTATAGAGATCAACCGTCCACATCGTTGGATTGGACGGGGTCGCGGAACGAGCGCAGCCAAGCTGATCGTAATAGATCACTCTCCGGCCCGTGCGGGCCAGGGCATCGAGCGACTCAAGGTAGTCATGGGCGGCCCCGGGGCCGCCGTGCAAGGTGAGCAAAGGAAGCTTTCCCGGAGTTTCCTCCTCGCCCACGATCCGATACCAGATCCGGTACCCCTTGAATGGGATATAGCCTTCGCTCACCGGTAGCACATCACTCAACTGCTTCTCCTCCTCCACCATCACCGCATTCCGCGCGGAATCTCTCTCTAGAATAGCGGAATCGCCGCGCCCGTCCTCGAGCCGAGTGCATTGGGTACAATAGCCACAGCAACCAGCCTGCCGTGACGCATGGGCTATGGCGGGCGAGTCCTCGTGCATCATAGCCCTTGAGAGGGGGTACCACATGCGTGTGGTGGTTATCGGCGGCACCGGTCATGTGGGCACCTATCTGGTCCCTCGCCTGATCGAGGCCGGTCATCAGGTAGTCGCGATCGATCGTGGTCGGCGGAAGCCTTATCGCCCCCACGCGGCCTGGGCCGAGGTGGAGCGGGTTCAGGTTGATCGCGACCTGGAGGATTCGGTGGGGATTTTCGGGCGACGGGTACTTGATCTGCGTCCCGATGTCGTGATCGATATGATCTGCTTCACCCTGGAAAGCGCCCGTCTCCAGGTCGAGGCCCTCACGGGGAGCGTCCAGCATTTTCTCCATTGTGGGACGATCTGGGTCCACGGTCCCACGGTCCAGGCACCCACCACGGAGGAGCAGCCGCGCCGGCCGTTCGGCCAGTATGGGATCCAGAAGGAGGAGATCGAAACCTTCTTGCTTGACCAGGCTCGCCGTCAGGGCTTTCCCGCGACCATCCTGCATCCTGGACACATCGTGGGGCCCGGCTGGGTGCCGCTCAACCCCGCCGGCCACTTCGATCCACGTGTGTTTTCCCTTCTGGCCCGGGGCGAGGAAGTGGTCCTGCCCAACCTGGGCCAGGAGACCGTACACCACGTCCATGCCGACGATGTAGCCCAGGCGTTCATGGGGGCACTGAACAACCGAGCCGCCGGCCTGGGTGAAAGCTTCCATGTCACCTCGGCCGCCGCCCTCAGCCTCCGCGGCTATGCCGAGGCGGTGGCCGGCTGGTTTGGCAAGCCTGCTGATGTGCGGTTCCTCCCCTGGAAACAATGGCGGACCACGGTCAGCGACGAGGAGGCGCAGGCGACCTGGGACCACATTGCTCACAGCCCCTGCATGAGCATTGCCAAGGCCCAGCGGCTGCTGGACTATCGGCCACGCTTCACCTCGCTTCAAGCGGTCATGGAATCAGTGCAGTGGTTGATCGGCCAGGGCATCGTCGAAGGGACGCCGCTCTCCTGAGTGGCATTCTTTCATGCTCGATGTCTGTCTCCTCGGCACAAGCGGCATGCAGCCGCTGCCCGGCCGCCACCTCTCGGCGCTGCTGGTGCGCGCCGGACGGAGCCAGATTCTGATCGATTGCGGTGAAGGCACCCAGGTGGCGATTCGCGAGCGGGGCTGGGGTCTGGGCCGGCTCGCTACAATTCTCTTGACCCACATGCACGCCGATCATGTGCTGGGCCTGCCGGGGCTCCTGCTCACTCTCGCCAACGCGCAGCGTGGGCCCGAGGAGCCGCTGACCATCCTCGGCCCCGAACCCTTGACCGCCGTCCTTCATGGTTTGCTGGTCGTGGCCCCGAGGCTCCCGTTTCCGCTGCGCGTGATCACCCTGGCAGGCGGGGAACGGTTTCCCCTCCCAGGCTATCCAGGGCTTATCGGAACGTGCGTGGCCCTT
>DATLQX010000383.1:0-2028 GCA_035534995.1 Chloroflexota bacterium | reverse complement strand
AGTAGGGCCATTCCGCGGCTTTCAAGGCCCGCGTTGCCGGCCATTTCGTCCGAGAGGATACTTCCAAGTTATGCGCCGGCGTTCCTTTCCCCGTTGGCTCCGTACCGCCCTGGTGTTTCTCGCTTCCTTGCAGGCGGCGCGCGCCGGATCGGTGGAAGCGCGGGATCTCGGGCTTTCGCATGTGGAGCGGGCGGCCGCCGCCTCGGCCCCCCGTGAGCCCGCGTCTACCGTAGGTGTACAGCTCCCCGAGATTCGGTCGCTGGCGCTTCGGATTCAGGAAGCCGAGCCGGCATCCCCAACCCTCGGGGCTAGCGACACCGCCGGCCCCACGCCCGCGTTTCATGCGGCACCGGCCTCAGCCTGCGCACCCGTGCTCCGGAACCCCGTGGGCCAGGCGGACCAGGCACCGGCGGTCGGACCGGAAACGCAGGGTCACTTTGCCCTAAAACCGGGGGTGCGCCGCGCGCGCGCGCCCGACGCCGTGACCACCGGCAACTAATGCGGCGGGGCGCCCCTTTGGGGATGTCCCGCGCGACGAAATGCCTGGGCGGGGAGCGCGGATCGCGCTTCGTAAAGCGGTTTAAGGGGCTCTTTTGATGCGAAAACGAACATTGTACTTTCTGATTGGGATCGTGATCCTTTTCCTGGGATCGCTGATCGCTGATCTGGCCGGGACCGCCGGCGACTTCAAGGTTTTTGGCCATGGGGCGCCGATCCGCCAGGGGCTGGACCTGCAAGGCGGCCTCCGGGTGCTGTTGACCGCCGTCAACAGCAAAACGGCAACCGATGACGCGATGAACGCCGCCCTGGATGTCATTACCAAGCGGGTGAACGCCTATGGCGTCTCGGAGCCGCTCGTCCAGCGGGTGGGCAGTACGAGCATCGACGTGGAGGTGCCGGGGGTCAAGGATCCGAGCCAACTCCGCGATACTCTGGGCAGTACGGGCACCATGACTATTTATGGGATGGGTACCTTACCGGTGCTGGCTGCCGGCGTGACTTTTCCCTATACGAATGTGACCAAACTGTGCGATGCCTCCGGCCAACCGACTCCCTGTATCGTGGCCAAGGGCAACGAACTGGATCTCAGCCAGATCGCCACTAGTTTCGACAGCGTCGGCTCGCCGCAGGTGAACTTCGGGGTCAAGGGCGCCGCCGTCAATCGGCTGGGCAACTACACCACGATCAACGCCGGGAACAAGGCCACCATGGCCATCGTCCTGGACGGCAAGGTCGTCACCGATCCGAGCACTCAGTCGGCGATTACCACGGGCAGCGGCGTGATTAATGGGATAGGCAGCGTGGATGAGGCCAACAGCATCACCATCCAGCTCAAATACGGCGCTCTGCCTATTGCCTTCCGGATCGACGCC
The DNA here is from genome assembly GCA_035534995.1 of Chloroflexota bacterium. Taxonomy (GTDB): domain Bacteria; phylum Chloroflexota; class UBA5177; order JANWHV01; family JANWHV01; genus JANWHV01. The sequence goes on along the minus strand of DATLQX010000383.1, from coordinate 655 downwards.
AGCGACCAGGTAAGCGCCACGCTGGGGCCGGCCTCGGTACATTCCAGTATCATTGCCGGCCTGGTTGGCATGGGGATCGTGGTAGTTTTCATGCTGCTCTATTACCGCTTGCCGGGGCTGATCGCCGATTTCGCCCTGATCATCTATGCCACCATGGTCTTCGCGGTGTTTAAGCTTCTGCCTCCTTCTGGGGTAACGCTCACCCTGGCGGGCATTGCCGGGTTCATCCTTTCCATCGGCATGGCGGTAGACGCCAATATCCTCATTTTCGAGCGATTGAAAGAAGAATTGCGGGCGGGGAAGACCCTGGGAGCGGCCATAGAGGCCGGCTTCAACCGGGCCTGGACCAGCATCCGGGACTCGAACATCAGCACCATGATTACCTGCGCGGTGCTCTATTGGTTCGGCCAGAACTTTGCCGCCAGTGTGATCGTGGGCTTTGCCACCACGTTGTTCATCGGGGTCGCGATCTCGATGTTCACCGCCATCGTGATTACTAGAACGTTCTTACGCCTGATTGTGCGGGGAAACGTCAGCTATAACCCCTCGTGGTTCGGAGCCGGGTTGGACACCGTAGCGCGCGACCGGAAGTCGGCGCGCGCCTCGAACCAATAACCGAGGGTGTAGCGGGGCCGCGAGATTGGCGGACCGGAGG
>DATLQX010000382.1:0-2261 GCA_035534995.1 Chloroflexota bacterium | reverse complement strand
CTTTTCCCCTTATTCGCGCCGCCGCTGCTGATGCGGCTTGCGTTAATAGGTGAAGCACAGCTTCCATTGGTCGCGCATGCCTGTTGCCCGGGCTTTCCCAGCTCGACATCACTCCCGGCGTACCCGCAGCCACCCTGGCCACGGCAATCATTCCATCCGTGACAGACGTGGAGGACGGTCGCGCAGTTTCCCATGCCGGCCATCGCACCGGAGCCGTCGACGCCGTGGCCCTGGCAAGCGTTGAGCCCCATGCAGACATGAAGCTCCTTGACATTAGAAGGAGTTGGGGGTGACACCCGCGGTCCCCCTGCCTCATGCGCCTCCTCCCTTCTCTCCTCCCCTATACTGCCGCCGGTCACCAGGTCGTTCGAGGTGTTAGTCACGTACGTTTCTCCCCTCGGGTCCAGTTCGTTCCGCTCATATCACACCGCCCTTCATCAGGATGACCGCTCCGTCCAGGCACGAGGCACCGGGGGCTCGGCACTATGCCATGGGGTAGCTACTCGTTACGGTCAATACTAGTCAGCAAGGTTAGAGCGAGGCTGAATGGCCCTCACGCCGGTGCATGCACCAGCGGCAAGCACAAGGTTCCACGCAAGTATCCCAGCATCAAGTCTCCATCGAAGCCCCCTATCCAGAAGGTAATGGGCCATGGCGCGGTGAGATCGATTCCGGAGAGCCCTTCAGCAATACCGGTACTCCCACCGTCGACATTGAACGTCCAGATGCGGAGAAGTTGTAGGTGATCACGAAGGCGCTGGCCAAAAAACTCGACGACATAGAGGCGCGTCTTGAACTCTTGAAGCTCGGTCTGATCAGTCGCCTTCTCGATCTGCTCACGGATCCACCGGGCCCGATTGCGGAAATACTCGTCGGCATCGTAAACACCGATCGCCTTCATGGCATCATTGGGTTGCGTGGTAGTGAGCGGGTTCGGCGGCTGTCCAAGACGATCGCGGTATTCGCTGGTCTGCAGTTCCCAGATACGGCGGTTTCCGGGGAGGAGATCCTGGCGATTGATATGGATGGCTGGCGCTGGGCTCTGGATGTCGATAATGAACGGATCGATGGGGAACTGGATCTCGTCATCGGAGCCGATGATATCGTTGCGGCCTTCAAAAATCGGGTGCCCCGCCTGGGGATCGTCCAGAAGGTTCACGTGGCCACCGAGCAGTGACTGACCTTCCGCGAAGTCCCTGCCGTCTAGCTGGACGCCAGTAACCTTCACCCCGAGATTCAGCGCCTTCGCCTTGACCATCGATTTACCTGGCTCGCGAAGATTCCGATCCAGATAGCCGGAGCTAGGGTTAAGCTGGATCCAGTTGTCCAGATTGTCCTCTCTGGCAAGTGCGAGGGTATAGCCGCTCACCCCGCGCTGCTCGTCGCTCGGATCCGGATCGACGGCAAGGCGGCACATGATGTACCCCTCGAAGTTGATGGCGATGTGCGCCTCCTTCATTCAACCCTCCTTCCTGTCGCCAGAGGCTAAGCGCTAATGATGCGGAGGAAGTTACGCTGCATTCGATCAACGTTCTGCTGAATGTAGGTGAGGCGCGGCTTAATCGCGGAAGGGGTATGCACGGATGCAATCAGGTGGGCCAGAACGGTAGACATCCGTCCGAACCTGCCCATGAAGAAGGTGGAATCAGTGTGCGGCGTGAGATCCTGATCGGCCGGCGGTATGAACCAGCTTGGCCCGGCAAATAGTCCGTCATCCCCGGCGGGGAGCCTGGTGAGGATTTCTCCAACCGGTCTGATTACCATCGTCATCATCGGCGCAAACGCGGTTTCCTGCAGCGCGGCACTGAGTCCCGTCAGCGGCGCGGGAAAGGGAAAAGTGGGCGGGGCGTCCGGGTGCGATTCCGGCAGGAAGAAGGAATAGAAGGTGGTCAGCATGTAGAGCTGAGTCACGTAGGCATCGGTGAAGAAGGCCAGCAGACTTCGCGCGGGCTCCTCCCGTACCTTGAGGTGGTTTGGATTGTTCATCACGGGCCAGGCCGCATCGAATGGCGCCGCCACCAGTTCCGTGTAAATATCGCAAAAGGTGCAGAAGTGACTGGAGTAGCCTGGCTGGGCCGCGATACCCTCCCCCTGCTTCAAGACCAGGTCGAGCGCGGCGTTGGCGGTCCGACGATCGCTCACCGGGAACTCGAAGATATTGAAATAGCCGGTGAACTGGAAATTCGTAAACGGCTCCCGGTTTACGTTTCCAGCGAACAGCTTGCTCGGCTCAAGGTCAGGCACATCATATCTGTTGTTCA
>DATLQX010000381.1:0-9394 GCA_035534995.1 Chloroflexota bacterium | reverse complement strand
TCGCCGTGGTCTGCGCCGCCGGGCTCTGGATCATATCCCTGCGATCGGGCATCGATCTTGGGCGCATGAACGATCTCGGCCTGATATCGGTCCTGCCGCTCACCTTTTATCTCGCGCTTGGCGTTTTGACCGTCAGCTTCTTTCTGGCGATTCACCGACCCTCCACCCCGATCCCTCTGCTCCTCCTGCACGTTGTCGTGTTGATCGCGATCATTCATGCTACGCCAACCATTCTGTATGGCACCCTGCGCTATTCCTGGGCCTGGAAACACGTCGGGATCGTGGACTACATACTCCGTCACGGCAGCGTCGATCCCAGCATTTCCTTCCTGAATGCCTATCATAATTGGCCGGGCTTTTTCGCCCTAAACGCCTTTATTACCAACGTTGCCGGATTCAAGAGCGCCCTGACCTACGCGGCGTGGGGACCGCCATTCTTCAACCTTCTTGATCTTGGCGGGCTGTTGCTTATTTTCAACTCCTTTACCCGCGATTATCGCCAGGTCTGCCTCGGTGCATGGTTCTTTTATGTGACGAACTGGGTGGGGCAGGACTACTTTTCGCCCCAGGCGACGACCTATTTCCTCAATCTCGTGATCCTCGGAGTTTGCCTGACCTGGTTCCGAGTGATAGAGACACCGTCACTGTCGGTCTTCAAGCGCTGGCTGGTATTCGACCGGGCGGCCCACCTGTTCCATCGGCTCGTATTCGATGATGCCGCCCATGTGTTCAATCGGCTGGCGATCAGCACGGAACAGAGCGAGGCGCTCAATTCGGCTCCGCGTCCAGCGCGGCGCGGCGGCTTACTCTTGATCATCATCTTGATGTTCGCGGTGATCGCGTCGACTCATCAACTGACTCCGTTCATGACCATCCTTGAAGTGTTGGGCCTGGTCGTATTCCAGCGGTGCAGAGTGCGCAATCTGCCCCTGCTGCTGGCGGTTATTACGGTAACGTGGATCGTGAATATGGCCGTGGCCTTTTTGAATGGCAATCTCTACTGGATTGTCCAATCAATCGGCCACCTTGACGCGAACGCAAACTCTACCCTGATCAATGTCAACAAGGTCAGTTGGGGCCTGCATATGGTTGCCCTGGTAGGAAGGGTACTGACGGCCTCGGCCATGGGCCTGGCCGTGCTCGGCTTCATCCGCCGCTTGCGCCATGGCTATTGGGATCTGCCGTGCGTGCTTCTGGCGCTCGCTCCCATTCCCATGCTGGCGGCGAATTCCTACGGGGGAGAGATGCTCTTCCGGGTCTATTTCTTCGCGCTCCCGTTCCTCGCGTTTTTCGCCGCCTCTCTGATCTATCCCAGCGAGGGCGCGGGGAGAACCTGGAGAACCCCGGCCATGGCCATCGTGATCAGCGGCGGATTGCTAGTAGGATTCTGTTTTGCCTATTATGGTAAGGAGCGGATGAACTACTTCTCCAAGCAAGAGGTTGCCGCCTCCCAGTATCTTTTCAGTACCGCGCCGACGGGAGCGCTCCTGATTGATGTTGATGGGGATTACCCGTGGGCCTTCAAAAACTACGAGCGCTTTAATTACCGATCGCTGGTATTCGACCAGGAGTCAGGAACCCAGATTACCCGGCGGCAGCGGGCGTCGTTGCTGAGCAACCCGGTGGCGTTCGTCTCTGGAATCATAGGCGCTACGCCGCATTCCGCGGCGTATGTGATCTTTACCCGGAGCCAGGCGGCAATGTCCGAGGAAAATGGCTACTTACCGTCCGGCTCGCTGGGGGTGTTCGAGCAGGATCTCAAACAATCCGGGCACTTCACTATCACCTTCGCTAACTCCGACGCGACTGTCTTTATCCTCAGAGGGCCAAACAAAGGAGGGGGACAACGAACCGTCCAATCTGGTGGCCACTGATTCTTCTCGCGTCCTCGGGTGGGACCGTATTGGCGGAGGTAAGCGGTACCTCCTCGTCCTTCCGCGTAGCGATCGTCTTCTGGTTTATGCTGGTCTGCCCGGGAATGGCCTTCGTGCGGCTGTTGCACCTGCGTGGGCATCTGGTGGAGTTTACCCTGGCGATCGGCCTGAGCCTTGCTCTGGACACCATCGTCGCTGAAGGAATGGTACTGGCAAAGCGATGGTCGCCCGAGTGGGGTCTCGTGGCCTTAGCCGTCCTCTGCGTGGTCGGGGCGGTGATCCAGATCCGGACGGCGGACGGCGTCGCCGCTCCGCGCGACCTCCAGTGACACCCTTGACTATCCAGGCAGCCGGGAGATTCGTTCAATCACCCACCTTTACCACGCTCTCCATCTTGGTAGGGGTGATAGCCAGCCTTCTCCTTACGGCCCTGGTGATCGAGCAAGAGATATTGCAGGGGCCGTATCCCGCGTCCCGCGTCCGCCTCCGCCCTTTGAGCATTGGGATGGGGGTGACGCTCTTGCTTTGCTTTTCGATCATCGTCGTGCTACGACTTGCCGATCTGGCGTATCGGCGCCCTGGGACAACGCCGACCAATACGGATACACGGGCCGTCGTAGCGGCGCGGCCGACCGCGGCCCCCGGAACGGGCGGCCCGTTGGCGCCCTCCAACCCTGAGTTCTCGCAATTCTTTATCACCGGCGGCGAGTCGGGCACGGGCGAACATACCTACGTTAACCTGGTCAACCCGACAACGCGGGTGGTCAGCACGCAACTCACGTTCTTCTTTGGCAACGGCCGATCGGCTACCAAGGCGCCGCGGATCCCGCCGACCACCGAGCAAGAGGTTCCGGTCAGCTCACTGGAGCCGTTCACCGGTCCGTTCGATCTCCGGGTCGAGGCCAACCAACAGATCGCGGTCGAGCTCCGCCGCGGCGGCACCGGTCAACCCTATGATTTGCCCATGGGCACCACCAGACTCGCCACCACCTGGTGTCGAGCCCAGGGTTATGCGTACCTGACCCTCAGCGAGTCCGCCGCGATCCTCAATCCGGACGGCCGGCTGTCCGCGCGAGTAACAGTTCATCTCCAACCGCGAAGCAAGACACCGGCGAGCGACGCCGTGGAAACGATACCGCCGCATTCCCAACTCATGGTCGATCTCCGCGGTCTCGCGCTCACTGAGGCCGCCGGCCTGGTCGTCACCGCGGATCGTCCCGTATGCATAGCACGGGCCCCAGCCTTCGACAAGAGCTCCTACACTTCCACCGCGTCTGGCCCCCGGAACGGGGGGGTAGCCACGAGCGGCATCACCAGTCAACCAATGGAGACATACCTCCTGGCGCCGAATCCTGCTGCTCGGGATGTGGCCACTACGAAGGCGCCGAACGGTCCTCCCGCGGCACGATACGTGGTAGAGCGGGTTTCCTGAGGATTCATGGTATTTCCCGGTGTACAATAAGGTCTGTACGTCACCATGACTTTCGAGGGACTTGAGCAACCCGCATGATAGCTGGACACCTCGTTTGGGCGAAGCGCCCGCGGAAAAAAGCCACTCGCCCTGTTCCCCGGAAACCATGCCACGTTACAACGATTCTGATCGGTATTGTTCTCCCGCTGATCGCGGTGCTCGGGCCCGCGGGCCCGATGGATCCTCCGGCTCCGGCACTCGCCGGGAACTGGCGCCTTACCTTCCATGATGAGTTTAACGGTACCGCCCTGGACCGGACCAAGTGGAGTACGACCTTCCCCTGGGGGGCGCGAACGAATGGCGGCAATCATGAGCTTGAATATTATTCGGATAACGCTTTCCAGGTGGCCGACGGCATACTCCGGATTCAGGCCGACAAGCGCCCGGCCCAGGGCTTCCACTACACATCCGGAATCATTACCTCCTACGCAAGTTTCGCCCTGACCTACGGGTATATCGAGATCAGAGCGAAAGTGCCGAAAGGGAAGGGGCTGTGGCCCTCGGTGTGGTTGGCTCCGACGGATCAGACCTGGCCGCCGGAAATTGACATCCTGGAGATTCGGGGCGACAAGACCGACACGAACCTGATGACGAATCACTATCTTCGGACACCGCCCCCAACCCCGACCAAGATTATGGGTGATCGGTTTTTGGATGTCCCGAAACCGGCCCAGATTAACCTGCACTGGACCGGCCCCGACTTCTCGCAAGGCTTCCACACCTTTGGCCTGGAGTGGAGTAAGGGACGGCTCGTTTGGTATATCGATGGGATCGAGCGCTTCCAGACCAGCGTTGGTGTCCCGTCCCAACCGATGTATCTGATCGCCAACCTCGCGGTCGGCGGCGATTGGTCGGGATCGCCCGATGCGGTAACCCCGTTCCCCAGCTACCTCGACCTCGCCTATATTCGCGTCTACCAGCGACCCTAAAGCAGGTTATTCTCCCCGCTCCCCAACCAGCGCCCCCTGGATGAGTGTCGTCGCATGGCAGTCCACCACCAGGGCATGACCTATGGGCCATGACTAATGGGGGATTGCCCGCGAGCGCTCGGTGGCGAGGTGCCTGAAGCCCTGGAAGACAGGTTGCCGCATGACCTTGCATCAGGGCATGACCTACGGGGCAGGACTATTGGGGCAGGACCAATGGGCGATTATCAGCCCTTCCTATACCCGTTAGTATAAGCCAGTCGCAGGTTATGGCGGCATTGAGTGCATCGTTACGAGCACCAGCGGAAAGGTGTGAGCCTGGGAGAGCGAGGACGAGGCGTGAAGCACGCATAGAGCGAGTCGCGCATCGAACTTGAGCCGTAGGCCGGAAGTCCGGCGGCCATGCAAACCAAGGCGACAACGGTAACCCCGTCGTGAGACGGGCACGCAAAGCCAGGGGACTCAGGTCGCGCTGAGTTGGCCCAGCTACCGAACCAAGGAGTAAGTGCAACATGCGTAACCCCTCTATGCCTACGGGCATGCCTAAAACTGGCCGCCGATTACTGGCCGCCGGTATCGTCAGTCTCGTGCTCTCGGCGGTCCCGGTTTCCGGCGCGGCCGCCCACCCCGCCCACGGTTATTCCGCCCACCCCGCGCACAAAGGATCGCGCGGCCGGACCCATCCGGGTACTCGCCATGATGTGGACAAGCGGCACCGCAAGATCGCGAAGCATGTCGCCACCGCGACTCCCGTGCCGCCCACCGCGCGCCGCTTGCCGCCGGTCGCTCCCTATGTGCCACCGACCGCGACCGCGACCGCCACTCCCGTGCCACCGACCGCGACCGCGGTCCCACCGACCGCGACCTTGGTGCCGCCAACCAGTACACCGGTCCCACCGACCATGACGCCGGTGCCGCCCACCGCGACCTTGGTGCGGCAAGCCGCGCCTCGTATCCCTCAGATCGCTCCCTACGTTCCCCCCACGGCGACGCCAATACCGCCCACGGCGACGCAATCCATTGAATCGGAGCGCCTCCACCGGAGGGGAAACAGGCCGACCACGACTCCAGTGCCGGCCACCGACACCCCGGTGCCGCCGCTCGCGACCCTGGCCCGGCCGACCAGCACTTCAGTGCCGCCCACCGCTACCGCGGTCCCACCGACCGCGACTATTGATCCCCCAAGCGCGACGAGTGTACCCCCCACCGCGACGAGTGTACCCCCCACCGCGACCATCGATCCCCCAAGCGCGACGCGCGTGCCGCCGACCAATACGCCGGTACGGGGAGACGCGACAGCGGTCCCGCCGACCAAAACCCCGGTTCCACCGACCGCGACCATCGATCCCCCAAGCGCGACCCGCGTGCCGCCCACCAAAACGCCGGTTCCACCTACCGCGACCGTGGCGCGCGCGACCAGTACGTCCGTCCCGCCGACTAAAACCCCCGTGCCGCCAACCGCGACCATTGACCCGCCTAGCGCGACCGCGGTGCCACCCACCGCGACTCTGGTACCACCGACCAATACTCCGGTGCCGCCAACCGCGACCTTGGTGCCGCCGACCAGTACGCCAATCCCGCCTACCAATACGCCAATCCCACCCACCGCGACCCTGGTGCCGCCGACCGCCACCACGGTCCCACCGACCGCGACGGTCGGCGTCAGTTCCTCCGGCGCTCAGCCGGTTGGAGTGCCCGGAACCTGGAACATGGTATTCAGTGACGAGTTTAATGGGACATCGCTGGATCTGACGAAGTGGCGACCAAACTGGAACGGAGGCACCGATACCGCCATTACCCCGCCGGTCAATGGTTCCGAAACCGCGTGCTACGATCCCCAGCAAGTGACCGAAAGCAATGGCGAGCTTGATCTCACCGCGGTCGCCAATCCCTGTACCGCCAACGGACGAACCTTCCCCTATCGCTCCGGCATGATCGAAAGCAATGGGAAGTACAGCTTCTCCCACGGCGCCTTCGAGGCGCGGATTTGGACGCCGGCCGGTTCAGGCATGTGGCCCGCGTTTTGGTCGGATGGACAGAGTTGGCCGCTTGATGGTGAGATTGACGTCCTGGAGGCCTATGGGACTGACGCTTCCAGCAGTTTCCACTACCACTATCCGGGCGGAGGACCGGGGGGCAACAGCACGGTTCCCGGCAGTACCGCCGGCTGGCACACCTACGCCGCGGATTGGGAATCAGGGGTAATCACCTGGTACTACGATGGCCAACCGGTGTGGCGCTTGACCGACTCAATGTTGACCGGCGGCTCATCGATTGTCTCGGCTCCCCAGTATCTCATTCTCAACCTCGGCTTGAACTCCTCTCAATCCGCCGTGCCGGCAACCATGCGCGTGGATTACGTACGAGTCTGGCAATAGGAAGCGCCGGAAAGGCCGGCCGCGCCGGTTAGCTGAGCAGCTTGCCCACCAGAGGTACAGCACAAGGAAGGGCGCCCCGATGGGGCGCCCTTCCTTGTGCTGTCTCCCTATACCGCGTGGATACCTCTTCCGGCTCGGCGATCCTTCCCAGGCATCTGGACGCGGAAAAGAACGGAGGGTACGATGTACATAAAGGAGTAACCCCACAGTGCGCTTCCCGTTTGCGTATATGGGCCTATCTCGAGCCGCCCGCCCCATTATCGCCGCCGGCATCCTATGCGGTTTGTTTTTATGGATTCCTTTCGCCGGAGTGATCGCCCATCCGGCGCATGGTCGTTCATCTCACGTCTCGCGAAAGGCGGCCGACGTCAGACAGGTTCCGACCCCTACGCCGACCGCCACTCTGGTCCCGCCGACCCCCACGGTCACGCGCACTCCAGTACCACCCACGGCCACACACACTCCAGTACCACCGACGGCCACCAACACTCCCACCGCTACCAGCACCCCGCTCCCGCCCACCGTCACCAGTACCAGTACTCCGACAATTCCGCCGCCCGTGGGCCAATCAGGAAGTTGGAACCTGGTGTTTCATGACGAGTTTAATGGGACCTCGCTGGATCTGACCAAGTGGCGACCAAACTGGAACGGAGATACCGATACCGCGATCAGCCCCCCGGTAAATAGGTCGGAGAGTGCCTGCTACGATCCGCAACAAGTGGCCGAAAGTAATGGTGAGCTTGACTTAACCGCCATTGCCGGAAGCTGTACGGCGAGCAACGGCATCACCTATCCCTACCGATCCGGGCTGATCGAAAGCAACGGGAAGTACAGCTTTACCTACGGCTATGCCGAAGCTCGCATTTGGGCGCCGGCCGGCACTGGCTCCTGGCCCGCGTTCTGGTCGGACGGGCAGAACTGGCCCCAGGACGGCGAAATTGACATCCTGGAGGCCTATGGAACGGATACCTCGACGTTCCACTACTACTACCCCGGTGGCTCGCCAGGGGGAGACACGGTCGTGCCTGGCGCGACGGCCGGTTGGCATACGTATGCCGTGGATTGGGAGCCGGGAATGATTACCTGGTATTACGATGGCAGACAGGTCTGGCAATTGACGAACGCGGGCCTGGCCGGTGGCTCCGCAATCGCCTCTACTCCCCAGTACCTTATCCTCAACCTCGGCTTGGATTCCCCTCAGGCCGCGGTCCCAGTAACCATGCGCGTGGACTACGTGCGAGTCTGGCAAAGATAAGGATTAGACCGCTGTTCAGCGGGACTTCGCGCCAAACCGAATATCGCGGATGTTGGCCGGGAGGGTTTCCCAGTTCTGTGTTTCCATGATCGGTGCTTGCCGCCGGCGCGTGGGGCGCCATTCGCGCATGATCATAGCCAGGACGCGCCACCCGTCGCGAAAGGCATTCAGGTTACTTGCTCCATGAATCCGCTTCCCCTCGAAGCTCGGCACTTCAGCCACCTGGAGGCCCGCCTTTATGACCCGTATGTTGATCTGCGTTTCCACCTCGAATCCGTCGCAATCCACCTGCATGTAGGGCAAGCAATGGGTCCAGAAGGCATTATAGCCGTAGCACAGGTCGGTGTAACGGGCGTGAAAGAGCAGATTGACCAGGCCGCCAAGGGCCCGGTTTCCCAAACTGCGGAATCCGGTAATGTCGGCGCTGCCCCCGCCTTGCATATAGCGGGTGCCCTTGGCGAAATCGGCGCCATTCAGCAATGCGTCAACGAAACGCTCGATTTCCTCGGCATCGGCCGAGCCATCCGCGTCAAGCATCACGATAATGTCGCCGGTCGCCGCCGCGAAGCCGGTACGTAAAGCTGCTCCTTTTCCCCGCCCTTCCTGGGGAATAACCCGAATGGTAGGGCGCAACGCGCGAGCAACGGCGATCGTATCGTCGGTCGAGTGACCGTCGACGAGGATGACCTCACTGACCCACGCCGGGATTTTTGGTAGCACATAGGGCAAATTCCTCGCCTCGTTCATCGCCGGAACCACGACGGTGATCCGAGGGGTAGGAGACATTATGCGTTGGGCAACCAGTCGTTCATCTATAGCTGTAGCCATTGATCCCTTATCTCCCGCTTCGTTCCGCTTAGGAGCCTGCCCTCTCCCAGTGAGTCCGAGGCTCGGTTCAGTCTGCTTCCTTATCTCGGATGTAGGCCGAGAGAGAGTCCACGACTCTCACCCGTGCCGCCCACCCGTGGGATGGTTATCTCATCCACGGAATCGTCTCCGGTCGGCTCCTTGCTGCTTTCCTTGCCCTCGATCAGCGGCCCCCCCTTGGGGTCCGCTTCCGGCGTGCCGATCTCTTCCGGCATAATCACCGTTCGCAAATGGGCAAGCAACGCTTCTGGATCGTGGAAGTGCTGTATCTTGCGCTGCCGCAGATGCTCCAACCTCCCGACCCATTGGCCCTCCCCTTGCCGCGCGCGCCACCACACGCGCACCAGAAACGACTCGTGTTGTGCCAACTGCTCGTCTCCCTTAACTCCCTATACGTCAATAGTACCTTTGGCGGAGTTAGTGCGCCGTTAGATGGGGTCAGCCCTCCCATTCCCTGGAATTGCTCTGAAAAGGGAGTAGAAAGTTAGACCGATCTTCTATAAACTATGGGAGAGGGTTCAAGGAGAGGGGACGTCATTGGCGGCTCTTGCCGTTCCGGCTGGTAGTCATGTCACCTATCGTCAGCAGTACACTCGATGTAATCGTCGAGGCTGCCGTACCTG
>DATLQX010000380.1:0-4086 GCA_035534995.1 Chloroflexota bacterium | reverse complement strand
CCTGCTCGCCAGCGCTGAAAACGAACTCTCCACCACAATCCCGACAGACGAGGGTCTTATCCTGATACATGAACGCCTCTGAATCCCTTGAACTTTGAGCTAACCACTTGGCAAGGATGCACGTCGAGCAAGCTGCCCGGTGAGCCTAGCCGCTGGCTGCGGGATTCATCGAGGTGTGGCGGCTCGACGAGTCGGGAGGCGTCCCGGATTGCATCTTCGGGGATGCTAACCTTAACCGGGCCCAGTATACAGCATCGCGTTAGGGTACGCAAGAGGCACCCATGAGGAAACACGACCTGACAATAATACGGGCCTTCCTTATCATGCCGCGGCGGGCGGTTCCCAACAACTCCCCCAAATGGGGTACCAGATGAACCTTGAGGGCCGGTTCGACGCCGCGTTCGTAGCCGGACTTGCATTGAAAGAATAGCAGATCCAGCAGAATTATCGCCCGGTAATCGGGGTTCACAAGTGGTTCGCGCGCCGGCCGGGCACCCTTTTCCGTGGACTGCTGCTTGCCGAATACGCGGATGAGGAGGAGGCGATTTCTCCTTGCAAGTGATTTCCTGCCAAGATTATCCGCCCGTCAAGCTCAGCGTTCACTCGCCCTCCAGGGCCATTCGACGCCGATAGAGCGGTTCCAGGGCCAGATAGAGGTCCGCGTACAACTCGGCGGTCCGCTGATACACCGCGCTCGCCATCGGCCGAGGCTCGATCCGCGCGCTCGTTAGGGCCATGCCTCCGGCGGCCTCAATGTCGGGGAATGCGCCGGCGCCCACCGCCGCCAGGAGGGCGGCCCCGTACGCGGGCCCCTCGTCGCGCGGCTGAAGCGTTACCGGGCAGGAGAACACATCGGCCAGGATCTGTTGCCAGAAGGGACTCCGGGCGCCGCCGCCGGTCAGCCGCACCACGTCGGCGTGTACCCCTGCGTCCCGTAAAAGGGTAAGCGACTGTCCCAGAGCGAGGCTTACCCCTTCAATCACCGCCCGCGCCAGGTGGCCGCGCCCGTGCCGGGGACTCAGCCCGAAGAAGACCCCGCGGGCTTCGGCACTGCCATGAGGCGTGCGTTCGCCCGTGAGATAGGGGAGAAAGATCAATCCCTCGGCGCCCGGCGGGGTGAGTGCGGCCTCGACGGTGAGCACATCATAGGGATCGGCGGCGCCCATGAGCTCGGGGGCGCAGGTATCGCGGAACCAGCGGAGAGCGCCCCCGGCCGATAGCACTACCCCCATCAGGTAGTTGACCCGTGGCGAGACGTGGGAAAACAGGTGGACGTTGTGCCCCGGCGTCCCAACCTCCAGGCTCACCGGGGCGATCACCGTGCCCGACGTGCCTACGCTGCATAACACCTGCCCTGGCTCCAGAACTCCGTTCCCGGCGGCGGCGCATGCGTTATCGGCCCCGCCCCCCATCACCGGCGTTCCTTCCCTGAGTCCCAGGAGGCGGGCCGAGTCGGCGGAGATCCCGCCCACGAATCCGGCGGATGGCGTGATGGGCGGCAGGAACGCGGGGTCGAGGTTTAGGGCATGGATGATTTCCAGCGACCACTGGCGCGTCCGCACATCGAAGAGGAGGGTTCCGGCCGCATCGGAGGGCTCGCCGGCCAGAATCCCGGTCAGGCGATAATTCAGGTAGTCGCGAGGCAACAGCACCTGGGCAACGCGAGCCCAGCGGTCGGGCTCATGCTCGCGGACCCACAGCAGCTTGGGGGCGGTGAATCCGGCCAGCGCGGTGTTGCCGGTGATCGCGAGCAGGCGCTCTCCGCCTACTTGCCGCGTGATCTCCTCGCACTGGGCCACGCTGCGCTGGTCATTCCAGAGAATGCAGGGACGAATCACCCGCCCGGTGGCATCCAGAAGGGTGGCTCCATGCATCTGGCCGGAGACCGCGACCGCCGCCACGGCCTCGCCTGGCAGGCCGGCCCGCTCCAGCGACGCGCGGACTGCCTGGGCGGTAGCGCGCCACCAGTCTTCTGGATCCTGCTCCATCCAACCAGGAGCGGGAGAGTGGAGGGGATGCTCAGCCGTGGCCGCGCCCAGCACGGCGCCGTGGCCGTCGATCAAGAGCGCCCGCACCCCGGTGGTGCCGAGATCCAAGCCCAGAAATGCCATGCCGCCTCTCCCGCCGCTGCTTTCGGTACACAGGATTCCGCGCCACCGGTACGGTACCAAACGACACTGGAGTTTGAAAATAGGAGACCTGATCCGCCGGGCACTCGTAAGGCTATACTCAGGAACATAAAGCGGGAGGGATTCGGCAATGCTACATCGAGAAAGCGACATCACGGTGGAGTTCGACATGCCGGCGACCATGCGCGATGGCACCGTTCTCCGCGCGAACATCTATCGTCCGCGTGGCGAAGGGCCCTGGCCCGTGCTGCTTACCCGTCTGCCCTACGGGAAGGATCTGCCTCTGGGCAGTGCTGTTCTCGATCCGGTTCAGGTCGCGCGGCGCGGCTATGTGGTGATCGTGCAGGACACACGGGGATGCTGGGCCTCGGAAGGGGACTGGTATCCGTTCGTCACCGAGGCCGAGGATGGCGTGGACACCATCGCGTGGGCGGCGTCGCTCCCCTACGCCGATGGTCAGGTGGGGATGTATGGCGCCTCGTATTACGGCTTTACCCAGTGGGCGGCGGCGGCGCTGCGGCCGCCCGCGCTACGGGCGCTCGTGCCCTCGGTCACCTGGGCCGATCCGGCGGACGGCCTGATGAGCCGCGGTGGGGCGCGGGAGCACGGCCCGGGCGCCCGTTGGAATATGCTCATGGGTCTTGGCGAGTTGGCCCGCCGCCACGCCGGGGATGCGCCGGCGCTCGGCAAGGCGATCTGGATGCTGGGCCAGGAGATCGACGCGCTTGGTTCCCGCGGCTACTGGGAGTTGCCCCTGGCTGACTTTCCCCCACTTCGTCGAACCAATGTAGGCCGGATGTTCTTCGATTCGTTTGCCGCGCCCCAGGATGTGACGCCGAGGCCGGTCGCCGCCACTGCCATCGTGGGGAAGCATGCGGGGGTTCAGGTGCCTACCTTCAATATCGGCGGCTGGTATGACATCTTCCTGGCCGGCACGATCGCGAACTATACCGCCATGCGTTCCCAGGGCAAACCGGCCAAGCTGCTCATCGGTCCCTGGACTCACGGGCTCGGCGGTAATCCGGTTGGCGAGATCAATTTCGGCATGGGTGCCCAGGGCTCTTTTCTCGACCTGCGAACCGATCTTGGCAGTCTTCAGCTCCGTTGGTTCGACCACTGGCTGAAGGCGCGCGACACGGGAATCATGGAGGAGCCGCCGATCAAATTGTTCGTAATGGGCGCCAACCTCTGGCGGGATGAGCAGGAGTGGCCGCTGGCCCGCGCCGTACCGTCCCAGTGGTATCTCCACACCGAGGGAACGCTCAGCCGCGAGCGTCCTGATGACGAGACGCCCGACCTGTATGACTACGATCCCGCCGATCCGACTCCCACGCGCGGTGGAGCGCTGCTGATGACGCCCGAGTTCCCGCCTGGTCCCTACGATCAGCGAGTGATTGAGGCGCGGCCGGATGTGCTCGTGTACCGAAGCGCTCCCCTGGAACACGATGTCGAGGTAACCGGTCCGATCGCGGTGCATCTCTGGGCGATTTCCTCGGCGCCCGATACTGACTTCGTGGCCCGCCTCACCGATATTTTCCCCGATGGCCGCGCGATCAATCTGACCGACGGGATCATCCGCGCCCGCTATCGCAACCATGCCAAAGGCGAGGCGCCGACGCTGATTGAGCCAGGGCGACCGTACGAATATGAGATCGACCTGTGGGCGACCAGCAATCTCTTCAAGGCAGGGCATCGCATCGGGCTGCAGGTCACATCAAGCAACTTTCCGCGGTGGGACCGGAACCAAAATACCGGCCACCCAATTGGGGTCGATGCCGAGCTTGCGGTCGCCCATCAACAGATTCTCCATGACCAGGAGCATCCTTCCCGTGTGGTGTTGCCCTTGGTAGTGGGTGCGCCGGCCCAGTCGTAGCCTGGCGTGTACCGTGCTTGAGCCCTAAGCTCATTGCCGGGTACCCTAGTTGTGCTCGTGGGCGTGGGTGATGAGCGCCGGGCG
>DATLQX010000379.1:0-13199 GCA_035534995.1 Chloroflexota bacterium | reverse complement strand
ACAGCCAGGCATGCTATGCCACGGACCACCGTAATTGTGGTAAAGAGGAGGCAGTCTGCTCATGGAGTTTATCCACCGCGCCCTCCGCCGGTCCGGCCCTCGGGTCGCTTTCGCCGCCGCGGTGTCCACAGCGCTGCTGGGGGTGTCCCTGCCGCTCCATGGGCCTGGCACGCCCGCCTCGACCGCGCACGCGGCCGCGCGTACCGCCGGCGCCGTGACATCCGCGCAGACCAGGGCTCGTGCCTCGTTGACCACACGCCCTGCCCTACGAGCCAGAATGACAGCCTCATCCCGGGTGAGTCCAGCCGCCACGACGGCTCAAAAATCAGACGCCGCTCGCGCACTCCTGAGCGCTTTGCCGCTTACCTTTGAGCCGAATCGCGGCCAGGCCGCGGCCAACGTGCGCTTCCTCTCACACGGCAACTCTTATACTCTCGACCTTACGAACACTGACGCCATCGTGAGGAGCACGGTATCACACAAGGCAGCCACGACGGTGCGCTTCCACCTGGTAGGTGCCAATCCTCGCCCGTCTATCATCGGACAGGATCGGCAGGCTGGAACGACGAACTATTTGCTAGGAAATGATCCACAACGGTGGCACACCGGTGTGTCCCTGTATAGCAAGGTGGCCTATCGAGGCGTCTATCCGGGCGTGAATCTCACGTACTACGGCACACAGGGCCACATCGAGTACGACTTCCGCTTGGCACCTGGAGCAAATACGCGGCTAATCCGCCTGGCAATCACTGGTGACGCGGTCCCACATCTGACTGCGGCGGGTGATCTGGTTGCCGGGCCACTGCGTGAGCTTCGGCCAATCGCCTATCAGGTGGTAGCTGGTTATCGCCACTCAGTGAACAGTCTTTATGTGCTCAATAGCCACGGCCAGGTCGGGTTCGGGCTGGGCGTCTACAACCATCACTTGCCATTGGTAATCGACCCTATCCTCAACTTCTCGACTCTCGACGGATCCAGTGACTCGATTACCGCTATTGCGATCGATCCCGCCGGATATATCTATATCACGGGCTCCATCTATCCCTGTCCTCCCCAACCATACTCCTACCCCTGCGGACAAACTCTCACCGCAACGCAAGGATATACAGGCACGGAGAGCGCAGCCGGGGCTGCGGTATTCGTAGCGAAGTTGGACCCACATGGTCCCCATGTGGTATACACCGCGTACCTCGGTGGCTCCGCGTCGAACCTCGGTATGACGCTAGCACTCGATGATCGGGGTGACGTCTTTGTTGGCGGGCAAACCAGTTCCGGCAACTTCCCGTTCACGACGAATGCCTACCAGCCATGCCTCAAAGGTGATACCAGTGGTTTCATTACGAAACTTAGCCCTGATGGCCGCAGAATAATCTACAGTACGTTCCTGGGAGGCAGCACCAGCAACAGCAATGCGGGTGGCGCCAATGCAGTCACCGGCATTGCCGTGGACCGATCGGGCCACGCCTTCGTTACGGGCTACACCTTTGCCTATAACTTTCCTCTGGCCACTGGCGGCGTTGCCACGGATGGGGCGGCCGGATGCCCGGGCTGGATCTATAAAAATGGTACGAATCGCACCTTGCACGGACACCCTTTCCAGGGCAGCCTCGGCTACGGCAAAGGAACTCTTGGTACCCAGGAAGATGCATTCGTAGCCAAACTTACGCCCAGTGGGAGCGGTCTGGTTTACAGCACGTATCTGGGCGGCAGTGGCACTGATACCGCAAGTGGAATCGCCATCGACGGATCCGGCAATGCGTATATTACCGGGCAAACAAACTCACTCGACTTTCCATCGCCACGTCACGCTTTCCAGGCGCAGCTTGTCGGGTCCGGTACTAACTCGTTCATCACCAAGCTGAATGCAACCGGCACGGATGTCATCTACAGTACCTATCTCGGGCAGAGCGCGAGCGACCAGACGCACGCGATTACCGTCGATCGGGTCGGCAACGCATATATTACTGGCCAGACTACCGGCGGCATACCCCGGACGGTGGGCGTGGCCCAGCCCGCTTCCGGAGGTGGCATTGACGCTTTCGTCTCGAAGCTGAACGCACGGGGCGTGCTCACTTACTCCACGTATCTAGGCGGCGCGGGCGATGAAATTGGCTATGGCATCGCGGTGGACGGAGCGGGCGATGCTTACGTCACGGGCTCAACCAGTTCAGCTACCTTTACTACGCCCGCCTTCCCTCTCAGTCGCGCGGTGCAGGGAGCGCTAGGTGGTAATCGTGGCGGCTTTGGCATGCTCGATACCTTCGTGGCCAAGCTCGATCCATGTGGTAGCAGCCTACTTTACTCCAGCTACTTCGGCGGGACTTTCGTGGACACCGGTTACACAATCGCCGTGGATCGCCACGGCAATGCCTTCGTCGGCGGCTCGACGCTTTCACCCAATTTCCCTCTCCTGGATGCATTCCCTCAGGAACATTACTATAGAGGACCATACCCTGACGCCTTCGTGGCGGAAATTGGTGGCTCGCCGATCACGCGCGGCGGAGCTTGCGCCTTGCCGCTGATCATCAATAATGCGTCAACCGTAGTGCCGCTCCAGGTGGCGGGCACGAGCGCCATAACCATTACCGGCACGCTCACCGTTACCATTCACACGGCCTCGCATGCAACCGTGGCCGTTACCCTTCTGGCCAGGAACACGACGCCTCAATCGGCGCCTTTGCCGGGGACGAAGAAGTTACAAGGACCGAAAATCGGTGCTATCCTGTTCCGAGCTACGGTACGCGGTAAGGCAGACGCCTTCGGCCTGTACATCGGGGCTATCCGATTGAAAGTTCCGACCGTCGGACCATATGTCGCGCAATTGTCGGTTACTACGACCAGCGGCCGCCATAGTACAACCAGCACAACACCGGTAACCTTGGGTTCATAAGTAAGCCGGCTTGGCGCAACCGGTGGAGACGAGGGAGGGGCTCCCTCGTCCCCACCGGTGGCCGACCTCTTACCCCGCCGTCACCAGCGCCCTCCCCTCGGTCACCGCGTCGATCACCGGCACCCCCGCCGCCTGGCAGTGATGGAGAAAGCCAGCCAGGGTGGGGAGGGTTTCCGCCCGCGTCAGGTCGCCCACCACGATCAGCTTGGCGCGGGCGCGGGTCATCGCCACGTTCAGGCGGCGCGGATCGTCCACGAAGTCGTGGCCGCGCCGCGCCATCCCATCCAGGCCCAGGCACACGACCATCGCCTCCCGTTCTCCCCCCTGGAAGCGGTCCACGGTGTCCACCGTGCAGGCCGCCATCGCTGGGTCCGCCGCCAGGGCGCGGCGCACCGCCGCCGCCGTTCGCCGAAAGGGCGCCACTACCCCGACCTCCGCCGCCGGAATCCCCGATTGGACCAGCGCGATCACCGCTCGCGCCGCGCCTTCGACCTCCCGTGCCGCTACCGCTCCGGAATCCACCAGGACCACTGGAGCGTCCGGGTCAACCATCGGGCCGCCGGACCCGACCACCGCGCGGGGCACCCGACCGGTTACCGAGGCATGGGCGACCAACATCCCATCATAAAAGGCATCACTGGGCCAGCGGGCGATCGCGGGATGCATGCGGTAGTGTTCGCGCAGACGCACCATGACCCCCGCCGCCTCGGCCTGGGGCCGAAGAAGCACAAAGGGGGAGAGCGAAAGTCCTTCCGCCGCCGCCTCGGAACTTTGCACCACCGGGGGTAACTGCTGATCATCGCCCACCAGGATGAATCGTGGGGCCAACCGAAGCACCCCTACGGCTGCCGCCACACTGAGTTGGGCAGCCTCATCCAGGATCAGGATATCGCGGGCGACCGCGTTGGCTCCCAAACGGGGATCAGTCAAGGTGCTCACCGTCCCCGCTAGCACGGGAATACCACGCAATCTCAGGGTAATATCCTCTGGTCCCTCCGTCCCCGTAGGGGCCAGTGCATAGGGTAGGAGGTCGGGACCCATGGAACCGGGGGACCCCAGGCGGACGAATGAGGTGTAGCCCTGGCGGACCAGGGCGCGCAGCATCGTATCAACCGCCTGGTTGGTCCACGCGGCCAACAAGACGCGGTCGCCCCGAGCGGCCAGGGCGCGGGCTATGCGGGCGATCAAGAAGGTCTTCCCCGTCCCCGGTGGTCCCTGAATCAGTAGCAGGTCGCGGGCCCGCAAGGCAAGATCCAGCGCCTCGGATTGTCGTGGGTTAAGATCCCCCGGCGGGGACGACGCGGGGCCGGGTGGGTCAAGGGCGGGAAGCCGCAGATCGTAAATCAGATCGCGCACCGCTCGGGGAGCGGTCAGCCAGCCATGCAGGCCCCTCAAGGTCCGATCGTGAGGCGTGCTGGTCTGATGGCGGTCGACCAAACGCGGCTGGGCGATCGGTTCCATGGCACTCAGCAGGAGTTCGGTCGCCCCGACCTCCAGGAGGGTGGCGACCGTTACCGCTCCCCGTACGGGATCGCCATCACTCAACAGCACCAGCTCACCGGGCTTGAGTTCTGAGTCGTTCCGGCACTCCAGCCGATAACGCATGGTCCCGTCCGCGTCCCTGGACCGCTCTCGTACCGCCAGTATCTCGATTGCCGTCCCCGCTGCCACCCGATCAGCAAGGCCGGCCCGCCACAGGCTGGCGAGGTCGCGACTGCCGGCCCGCTCTTCCAGGCGGAGCAGCCGATAATGGCGGGCATAAAAGGCGGCGTCCAGGGGGTCGCCGTCACCCGCCGCCGCGTCGACAAGGTCGCGGCCCCGACAGTGGTCCAGCCCCAACAACCGACTCAGACGGCCGCATTCGATCCGGTTGCTGCTTTTCTTGCACTTCTGGTGATGGGGAGCCGGCGGGGCGTGACCCAGGAGCAAGGCCAGAACCACCTGGTTCCGGCGCGTCACCACCGCAAGAAGATGATTGGGGGTACACGGCACGTTCTGGTAGGCCATCCGCTCCCCCCCAGTGTAGATAACCTGCGCCAGGAAGTCGGGACCGAGCCGGCGGTGAGCCGCCAGCATGGCGTAGTAGCCGCGCACCTGAAACTCCGGGTCGGGGAAAGTTGGGTTGTATTTGCCGGTCTTGAGCTCCACAATCCGGTTCACCAGAGGCGCCCCCCGGCCGGGGGTCTGAAAGGCCAGATCCACGCGACCCCGAAGCCCCAACTCGGGGCACAGGAGCGTACTCTCGAAGCAAGGTGAGCCCAGCGTTCCCCCGAAGAGGTCATCCGTCTCCCGTTCGCGCCAGAGGCGCAGGCGCTCCAGGTGCGGGGCCGCCTCCGCCAGCACCTGGGATGCTGTCACGCCCAGGAGGGCCAGCCCGAGGGGATCGCGTGACGCCTGGGCCTGAATCATCTCGGCCGAGAGCGCCCCGTCCCGGCATAACATCTCGAAGCAGGCGTGTACGACCGTACCGCGGAGTTGGGGGAGCGAAGCCGGCTGGGCGGCCAGGCGATTGGCCAGCCATTGGCGAAGGCAGTAGTCGGTGTCGTGCAAGGCCGTGACGTCGATCAACCAGTCCGGCTCCAGCACCACCAGGCTTTCGGGAGCACTGAGATAGCGAGGCATCCCGCCTCCGGTCGTGCCGCCCGCGCTCGCCCGTCCCCGCCGAAGATGGTAGGCGCGGAGCGCGACCTCGCCACCGGCTTCCCCCAGGCCCTCGGCTATATAGGCGAAGCGGTCGCTCAACCCCAGCGTGACCTCGCCCGTATTCGTACGCAAAGTAACCTCAACCGTGGCGACGGTGCCCTGGCCCGTGGCCAGCGCCCGCCGGGTCGCCCGAACCACCGTTCCCTCGATCCAGGGTTGATCGCACTGATGTCCTGGGCCGCAAATGAGGCAACCGGGAGAAAACTGGTCGGGCACGCCATCCATACGCTAACCGCTCCTATCCGGGGCAATCCGTCTCCATTACCTGGTACGGGACAGTGTAGCGGTGGCGGGCGGGAAGCTCGGTGGATAAAGGAAGGGGGAATGGTATATGGAGACGGAAGGGCTATTGTGCCTTCACGCGCCGTGAGGCACCGTGGAAAGAGCCTGATTGGGTTCACCGGGGGTTCACCCGCCAAGCAGTAGTGTGTATACAGGGATACATTTTTAAGGGTGGACCGAGACGAACCAACAGGCGATGGATTTATAGGCATCATGCTGGACCAGAGGGATAGATGACACGACCAGAACGGCGGACAATGGTGCGATGGGGCATGGTGGGAGCGGCCGGGGTGGTCGCCGCCCTGCTCGCTTTGCACTGGTCCGTGGTGGCGCTCGCCCTGTCGGCATCGATGGGTGGGATCGTGGCCGTGGCCGGGATGCGACCCGAGGCAATCGTCGAGGCGCTGGGCCTTACCGTGCTGGCGATCCTCATCAATGGGATGGTCTGGTCACGGCTCCTGAAGCGAGTGGGCTACCCCTTGGGAGAGATGGTAGGATTACGGACCTTTCTCAGTTCCGATCTGGCCGGTTTTGTCGCCAACGTGCCTGGGTCCGCCATCGGCTGCGCGGTCAGCCTACGGCGCCATGGCGTGTGCCCTGGACGAGCAGCCTTGCTGTCGCTGATCGCCAATGTGCTTGGCCTGTGCTCCATTTTGGTCTGGATTCCGGTGGGGCTCCTCCTGCTGTCGCGGGACGGCATGGCCCAGGCCCTTCCATTTCTGGGCCACCACACCATGCTCGCGGCGGTTGGCTTGTTGATTGGGACCGCGATTGGCTCGGTGGTGGCGCTGCAAGCGCTGGCCACCGCCGGCAGCCTGGGAAACCGCCTGGCCCGACGCTTACTGCGCCGAGCGCCCACCATCTCACCGAGCACCACGCCGATTCGCCTGCATCACCTCCTGGGCCTGATTCCCCTGGCCGCCATCTCCTGGCTGGCGGGAGCGGTCGCGCTCTATCCGGTGCTGAGCGCGTTGGCGCCTGATACGGCGATCAACCTTGGTGACCTCGTGGGCTCGGCGGCGCTGGCCGCCCTCCTGGGATCGCTCGCCTTCTTCGTCCCCTCCGGGGTGGGGGTACGGGACGGCGCCCTGGTGGCCCTCCTCATGCACTCCACGGGGCTGCCCCTGTCCACCTGCACGGAGGCCGCCATCGTCATCCGGGCCATTGATCCGGTGACCAAGGCTGCGATGCTGTTTCTCCTGGCTACCGGCCTCCCGGATCGCCTGCGAGGACTGCTTCTCCGGTTGCGCCTTCCCAGTTTGGGGAAAGCGCCGATGCGGCCCCTGCCCGTGCCGGTGCCGGTCTGGGTCCCGGCGCGGGATCGGGACTGATCGAGAAGAGGTTCCGTTGGTCAATCATCCACATGGACAAGCGGGGCGTCATGAAGGAAGACCAGGTCTCCGTCACGGGCGTCCACCCGCACCGTTTCCCCAGGGCGGAACTCGCCTTGCAACATGCGTTGGGCCAGCGGATCGAGGATCCGGCGTTGGAGGGCCCGTTTGAGGGGACGAGCGCCATAGATGGGGTCGTACCCTTCATCGGCCAGCAGTTCCTTCGCCGCGTCGGTCAATTCCAGCTCCAGCTTCCGATCAGCCAGGCGCTTCCGCAGCCCGCCTAATTGGATCTCCACGATCCGCCCGATCTGCGCCCGGCTCAAACTCTCGAAGATCACCACGTCGTCCACCCGGTTGAGGAACTCGGGGCGGAAGTGCGCCCGCAGTGCCTCGGTCACTCGCCGGCGCATCTCCGCGTCGTCCTCGCCCGCCAGTTCGGTGATGTACTGGCTGCCGATATTGCTGGTCATGACCACGATAGCGTTCGAGAAGTCCACCGTCCTCCCCTGGCTGTCGGTCAGCCTGCCATCGTCCAGCACCTGCAAGAGAATGTTAAAGACATCGGCGTGAGCCTTCTCTATCTCGTCCAGCAGCAACACGCAGAACGGACGCCGCCGCACCGCCTCGGTGAGTTGGCCGCCTTCTTCGTAGCCGACGTAGCCGGGAGGCGCCCCCACCAGGCGGGAGACCGTGTGCCGCTCCATGTATTCACTCATGTCGATGCGGACCATCGCCCGCTCGTCGTCGAACAAAAACTCGGCCAGGGCCCGCGCCAGTTCGGTCTTCCCGACTCCGGTGGGACCGAGAAAGATGAAGGAGCCAAGCGGGCGGTTGGGATCCTGCAGACCGGCGCGGGCCCGCCGCACGGCGTTGGAGACGCTGAGAATGGCCTCTTCCTGACCGACCACCCGCAAATGCAGGCTCTCTTCCATGCGGAGAAGTTTCTGAATCTCCGCCTCCATGAGCCGGTTGACCGGGATACCGGTCCAGCGGCTCACCACCTCGGCCACGTCCTCCTCGTCCACTTCCTCCTTGAGGAGGCGCGGTTTGTCGGCGGCGGCATCCATGGCGGCCTCGCGAGCTTTCAGATCACGCTCCAGGCCGGGGAGAACGCCGTAGCGGAGTTCGGCGGCCCGGTTCAGGTCGTAGGCGCGTTCCGCCTGCTCCATCTCCAGCTTGGCCTGCTCGATCCGCTCGCGCAGATCCCGCACCGCCGTCAGATCGCCCTTCTCGTGCTGCCATTCCTCCTTGAGCCGATCGCCGGACTCGGTGAGGGTGTCCAGTTCGCGCTCCAAGCGCTCCAAGCGGTCTCGCGAGCCGGCGTCGGTCTCTTTGGAGAGGGCCTGGCGCTCGATCTCCAGTTGCATGCGCCGGCGCTCGATCTCGTCCAATTCCACCGGCATGGAATCCATCTCCATACGGAGCCGGGCCGCTGATTCATCGACCAGATCGATGGCCTTGTCGGGAAGGAAGCGGTCGGCGATATAGCGCTGGGAGAGCATGGCGGCAGCCACCAGGGCCGCGTCCTTGATCCGAACCCCATGATGCACTTCATACCGCTCGCGGAGCCCGCGGAGAATGGAGATCGTGTCCTCCACCGTGGGCTCGCGGACCAGCACCTGCTGGAAGCGGCGCTCCAGGGCGGCATCCTTCTCGATGTGCTTCCGATATTCGTCCAGGGTCGTGGCGCCAATGCAGCGCAGTTCGCCGCGGGCCAGCATCGGCTTGAGCAGGTTCCCCGCGTCCATCGCCCCCTCGGCCGCCCCGGCGCCGACTACCGTATGAATCTCGTCGATGAAGAGGACCACCCCGCCGGCCGCCTTTTTCACTTCTTGCAGCACCGCCTTGAGCCGCTCCTCGAACTCACCGCGGAACTTGGCCCCCGCGATCAGCGCCCCCATGTCAAGGGCCACGACGCGCCGGTCCTTGAGCGTTTCGGGCACGTCGCCGCGGACGATCCGGATCGCCAGGCCCTCGGCGATCGCCGTCTTGCCCACTCCCGGCTCACCGATCAATACGGGATTGTTCTTGGTGCGGCGGGAAAGGATCTGCATCACCCGGCGGATCTCGTCGTCGCGCCCAATCACCGGATCAAGCTTCCCCTCGCGGGCCAGATCGGTGAGATCGCGGCCATAGCGCTTAAGCGCCTGGTAGGTGCCTTCCGGATTGGCACTCGATGCTTGCTGACCGCCGCGCACCGACTCGGTGGCCTGGCGCAGCCGCTCCGGCTCACCGCCGGCGCCGCGCAAAAGATCGCCGGAACGATCCGTATTCTCGAAGTCGGCCAGAGCCAGGAGTAGGTGTTCCACCGACGTATAGGTATCGCCCATGCTGGTGGCCAGACGCTGGGCCCGGAGGACCACGTTCCTGAAGGCGGGCGCGGGCTTAATCTGGGCGTTGCCGCTCACATGAGGGAGGGCGTTGATCGCCTGATCGACTCGGCGCCGCAGATCCTCCGGATTGACCCTGGCCTGGCGAAGAATATCCAGCGCCAGCCCTTCGCGTTCGGCCAGGAGGACGTGCAGGAGGTGGAGGGCTTCCACCTGGGGGTTGCCTTGCTGCTCGGCATACTGCTGTGCCCCAAGGATCGCCTGCTCACATGCTTCGGTGTACTGTGGCGTATTCAAGAGCGGATTCCTTTCTGTCGGCTGTCCGCCGATGCCGACGCGAGGACGGCATCAAGCAAACCGGGGAATCGGGCCTCAAGGTCGGCTCGGCGCAAGGCGGAATACCGCTTTACCCCGGAAACGCGCGTACTGATCACCCCGGCCTCGCGCAGCACGCGGAAATGGTGTGAGGTCGTGGATTTGCTGGACTCAATACCGGTCAATTCGTGCAGATAGTGGCAACTCGTCTCCCCGTGCCAGGCCAGGTTCCACACGCAGGCCAGGCGGTACGGGTCGGCAAGCGCCGCCAGGACGGTCGGCAAGTCGATGTCCTCGGTATCCGGCTGCTCTAATTCACCGCTCATGGGTAAAGTATAGCACGATCCCTTGCCAATAGTTCGACCAATGGCTTACTATTAGCCTGTAGTCGAAGTATAGGGAGGGACGCTACATGGGACTGGTCAGAACACAGGATAGCACACGGATGCCGGCCCCCAGCCAGGAGGGCGCCGCCACGGGACCGCGGTGGGGCGTACTGCCGATCATTCTCAGCGCCACATTCATGGTGTTGTTCGACTTCTTCGTGGTCAATGTCGCGGCGCCTTCGATGCAGCATGATCTCGGCGCCTCGACCGCCGCCTTGCAACTGGTGGTTGGCGGTTACGCCTTTACCTACGCGGCGGCCCTGATCACGGGCGGCCGGCTGGGCGACCGGTACGGCTACCGGCGACTGTTCGTCCTGGGAATGGGCGCCTTCGTGGCCGCCTCCGCCGCCTGCGGCCTGGCCCAAACCACCGACCAGTTGATCGCGGCGCGTCTATGCCAGGGCTTGGTCGCGGCTGGGATGGTCCCCCAGGTTCTGGCCCTGATCACCGCCCTCTTCCCCCCCGCGACCCGGCATCGGGCCCTGGCCTGGTTCGGGGCCACTATCGGACTGGGGACGATCGCCGGCCAGGTTCTGGGCGGGGTGCTGCTCCAGGCCAACCTCCTGGGCCTGGGTTGGCGGGCGATATTTCTCGTGAACGTGCCCATCGGCCTGACCATGCTCGTCCTGGCCGCCAGGCTCCTGCCGGCAATCCGTTCCGCGGCCCACCCCCGGCTCGACCCAATCGGGATGGTGGCGATCTCCGGATCGCTGGCGTTGGCCCTGGCGCCGCTCACCATTGGGCGCGAGGATGGATGGCCTGCCTGGGCGGTCGCCATGCTGATTGGTGCGGTCCCGGCGATGGTCGCGGCGGTCGCGTACGAAGGATGGCTGGGGCGACGCGGAGGCCAACCGGTGCTGCACCTCGATCTGTTCCGCCAACGCTCCTTCTCCGCCGGTCTGGCGATCAACATGGGGCTCTATGCCTACTTCGGCAGCTTCATGCTCGGCCTCGCGGTGTTCTTGCAAGTAGGGCTCCGGCTCTCCGCCCTTGATGCCGGGTTGACCTTCGCCCCGGTGGGGATCGCCTTCGCCGCCGCCTCGCTGCTCATGCGCCCTCTGATCGCCAAGCATGGGCTCCGGGTCATGTCCTGGGGACTGGTGCTCACCACGGCGGGCTTACTGGGAACCCTGATCACGGTTCATCTTTCGGGCGGGGCCATTAGCGGATTCCGCCTCGCCCCCTGGCTTTTCCTCACGGGGCTCGGGAATGGATGCGTCATGCCTTCGCTGATCGGAGTGGTGCTTACCGGAGTGCCGGCGCACAAGGCTGGCAGCGCGGCCGGTACCCTGACCACGGGCCAACAGTTCGCCCTCGCCCTGGGGGTCGCTGGATTGGGAGAAGTGTTTTTCGGGGTGCTGGGCCACCAGCCAACCTTTCAGCGCTACATCTCCGCCATTCAGGACGTGTTGCTCCTTGACTGCGGGCTCCTGGTGATCAGCCTGGCCCTCCTCGGCTTACTGCCACGGGCGGCGAGGGCGGCCTCCCAGGCGACAGCCGTCATGCCGGTGGGCCAGAATGCCCTTGCCACGCAGGAGCGTGGCGTGGCCTGATCGGGTCACTCCGATGTAGGGGCGCGGATCGCCAGATCCGCTTGGTTTGGCGACGGATCGTCATCCGAGTTGGTGGCGGGTGCCCCTACAATTGCATGGAAGACTACGCCAACCTCTACGAGGGCCGAGACGGGGCGGTGGCCAGACCTTGGGCGAACAGGCGCAACCCATAGTCGAGGCTGGCATCCTGGTCCAGAGGAATCCCGAAACCGCCAATCGCCTCGATGGCCACGAAGCCGTGGACCAGGCCGCGGAGCACGCGCACCGCGTGCACGGCCTCCGTCTGGCTCAGGTTATAGGCCGCCAGCACGGCGATGATGGTCTCCACCACCTGGCGCGCGGCGGTCTGCCACGCGGGGTCGTCGCTGGGGGCGCGGGCGGAGGCCGCGAACAGGCCGGGATGCTCATGCGCGAAGGCCCGGTAGGCCCGCCCGATGGCCAGAATCGCGTCGTCGGCCGACTTGCCGACCGCCGCGCGGGTGATCCGCGCCCCCAACTCCCGCGTGGCATGGAGGGCCAGACCATCGCGCAAGCCGGCCAATCCCCGCACATGATTGTAGAGCGAGGGTGGGCGGATGCCGAGCCGGGCGGCGACGGCGCCCAGAGTAACCGCGTCGAGCCCCCGCTCATCCGCCAGATCGGCGGCGGCCCGCACCACCGCCGCCTGATCCAGGGCTGCTCTAGCCGGCATGGGCTGGTTGTTGTCCCCACTTCCGCGCCGCCGCCGCGATTGCCCGGTCCATGGCGGCCGCCGGGGAGGTAAGCGCGAGACCGTGACCGACCACCAGCAGGGAAGGATTGAGGGCGCGCAGCCCACGGGCGCCAGCCAGCGCGGTGGGGCCATGCCAGGTACCCATGGCGACGAATGGAAACAGGGGACGCGCCACGCCGGCAACCGCGATACCCCCGCGCGTCTGGAAGGCGTCGCCGGCGATCAGGGATCGGTCCCGCGTATCGAGAAACGCCACATGGCCGGGCGAATGGCCGGCGGCGGCGGCCACTTCCAACGAACCTACCCGATCCCCGACCTTTAGGAGACGAGTCGGCTTGGTGGCACAGGTTTTCCAGCTCCCACGCAGCTTGGTCCCGGCCTCGCCTGGGTCAAGCGAGCGGTCCCCAGCGAGCGGCCGCGCGTCACGGGCGGAAATCAGCACCTCGGCATCGGGCAGGGCGGCATGCAGGTCGTCGAGACCCCCCACATGATCGGCGTGGCCATGGGTGAGGGCGATGCGGCGGATCGGGGCTCCCAGGCGGGCGGCGGCGGCGAGAATGTTCTTGGCGCCGCGAATCCCCGTATCCACCAGGGTGAACCCATCATCTTCCCGCACCAGATAGCAATTGACGGGGAACACGCGGGGCAGGGTGGTGAGTTGAATCAGGTTGGGGGTCAGGGTGGTGACGCGCAT
>DATLQX010000378.1:0-6466 GCA_035534995.1 Chloroflexota bacterium | reverse complement strand
CCGAAGCACGCCGATGCTGAAGGCGTAGCTCTTGGCGTAGAGGCCCAGGGTCAGTACCTGGTAGCCCAGGATGGTCAGCATGCTGCCCAGAATCATGAAGTGAATGTAGAAGCCGCGGCCGCCCAGATACAGCGGGCCGGGTAGCTCGGCCAGGAGCAGCAGCAGGCCGGGGACCAGCAATATTAGGCCGGGGAGGAGGAACAGGTGGGTGGGACTATACAGCAGCATGAAGCGGAGGTGGCGCCAGCCGTCCCGCCAGGTCTCCAGCTTCGATTGGCCCAGCCGCGGATAATAGGTAATCGGTACCTCGGCGATCTTCAGTTTGGCCCGCCCGGAATTGATCACCATCTCGGAGGCGAATTCCATCCCCGTGGTTTGCAAGCCCATTTTGCCGTAGGCCGCCTTGGTGAACGAGCGCATCCCACAATGGGCGTCGCTGATGTTCACGCTGTAGAACGCCTTGAGGATGCCGGAGAGCACCGGATTCCCGATGTAGCGGTGGGAGAAGGTCATGGCCCCAGGGAGAATCTTCCCCGCGAACCGCGAGCCCATCACCAGGTCGTAGCCTTCCCGCAAGGGGGCCAGGAAGGGCTCCAGGTCGGTGAAGTCGTAGGTGTCGTCCGAGTCACCCATGATGATGTACTCGGCCCGCGCCTCGGTAATCGCGCGCATGTAGGCGCTGCCGTAGCCCTTGCGCCGTTCGTGCACCACGCGAGCCCCCAGCCTGCCGGCGATCTCCACCGAGCGGTCGGTCGAGCCGTTGTCGCAGACGATAATCTCGCCGCGGAGACCCAGGCGGCGCAGTCCTTCGGTCGCTTTCTCGATGCAGGCCCCAATCGTCTGCTCTTCGTTCAAGCAGGGCATGACAATCGAGAGGTCGAGCGGCGCCGGTTCCGGCGGAGTGGATGGGACGACTTCCTCGCGCATCAGGGCTAGGCTCACACGGGATCCCCTCCGAAAACGCCGGTTGCTTGGTACCCCCATTGAAGCATGCCGATACGAGCGCGCGCAATAGGACAGCCGGGTGCATGCTTACGGTCTGAAAATAGTCAGGGCGCTCAAGCGATCCAACGACGCACTTGTAGCGTGGACGCCCCGCCCATGAGGCGCCAGTAAAGAAGCAGCGGCAGCGGTATTTGGCTCCCTAAAAACCCTCCGGCCACTGTCGCCTGGCATCAATCATGGCTACGATCTCGATGACCTGGTTGCGCACGCGATAGACTACAATGTGCCTGCCTTTGTTCACCACCAGCTCTCGGGTTTCCGCCACCCGTCCCTGCCTGCCCATGGCCGGAAAGGCAGCCAAATTGTTGACCTCGGCGCGGATGCTCTGGACGATACGGCGCGCGGCCACTGGGCTGTCCTCCGCGATGTACTCCTGAAGTAAGGAAAGGTCGGACAAGGCTGGGGATGTCCAACGGATTCGCATTAGCTCGCACGGCTGCCATACTTGGTGAAAACCGCTTCGACCTCTTCGTCCGTGGCGAACTCACCGGCATCGGCGGCACGAATGCCTTCCCCTATACGCGCGACTTGCCAGGACTCAACCGCCACGTAGCGGCGCAGCGCTTCCAGGGCGACATACTGGCGATTCCGTCCCATAGCGGCTGCCAATGACTCAATCTCGTCCCGCAGGACTTCGGGAATCCTGACCGTGATGGTCGTGGTCGCTACCGCCATCGTGTGCCCTCCTCGCTGTACACGGATAACGCATTTGTGTACAAGCTTATGGTACTCATCGGTGCGCGCGGCGTCAATGCGGCTGCCCTGCCCAAGCCCGCTCGCCTGGATGGGGAACCAGGCAGGATATCCGGTCAACGGAGGCCGCGGCGGCGCAGCCCTTCGGTCGCTTTCTCGATGCAGGCCCCAATCGTCTGCTCTTCGTTCAGGCAGGGCATGACAATCGAGAGGTCGAGCGGCGCCGGGTCCGGCGGGGTGGACGGGACGACTTCCTCGCGCATCAGGGCTAGGCTCACATGGGCTCCCCTCCGAAAACGCCGGTTGCTTGGTACCCCCATTGAAGCATGCCCGCCTTGCGCGATGCAATAGGACAGCCGGGTGCTTTCCTCCGAAAAACAGCCTGGTGCGTCCAACCGCCCCGCTTGAAGCCCCGGCCTTCAGGCCTAATCAGTACCCTCAAATCACGCCTTGACGCCGCATCGGGTTCGATTTCGGTAGGGGCACCCCTCGTGGGTGCCCTTGGCGGCCCGAACCAGGGCACCCACGAGGGGTGCCCCTACAAGTCACTTGCAGTCCCCGGCCTGAAGGCCATTTTCTTCCCCTCATTTTGGCCTCTTTGCCGGTATTGGCTGTCTGATGTAGGGGCACCGGGTACCCCCTGGTTGATGGGTGCCCGAAGTTCCTGGCCCGGTGCCCCTACGGCGATGCCTGGGAATCTGGGTGATTCGGATCGGTTGCCCATTCGGCCGGATTATTGGCGATATATTCCCGCGCCCGATCGAGGGTCCGCTCATCGCGAAGCACCCGTTCATAAAAGTTTCGTTGCCACAGGCGTCCGGGAAAGTTCGGCCAGCCGTGCTCGTGCACCCCTTCTATGTAGGCAACCGTGGCGATGGATTTGAAGGCGCCGACAATAGCGCCAAACGGGTAACGTTCCGGTACCGCATCCCCAGATCCGGCATGAGGGCCGGCGAGATCAGAATCCGGATCAAGAAACATAATCCCATGGACATGATTCGGCATGACCACGAACGCATCGAGCTCTACATAGGGGTAGCGCCGAGCTAACTCAGACCACGCCTCATACACCATCCGACCCGCGTCGTTTGGATACATGGATCCGTGTGAGATTTGGCCGAACAGACAGGTGCGATAGTGGGAGCAGATGGTAAGAAAATACGCACCGGCCTGGCTGTAGTCATAGTGCCGGAGGCGCAGTGACTTTCGATGGTGAATATCAGGATTGTAGGAAATGCCGCACCCCCCTGCTTCAACCAATATAGACCCTGAAGTCCCTCCGGAAAAGCGAAACCGCGTCCACGGCGGAAATCGACGTTCATGGCCCGGGCCGGGCACCCCTCACCCAGCGGGCTGCCAAGGGCACCCACAAGGGGTGCCCCTACGGACCGTGCCACCGGGCACCCATCACCCAGGGGATACCCGGCGCCCCTCCCGACAGCGATGCGGCGTGCAGGTGTGATTCGTGGGTAATGATAATGCCTTGGTGGTCCAGTAAGCTACCCGCTTTTTGCCGCGTCTCCAGCGCCGAAGGCATAGATCACCAGGAGACCGCAGAGGAGACCGTTACGCGCGAGCACCGTGGCCATGAATGCTTTGTCGAACTGGAGCCCCGCCGGTTCAATCCGGTAGAAGTAGGTGATCAGGCAGACCAGTCCGCAGAGGACGAGCCAGCGGACCCGAATGCCTTCGACCACGGCGGCCACCGGGAGGATCCAGAGAATATACTGCGGGCTGAGCACCTTGCCGGAGACCATCAGGACCAGAATCGCCAGCTCGAAGCTCCGCCCTAACGTGTCGCGCCGCGTCCAGGCCCGCCCATATGCCAGCCCCATCCCCACCACGCCAATCGCCGCGGCGAGTGTCCCCCCCAACCACTGCGCCCCGCCCACCACGCTGAGTGAATAGTAGGAGAATACGACCCGCGGCCCATCGCCCGTCATCGGGCCGTTTGGCATGCCGCTGCCGGCCCAGAGCAGGCTGCCCGGCAAGGACTCGATCTGCAACGGGCGTGCTAACTCATAGTGAATGGGCGACCACAACGCCGCTGGGCTGAGCAGCAGTTCCGGCAGCATGCCGGCCCCGCACACCGCCAGAAACACCGCTGCCACATCCCAGCGCCACCGGCCCGAATCACCGCGCCGGCCCGCGATGAGCAAGAAGGGGAGCAAGACGACCGGGAAGAGTTTGAGCAAGGTTGCCAGGGCCAGCAGGGCGGCGGCGGCCCGCATGCGCCCTCGCTGGGCCAGGACCAGGGCGCACAACACGCCGACCCCGGCCAGGAGATCGAAGCGCTGCAACGTGAAGACCCAGCCGGCCAGCAAGCTGTAGAGGACGAAAGCCGCCGCCGCCTCGACCTGGCCGCGCCGGATCAGCCAGCCGGTCGTGCCAAGCATGATCGCCCCCATCCAGGCCATGAATCCCGCCGTGTAGGGGACTCCCGGCAAGAGCAAGGGCAGGGAGAACACCGCCAGCGCCAGGGCCGGATACTCACGCGGGAAGGTGTGAAACTGCCGTGGCGGCTCGGACCACAAGGCCACGCACGCCCTGGTGTCGGCGGCGTGCAACATCCGTGGGCCATCCCAGAAGGCATGCGCGTAGCAGCGGTAGATGGCGGTGTCCAGGGAATCGGTCCGGCCAAGCCAGAGTAGGTTTCCCATCAGCGCCGCCGCCGCGAGAATCAGCACCGCGACGGCCAGGCGTTCGCGCCCTCGGTTCCCCGCCCGCGTGTCGGCCTGCGCCCTCGTTCCTCTCATCTCTCGCGCTCCACCGCGTTCAGGTGATGTGCAACCTTGAAGCCCCGGCCTTCAGGCCTCATCTTTCCCACATTTCGGCCTCCAGTGGCCGGGGGACGGTCTGGGGCTTGTAGGGGCACCCCTTGTGGGTGCCCTTGGCGGCCCGCACCAGGGCACCCACAAGGGGTGCCCCTACCAAAATGGAATTCGATACGGCGCGCGGATGTGATTTGTGGGTAAAGATGAGGCATAAATGCCAGGGCTTCATTATGGCACTTACTCCTCTGGACCCCAGCCGGAGGCTTTACCCCACTTTGCACGGCGTTACCCTATACACATCGGTTTGGTTGGCGCTATAGAGCAGGATGGGGTGCAATCCGGGCGTGTGTAGCCAGTCCAGCTTGAGCGGCATCGGCAGGTTGAAGGCGGCGTCGTGATCGTCGCCCCGATTGACCACCAGGTAGCGCGCCCCCGCCCGGCACCAGCGGGCGAACTCGGCCGCGCGCCCGGCGCCGCCCGCCTCCAGGCGCATCCGGTGGCTGCTGTACCAATCACCCAGGTATGGGCGGTCGAGGTAGTAGGCGAGGGTGACGTGCACCAGGGCGATGGTCGATCCGGCGGGGGTGTGCCTGTTCACCCAGTCCTCCGCCAGATACGCACCCACGTGGCCGGCCAGCTCGTCGTGGCGCGAGATGCCGCCCAGGGCTACCGTGCCCGCATGGTCGTTCACCGCTTGCTGGCCGCTCAGCCCCAGGATCAGCAGGCTATGGAGCAAGAGGTAGGCGACGATCGGCAGTTCACTCCGCTCCGGGGGGAAGGGCAGCAGATCAAGGAGCCGGCATGCGACCGAGCCGGCGATGGCGGCGCCGATCGCGATCAAGGGGATGTAGTACCGCGGCTCCCCGTAGAGAGGGACGAACCAGATCCAGAGGATGCCGCCGATCACCAGAAAGACCTGCGCCCAGCGAGCCCCGATGCTCCGCAGGATAAACGGGGCCGGGAGGATCAGGAGGCTCGGGAGGCCAAGGGAGCCGGTGAAGACCTGGACCAGACTGAAAAGAGTGGTCCCGATATGGCTGAAGGCGGAGCTTGGGGCGCCGCCATGGCCGGGCGCTGTGTAGCTGATCGCCACCGACATGGGATAGAACGGCTGGCCGAACAGCACATACGATTTCACAATCCAGGGGCCGAGGGCCAGAAGCGTGGCGATGCCCAGGATGGCGCCGGCCACCACCGCCTGCCCCAGTCGCGGCCCCGGCTTGCCTTTACTTAGGACCAGGATGGCCAGTCCCACCGTGACCGCCGCTGCCGGGGCGACTGGGAGATTGGAGAGCTTGAAGGAGGCGGAAAAGCCGAGGAGGCAGCCCGCCCGCGCGAGGAGCGGCAGCCCGCCCGGGCCGAGCCAGATCCTCCATGCAGGGCCATTCGCGCCGGCGGGCCGACTATCAAGCCAGGTCAGGGCGTCGTTCAGTCCGAGCACCAGCATCGTGGCGGCGGCGAAGTCGTTCAAGGTGGCGGGCACTTCCGGCACCAGCCAGGTGACATTGGCCAGGATAATCACCGAGAGCCACCCGGCCCGTGGATGACCATGGCGGCGCGCCAGGGCAAAGGTGGCGGCACAGAGCCAGGCCATGAACAGCACGTTCATCGTCTTCCCCAGGCCGTCGGTGTGGCCCAGGATGCCCAGGGTGTAGAACATTTCCACTCCCGAGGGCGCGTTGGCCAGGGGTATGTCCGGTAGCGGAATGATCTGGTGGGCGTTCGCCAACAGCTTCGCTTCGGCCAGATGGTAGGCGGGGGCGTCCCATTCCACCGGCGGGCCGACGCCGGCGGGCAGGGTGCTTTCCAGCCAGAGCGCGGCCAGCGCCAATGCTAACACCACCACGATCAGCCGTTGGGCGCGGGTGGGAGCCAGGGCCATGCCCGCTCCGACCCAGACTGCCGTGGCCTGGGAGACGGCGTGGATGAGATACTGAAGGTCGGCGCGTAGCCACCAGGTCGCGGCGGCAAGCAGCGCGAGAGCGGCCCAGGTG
>DATLQX010000377.1:0-17592 GCA_035534995.1 Chloroflexota bacterium | reverse complement strand
CCGTCCCCGTCGAGCGGGCTTGGTCCCTACTGGCGAGTATTCCGCGCCAGTACGCCCCACGGGAAACGCCCACCCATCGAGCGCCGAGATCGCGCCCGAATGTGACGACTTTTGCCTATCAGGGAGATTTTGAGCATGCATGCCAGGGAGAAACCGATTATTTGCCGGCAACCTCGTGGACGGGGGCCGCCCCCCGCGGCCCCGATTGCTCGTACAATAGAACCTACACGGGGCGCGCGCCCCTGGCTCGCAAAGGGAGTGCCTCCAGCCCCATGTCCATCCCCACCGCCCAATCCGCCGAGATCATCTGCGCCATCTGCCTGACTGCCGTCCCGCTGCCCGACACCCTTCCCTTCGGTGAGGATCCGCGGTGTCCCGTCTGCCTCATCCCGCCCCGTCGCTACCTTCCCTGCGTGGTCTGCGAACACTCGTTCGATCCCTGCCTACCCGCCTGTCCTACCTGTGGGGAGCGCCCGCCGGACGAGGCGATCACCAATCCCGCCTGGCACATCCCCAATCGCATTCTGGCGGAGACGATGGCCGCGCTCCGCCAATCCGCGCCGGCCTCGGCGCCGGTGCCCGCGCCCAGGCCGGCGGAGAGTGCCCCCAAACGGAACGGGAACGGGAATGGCCGCGCGGCCGTCAAACGAACCGTCGTGGGCGAGGAGATGCCGGTGATCACCCCCAGGGTATTTGGTAACGGCAACGGTGCCGCGGTCCAGGCGGAATCCGGCGAGAGCGTCGCCATTGAGCCCACGGGTGATGGGGCGGGCTCGCTGTTTGGGGGCGATGACTCGCCGCGGATCAGTGTCGCGGGAAGCCTTGACACCGAGTATGAGTTGATCGAGGAGGCGGCACGGCTGGCCGAAGTCGTGGCATCGCTGTCCGACCAGCAGGTGGTGGCCGTGGATACCGAAACCACCGGCCTCGATCCCTTCGCCGACAACGCCCTCCTCCTGGTGCAGGTCGCGACCCTCAATCATGCCTATCTGATCGACGCGCGGAAGATCGATCCGCGCCCCCTCCGCCGGATCCTCGAGGATCCGAAAGTGCTCAAGCTGCTGCAGAACGCGAAGTTCGACTACAAGATGCTGCGCCACCAGGCGGGGATCAGCCTGCGCAACATGTATGACACCATGTTGGTCGAGCGGGTGCTGACCGCCGGAATCAGCCGAGAGATCGGGCTGGCCAAGCTGGCCCAGAAGTATGCCGGAGTCACCCTCGACAAGTCGGTTCGCCGGAGTTTCATCGACAAGTCCGGCGCCTTTTCCGCCGAGCAACTTCGCTACGCCGCCCGTGATGCCCAGGTGCTCTTTACCATCTACGCCGCCCAACGTGATCTGCTCAAGCGGGAGCGATTGCTCAACGTGGCCTCCCTGGAGTTCAAGACGGTGATCGCGGTCAGCGAAATGGAACTGGCCGGCTGCCTGATCGACCAGGCCAAGTGGCGGAAGATTATCGATGCCGCCACCGCCGAACGGGATCGGACCGCCCTGGAGTTGGGCGATCTGCTCGCCGACGCGATCCCCCAACTCTCGCTCTTCGGTGGGCCCGCAATCAACCTCAACAGCAACGCCCAGTTGGTCGAGACCTTCAAACGGATGGGGATCGATCTCCCGGATACGATGGAAGCCACCCTCACGCGGTACGATCATCCGGCGGTCAAGAAGCTGATCGAATACCGGGGCTTCGAGAAGATGATCTCCGCCTTTGGGGAGAAGTTTCTCGAATTGATTCATCCCAAGACGGGCCGGATCCATCCCGATTTCAATCAACTGGGCGCCGACACCGGACGCTTTTCCTGCACGAATCCCAACGTGCAGCAGATCCCCTCCAGCAGCGATTTCCGGAGTTGCTTCACCGCCGCGCCCGGCTACAAGCTGATCACCTGCGATTATAGTCAGGCCGAATTGCGGATCCTGGCCCAGCTCAGCGAGGATCCCGCCTTCGTGGCGGCCTTCCAATCGGGCGGCGACCTTCATCAACTCACGGCCAGCCAGATGTATCAGATCCCGCCCGATCAGGTAACCAAGCAGCAGCGCGGGGCCGCCAAGGTGATCAACTTCGGTCTTGCCTATGGCAGGGGGCCTGCCGCCCTGGGGGTGCAGTTGGGTATCTCCAGCGATGAGGCGCGCGGGCTGATCGACCAATATTTCAAGGCATACGCCGGCATCCAGCGCTGGCTGGAGCGGGCGGGACGCGAGGCGGTGCGGAAGGGCTACAGCACCACCATGATGGGGCGCAAACGCTACTATCCGCCCTTGGATCCCACCGACGAGGAATACAACAAGAAGCGATCTGGCGTGGAGCGGCAGGGCAAAAATAGCCCAATCCAGGGCTGCCTGCCAGGCCATATTCGTATTCACGAGCAAATGCTTGGCTACGTACCGATTGCCGGCCTGTGTGGCCGACAGGTATCGGTATGGGATGGCCACCAGTTTGTTGATGCCGCGGTGATGGCGAGTGGGCCAAAGCAACTGGTGCGGGTCACGCTCTGGGGTGGTCACTACATCGAGTGCAGCCCGGACCATCGCTTCCTTGTCCGCGATCCCAACGGCCGCTTTATGTGGAAAACGCCGGGTGAGTTCAAGCCCCAGCATCGGGTGATGCTCACCGAGGGTGTGCCTTCCTGGTCCAGCGATATGTGCTTACCGGAAGCGGGGTGTACCGGATCCTGGAATGGCCGTGAGGTGTCGTTGAGCCGGATCGCCGATCCAGCCAATAGGGGCGAGTGGCTGGGACGGCTG
Organism: Chloroflexota bacterium; assembly: GCA_035534995.1. GTDB lineage: Bacteria > Chloroflexota > UBA5177 > JANWHV01 > JANWHV01 > JANWHV01. Next base: position 14,845 of record DATLQX010000377.1, on the reverse strand, counting down.
GCTTCCGATGGCTCGATCGCCGATGGCTCGGTGCGCCTGATGGTCGCCGAGCACGAGGAGTCGCTGCTGCCAAGGCTGCACGCAATGTGCGCCGAGCTGGGCCATGTCGGCTACAACACGCGGGTGACGGAACACCAGCCGAGGCGATTCCACAACCTCAATGTCTCATCGCGCGGCCTGGTTGGGCAGCTTCGGGCCATGGGGGTGAAAACCAAGATCCCCGAGAGCCTCTGGCACGACAGCCAGGTGCTGGCCGGCTACTTGCGCGGATTGTTCGACGGAGACGGTACAGTAAGTGCCGATGGCGCGCTTCTGGTTTTTGGTCAGGGACATACCCATGTGGCATGGGCGCGGGAAGTCCAGCAGGCGCTCCTGTTGTTCGGGATACGGAGTAGGATTCGCTCCTATGCCGGAGACCGGACGGTGGTGCAAGTACTCAAGAAGGACATGCCGATCTTCGCCCAGCGCATCGGCTTCATGAATCCAATCAAGCAGGAAAAAGCCTCGCGGATAACCGCCGATCCCCGCGAGAGCACCTATGGACGCGGGGCGCGAGTCCGTCAGGTCGAGATGACCGATACCTGGGTCGAGATGTATGACGTGGTAAACAGCAGTTCCGGTCGATTCATGGCCAATGGCCTGATCGTGCATAACTCGAATGCCGACATGACCAAGCTGGCCCTGATCGGGATCAACGAGGCGTTGCAGGACTACGAGGCGCGGATCGTCAATACCGTGCACGACGAAATCGTGGTCGAGGCGCGCGAGGATCAGGCCGAGGTGGTGTGCGGGATCGTCGAACGGGAGATGATTAAGGCGGGCGAGCAAATCATCAGCCTGGTCCCCATCGTCGCCGATGCCAAGGTCGCGGATTATTGGAGCAAGTAACTTGATCCCCCGACCACGGTCGGGGGATCAGGCTTGCTTCCATAAAGAGCCGGACTATTCGGTGGCGATCTTGAGGAAACCGCGGGCGGCGGGCGCGATCAGGCTGGGAGCGTTGATACTGATAAAGCGGGCGCCCTGTTCGCGGTACCGGCGTGCCGAGGCGCCGTCGCGGCTCATGATCCCCGCCACTTTCCCGGCGGCAATAATCTGGGCCAGGGTGCGGTCGATCACCTCCCGCACCGCCGGCTCGTCCGGTCGGGCCGGGTAGCCGAGCGACTGCGAGAGGTCGTTAGGCCCAATGAAGAACACATCCACCCCTGGTACTTGCAGCATCTCCGGCAGTGCCTCCAGGGTGGCGACCGTCTCGACCTGCGCGATCACCATGGTCTCGGCGTTAGCCACCTTCACGTACTCGGGCAGGGCCATCCCTACCCCATAACGGGCCGCCCGAACGCTGGCCAGCCCGCGGGTTCCCTCGGGATGATACTTGGTGGCCTGGACCGCGGCGGCTGCCTCGGCGGCGGACTGACACCAGGGAACCATCACTCCTTGCGGTCCGACATCCAGATAGCGGAGCAGGATCCGCGGGTCGTTGGCCGGCACCCGTACGAGGGGAGTGGCGCCCGCCGCTTCCACGGCCCGCGTCATTCCCTCCACGTCATGCGGGTCCAGGGCCCCGTGCTCGGCGTCGATCATGACGAAATCGAAGCCACAATAGCCGAGCACCTCCGCCAGGCCCGGCGAACCGAAGCCCACGAAGACCCCAAAGACCGTCCCCCCCGCCGCCAGCTTCCGTTTGACCTCGTTTGGCCGCATGCGCCCGCCCTTTCCACCTCGCCGGAGCGCCGACCGTCGCCGCCCCACTGGTGATCAGTGTATCCGAGGCGGCGCGGCGGCTGGTAACGGGCCTGAAAACATGAACAGGGGCGCGCCGGAACAGGCCGACCGTTCGTGGCGTACGCGGTCTGTTCGTGCTTCACGTCGGACCGAATCACGGCCAACGACCTGGGCATCAGCCGCGCCGGATCGCTCGATGGAGCGACGAGCAAGACGAGCCGCAACTCCTCCGACACGGGCCAACTGGCCGACGGTGCTCTCCTGTTTTCCGGCCCGGTCATCGCGCGAAGTCTCCGCGGATCAGGGTACCATTCATCCTCTACTGAAAGAAGCTCAGCACCGCGACCGAGGCCCGGCTGGGACCGGATCCCGTCGCCTGCACCGTATTGCTGCCCGCGTGTAGGTACCGGCTGATATCCAGGGTGGTGTCGCCGCCGGCAGGCAGGGACGTGCCGCCGGTCCCGAAGGTAACTGGGGTGCCGTTGATCTGGAGGGTAATTGACCGTAGGCCACCGTTATGGATCACCAGGGTGCCATGGGCCGCTGGGAGGGTGAAGGTCAGGGAGCCCTGGCGCGGGGCGGTGAAGCCGCCCAGGCGGAGTCCCGCCGCCGGATTGCCGCCGATAATGGTCCACAGCGGCCACTCACTGGGATGGAAGCCAATCCCGATTCCCGGCGCGAACTGGATCCAGCCAATCCGGGCCCCATGTTCGTTCTGGTTGATCAGAAGATTGAAGGCAAACTGCTTCCCCACCTTCGGCACGTAGTTGCCCAGATTGGCCCAGGGGATGGCGGTGGTGTAGATCAGGTGCCCGGTCGTGGGATCCAGCTTGATCATCTGGCGCATGCCGGGCCAGGGAGCGAGCAGATTGTATTGGAAATTGGCTGGTCCCTGGTGGGTGAGGCCGGCGGTCACGTTGAAGCGGTTCTTCCCCATGTCGTGAAGATAGGCATTGGTGTCCATGCCCCAGCCATACTGGATGCTGTCGCCCTTATACATGTTGTAGCCGATGGGGGCATAGTCGAACGTTTCATCCTGCACGTCGGCGGCCAGGTAGAAATACTGCTCGTCCCACATGGTGAACACGCGGGCCGAGAGGTTCTGGGGCGTCCAACCGGGGATCCCGACAATCTGGCTGGGACTCAGATCGATCAGGCCCGCCACCGATGCCTCGCTCCAGGTCGCCAGGGAGCCATCGATCGTAGGGTGGCCGTAGGTCAGGGCGTAGGGGGTCACGGGGGCGCTGCCCGTGTTGGTCAGGCCCAGCGGGGTGACGGCGGTGGCGCGGATCTGGTCGTCGGGATGGTTCACGTCGCTGTTCAGGCGGAAGGAAAGGGTGCGCGATTGACCGGGCTGTAAGGTGGGGAAGCGCTGGGCGATGATCGGCGCCGTCCAGCCATCGGGGAGGGCGAGGGTAACGGTGCCGCTAATCGGCTGGTCGATGCGCGCGGTCACGGTGACCAGCACATTGGGGAGGCCATTGCTGAGTCCGGGCGCCTGGGCTACCCCGACTCCCACCGGATTGATCCCGGTAATCGGGGCATGAGCCAGCAGGCCGGCGAGGGCGGCGGGGCTAATCCCTGTCGCGGTAAGGAAGATCGGATCGTTGGTGAGCGGCACGGTGAAGGCGCCGTTGGCTTGTACGCCTGTAGGGTTATTCATCAGGTCATCGGCCGTGAACGAGGCGCCAGGCGCCGCCGGGATGGCCAGCGTACCCGATTCGGCGGTACTCCAGAGGACCACGGACAATGAGCCGTCGCGCCGGGTAAAGATGTCCCCACGGACGGCGGCGCCCAGGGAAACGGCGGTGGCGAAGGCGGCGTCTTGCAGATGGCTGGTCATGGTGGCGTAGGCCACGTAGGCGGGCTTGGGGGCATTGGCGAAGCTGGTGATCCCGTATTCGTTTTCCGTTCCCCCGCCATCCTCGTGGAACTTGAACCAGAAATTCTTCCGCACCCCCTCGGCCAGGTAGTCGGTGAACGAACGGACCAGATATTCCGCCTGCTGGTTGGCGGTAATGGTGCCGTCGGTGGTGTAGCCGGTCTCGGTAATCCACACCGGCAATCCCTGGGCTACCACCGTGCCGAGCGCGCCGGGCGGCGTCCCCTGGCCGCCGCGCGGGAGAGTGGGGGAGGCCAGGGCGGCGTCGGGATCGAGGCCGCCGCTATAGGTATGGACGGCAATGATGTCAGAGCGGACATGGGTTGCCTTGACCGCGCTGTCGATGGTGTTGCCGCTCATCGTATACATCAGGCGCGCGTCGGGCGCGACCGCCCGGATGGCGGTGGCCGCCGCCTTGTAGAGGGCGGCGAAGCGGGCACCGTAATCGACGAAATCGTGACGCCAGAAGCTGGTTGTGGAGGGCTCGTTCCATACTTCCCAGTCCGAAATACCGTAGTGGTCGGCCCAGCCTTGCTCCCGAGCCAGGGGACCGTCTGGCGCGTATCGGGCGGCCACGGCGGCGGCATACTGGGCGAACAGGGCATCACCCTGAGGGGTGTAGGAGCAGGCAGGCTGAGCGGTACAGCCGGTAATCGTGGTGAGGAGACCGGTGGTGCTCATGACCGAGGTGGTCTGAGGGGCGGGCAGGTTGCCCCAGTAGTCCACCAAGCCGAGGATCTGGATCCCGGCCTGGTGGGCCGCGATCACCGCTTGATCGGTGCGGGCAAAGGTGAACTGGCCGCTGCCCGCCTTGGGCTCGATGCTGTTCCAGTTGAATTCCTCGCGGTCGTAGCGGATTCCGTCGGCGGCCATGGCGGCGGCGGCGTCATCCAGCGCCTTGGCGGTGTTGCCGTAAAACTGAGTCAGGCCGCCGTTGATCCCGAAGGCGGACTGGGGATCCAGACCTGTCTTCTGGGGGCGGAGGACGGCATAGGCAGCGATGGCGGTGGAGAGCGCGGTGGATGAGGGGCCATAGAGTGAGGCATGAAGCTCGAAGTAGCCGGAGTTGGGGGTAGCGAGCGTGGTGGTGGTGCTGAGTACCTGCCCGGCCGCCAGGCTGACGGTCCCGGTGAGCAAGGTGGTGGCGTTGCCAAAGTAGTCCACCACGGTCAAGCCGCGGGTCAAGGTCTGGGGCGTGGGCGCCGGATTGTTCACCGCCAGTTGAACCGTGATCGGATCGCCTACCATGAAGCGGTTAAAGGGGGCACCCCCTGCTAGAGTGATGCTCACGGTTGGTCCGCTCGCCGCGTAGGCCGGCGTATCCGCCGCCCCGGCCATGCCCACCGCCAGGCAGACGAGGAGGAGGATCACGCGCAAGGCAACGCCACCTGCGCCGAGCCGCTGGAGGGGGCTGGTTCGCTTCATCATGCCTCTTTCTTGATACGGAGGTTACGAACCTCCGGCTGTGGCCGGATGGCAGGGACGATTCCGGCTGTGGCCGGGTGTTGGGTGGATTCGCGTCACGGCGCCCGTTCGGCGCGACGGTACGTAGTGTCTAGGATACCGCCCCGCTCATAAACTTTCGGTGAACGGCCGAACGGACGGCAGTTGGAGCCCTTTGGTTCAGCGCCCCTAAAACGCATCCTCTCAAAAGCACGAGCCGCACGCATCCCTCCCGCGCCTGGTACCCTACGCGAGGGTCGGGCGCCTGCCTTCAGCACGGCGGAGACCGGGTTGGGGAAGCGAGGGGCGCGTGCGGCGATGGCAATTCGAGGGTCTTAGTCGGGACTGGGTGCTGATTCTGGTCGGCATCTTTATGATGAACGCCGGTTGGGCTACCTATTCCGCCATCTATACCAACTTCGTCTCCAACGATCTCCATATTCGGGCCGGGAATCTTGGCCTGGTGGAGTCGCTCCGCGAGGTTCCGGGCTTTCTGACCGTAGTCCTGGCCGCGATGACGGTCAGCATGCGCGAGTCGCGAGTCACCTCCCTGGCCCTCCTGGTGTTGGGGATCGGCCTGATGGGCTACGCGGGGGTGAACAACCTGGGAATGCTGATCGCGGTCACCATGTTCGGGAGCGTCGGCTTCCATCTGTTCATGCCGCTCAGCTCCGGCCTGGTCCTGGGCCAGGCCAGGGACAACAACCAGGGCCGGCGGATGGGCGAGATGAACACGGTGGGGGCGATCGGCACCTTGCTCGGCACCGCCGCTGTCTTGATCTTGGTGATCCCCCTGGGGCTGCGGGGCAGCTTCATTCCTGCCGGGGCTATCGTGGTGGTCGGCGCCGTCTGCCTGCTGTTGATCCGGGACAAGGACGCGGCGCCCAGGGTCCGGATCAGCTTCCGCCGCCGCTACCTCACCTATTATCTCCTGGCCATGCTGGATGGCAGCCGGCGGCAGATTTTCGGCACCTTCGCGGTGTTCCTTCTGGTCCGTAACTATCATGTGGACGTGAGGACAGTCACCGTTCTCTTGCTCGCCAACACCGTCGTGACCCTGATCTCGTCGCTCCCGGTTGGCTGGCTAATCGACCACTTCGGCGAGCGGCGCGTGCTAGTGATCAACTACATCATCCTGGTTTTTCTCTTTTCCTGCTATGCCCTGGTGCATACGGTGCTCTTATTGGGAGTGGTCTATTGCATCGATAATGCGCTGTTCGGTTGCAGCACGGCAATCACTACCTATCTGGGGAAGATCGCGCCGCGGCAGGAGATGACCCCAACCCTGGCCATGGGGAGCACGGCCAACCATGTGGCGGCGGTCAGCGTCCCCGTGTTGGGGGGGATCATCTGGGACAAACTGGGCTATCAGGTCACTTTTTTCGCGGGCGCCGCCACCTGCGTCATCTCCGTGCTGGTGGCACTTTCCATTCACCTCCCGGCCCACCCGGCCGAGGATAATAAAAAACTAACCCTATAGGTGCTGGGGGTGTGCCTCACATTTGCTACTGTTGGCGAAATCGGGAAGGGTCAAGCAGCCTCCAGGAAGAGGGCGGGGAGCACCACCGAACCAGGCACGGAGGCGGGCCAGGTTGCGGGCCACGGCAAGCAAGAGAGGCACACCCTCGGTGGAAGCCGCGCTATTCGGACGATCTGTGGATGTGCTATGCTGTGCCTCATTCACGGCTCACGCTGGTGACGAGACGAGGAGGTGATTACGAGAAAACGAGCACCACTAGGCCATGGCGGACGCCTCAGCGAGATTAGTGTGAAGGAGTATTCGTGAAACGCCTCGGTCCTGTCCTTCTCGTCATCCTTCTCCTTGGCAGCGTGGCCGGCGTGGCGCCGATCGGCCACCCTGTTGCCCACGCGGCGGTTGCCGCCGATACCTTCGCCCAGAACACCGTCACCTACATCACCCCCGGACCTACGACCACGGTCGCCGGTCAAGCGGGCGGCGTGATCGCCGACACCAATCCAAAGCTGGCCTACCAGCAGATAGAGGACGACCTATCGCCCAAGCGGCTGATCAGCGCCGCCGCCATCCACGCGGCCGCCCTGGCCCTCACCGTCCCGCATCCGCCGACCAATCCGCTGTCCGCCGGCAACGCGCCGCTGATCTCGGGCTTTAACGGCCTCTCGCATCTTGACCAGCGAGCGGCGGGCACTGGGATCTACGCGAACACCCAGTTCAGCCTGGAGCCGCCGGACCAGATGCTCTGCGCCGCCAACGGCTATGTGGTCGAGGGCGTCAATAACGCGATCGAAGTCTACTCCTCGGGCGGGGCCACGCTCGCCGGCCCGGAGGCATTCAGTCAGTTCTACAATCTGTTACCAGAGGTGAATCGCAGCAGCCCCCCTGTCTTTGGCGACTTCATCTCGGATCCCAAATGCCTGTATGACAGCGATACCGGTCGGTGGTTCATAACCGAACTGCAATTGGGCGTGGATTCTACCACCGGTGCTGACAGTGGCACCTCGCACCTGGAAATCGCCGTGAGCAAGACGGGCGATCCCACCGGTGCCTACACGCTCTACTCGATCGACACTACGAATACTAATCCCGCTCTCGGTATCCCCGGCTGCCCGTGCTTTGGCGATCAGCCGCTGATCGGTACGGACGCCAATGGCTTCTATCTAAGCACCAATGAGTTTGGCATATTCAGTTCGGCCTTCGCGGGCGAGCATCTCTACGCGATATCGAAGATCGCGCTCGCCGCGGGCACCTCATCCATCCCCGTGGTGCAGTTCTACAATCTCACCCTGGCCGAAGGGCTCGCCTACTCGCTCCAACCAGCGCAATCTCCCGGACGGCAACGGTTCGGTCTGAACGACGCGGCGGCGGCGGCCGACCCAACCGAGGCGGCGGCCCTGAACCGTGACCGGCGGCACGGCGGCACGGAGTATTTCCTGAGCGCGCTGGACTTCAACGGGACACTGGATAATCGCATCGCGGTCTGGGCCATGACTAATACGGCCTCGCTCGCCTCGGCAAGCCCAAACCTGGGGCTCTCCGATCGGGTGCTCTATAGCGAGATCTACGGCCAGCCCCCACCCGCACGGCAGAAGGCGGGCCCGACCCCACTCGGCACTCTGGTTGGCGAGCCATTGGAAAGCCTGAATAGTAACGATGACCGCATGAACCAGGCGTATTACGCCGGCGGGAAGCTGTTCGGCGCCCTAAATACCATCGTGGCCACCCCGAGTTGCGCCTCCTGTGTCGGCATCGCCTATTTCGTGGTGGCGCCCGACCTCGAACAGGGGACGGTTTTCGGGCGGATCACTAACCAGGGATACGTAGCGGTAAACGGGGAAAATGTCCTGTTCCCCTCCGTCGCCGTCAACTCGCGGGGCGAAGGCGCCATGGCTTTCAGCCTGGTGGGGCCTGATTTCTATCCCAGCACCGCCTATACCCTGTTCAATCAGCGGCGTGGGGCCGGCAGCGTACAGGTCGGCGGGGCCGGCACGGTCCCAGACGATGGCTTCACCGGGTACGCGGCCTTCGGCGGCAACGGGGTCGCCCGCTGGGGTGACTATTCCGCCGCCGTGGCGGAGCCGAACGGCACCATCTGGGCGGCGGCCGAGTACATTCCCAACGCGCCGCGGAGCCAGCTCGCCAATTGGGGCACCTACGTCATGCACATTCGTCCATAGGCGCACCTCGCCGAAGGCGGATCGAGACCGGGGCGGACTTCCAGGTGGAAGTCCGCCCCGGCTACGTTCACTCCCGGTGACCACCAGGTATGACCTGAATAACAGGGAATTGCCTTGCGCCAATATGTTTTGTATGCTAATATCTTGTAGATATCAGGTAACAGCCCTTGTCGGGGGCCTCCCGGTTGACCGCGCGGAGTCGATTCACCCCAGAAGCCCGTGTTCAATCCGGCGTCGCCGGCGAAGGAGACCAGATATGGACCGGATCGAGGAGTGCATGAGCTTTCTCTTGGGCAAGGCCTACCAACAGGTCAACCAGTTGGCGCGGAAACGGCTGGCCCCCTGGGGGGTGACTCCCATGCAATTCGCCCTCTTGCACGTGCTGTGGCAACGCGATGGTCAGAGCGGCGCCGAACTGGGCGAGCGGCTCCGCCTCGACGCGGCCACGATCACCGGCATTCTCGATCGGCTTGAGCAGGCTGGGCTGATCGCGCGGCGAGCCCATCCGAGCGACCGTCGAGTGAATAGTGCCTTTCTCACCGAGACGGGCCGGGCTCTACAACCCGAGGTTGATCCGGCGATGGAGGCCCTGAATCAGGAGATCCTTGGGCGCTTTTCCCCAGAGGATGCCGCCCGGCTCCGCGTGTTGCTCGCGGACCTGGGAGCAGTGCTGGTCGGGGAAGAATCGGGTGCATTGGCGATGGGAGGTAATCGATGAATCAGTTGGCCGAGATTAACATCGCCCGCATGTTGGCGCCTCTGGACGATCCCCTGATGGCTGGATTTGTCGAGCAACTGGATACGATCAACGCCCTGGCCGACGCCAGTCCCGGCTTCGTCTGGCGGTTCCAGTCGGCCGAGGGCAATGCCACGGCGATCCGCCCCTACGGCGACCCGAGCATTTTGGTGAACCTGTCGGTATGGGAATCACGGGAGGCGCTCACGGCCTTTGCCTATGCGAGCGCGCACCGGCCGGTGATGGGCCGCCGGCGCCAATGGTTCGCCCGTTTCGATGGCCCGTACACGGCACTCTGGTGGATCCCATGGGGTCACATCCCAAGTATCGAGGAGGCCAGGGAGCGGCTTGAACACCTGCGGCTTCACGGCCCAACACCGATTTCCTTCTCCTTCAAGTGTCCATTCCCCGCCCCGCATGGGGCGCCGGTGTCGGTCGCACGCCTGGTCGAATGCGCTACCCTATGATGTCCCGGATCACGTCGCTACCGGCGAAGGGAACCATCACCGATCCCGCCCATAGGGAGGTACGCGCGGTCATGACGTCTGCTGCTCGGATTGTCGGACGATCAGGACCGGACAGTGCGCGGTGTGCGGGACTCGCCCCGATACGCTTTCCAGCAGCACCGCGTGGATCTCTCCCCAGCCCATACTCCCCAGGACAATCAGTCTCGCACCGCTCTCCCTGGCGTAGCGCACGATTTCCTCGGCAGGGCTCCCCTGCCGAAAAGTAAGGAGTTGCCTACAGGCGGAGAGCCGCTTGCGGCACGCGGTAGTCGTCCAACCATTGCTCCAACTCACTGGGCGGCAAGGGCCGGCTAAGATAATAGCCTTGCAGCACATCACACCCGAGTTGGCCGAGCAACGTGTAGGTGGGCGCGTCCTCTACCCCCTCGGCCACGACCATCTTGCCCAGCGCGTGGGCCATGGCGACGATCGACCGCACGATGGCCGCGTCCTTCTCGTCCCCTGCTCCCATGCCCAGCACGAACGACTTGTCGATCTTTACCTCGTCCACCGGCAGTTGCTTGAGATAGGCAAGCGAGGAATAGCCGGTGCCGAAGTCATCAATGGCGGTACGGACGCCCAGGGCGTGCAGCCGGGTCAGCACTTCGTGCGCGCGGGCTGGATCGGCCATCAGGCTGCTTTCCGTGATCTCCAGCGTAAGATTGGCGGGCGCGCACTGATACCGCTCGAGATTCCGGGCCACGAGATCGGGGAACCGCTGGTCCTGCAAGCTGCGGGCGGAGAGATTGATCGCGACGGGTAGCGGCCGCCTGGCGTCCTGCCACGCCCGTGTCCGGGCAAGCGCCGTCACCAACACCCATTCCGTGAGGGCCACGATCGTTCCTGTTTGCTCAGCCAGCGGGATGAACTCGATGGGCGGGATGAACCCATGTACCGGGTGCGACCAGCGTAACAGTGCCTCGGCCCCACAGACCCGCCCCGACGGCAGTTCGACTTTCGGCTGATAGTAGAGCCGTAGCCCTTCCTCGCGAATTGCGGTGCGTAAATCATGCATCAGCGCCAGGCGCCGGACGGTATGTTGGTCCTGGGCCGGGTCGTAGATGGCGACGCCGGTCGGGGATCGCTTGGCCTCGTACATGGCCACGTCGGCATGTCGCAGCAGCGTTTGAGGATCAGTCCCATGTTCTGGATAGACCGCGATCCCAATACTGCCATCGAGCGTGAGGAGGTGCTGCTCAACCTGGAAGGGCGCCTCCAGCGTATCGAGAATGAGCCGCGCCACGGCGCCGGCCGCCTGCGCGTTCGCCGCCGGCAAGAGCATGGCGAACTCGTCGCCCCCCAGGCGCGCGACGGTCTCGGTCGCGCCGATCTCCTGGAGTAGACGACCCGCGGCCTGCCGGAGCAAGTCGTCGCCGATATGGTGTCCGAGCGTGTCATTGACATCCTTGAAGCGGTCCAGATCCAGCAGCACGAGGCTGAAAGGCTGATCCGTGTCCTTCACCGCCCGCAGGAGGCGCTCCAGGCGCTCGTGCAGCAGGGCGCGATTCGGCAGGTCGGTCAAGCGGTCGTGTGATGCCTGGTGGCGCAGGGCCTGCTCTGCCTGTCTGCGCTCCGTGATATCAACTGATACCCCAACGATGCCAATCAGCGTGCCCTGCCGATCATGGATGGGCGAGCAGGTCGCCAGGGCGGGGAAAGTGCTTCCATCTCGACGCCGAGCGAGATACTCACCGTTCCAACTGACCCCAGCGCGCAGGCGGGACAGGGTTTCGACCACCTGAGCTGGTGGCTCCATGCCTGGCGCGAGGTCCAGAACGTTGCGCCCTACTACCTCCGCCGCCGTCCAGCCGCGGAGCCGCTCGGCAAAGGTGTTCCAATAGATGATAATTCCGTCCAGGTTGGTAGCAATAACGGCTTGTTCCACGGCCTCCAGCAACCGGGCCTGAAAGCGGATCCGCGCCTCCGCCTCCTCTTTTTCGGCCCGCAGACGCTTGTCGGCCAGAACGCGTTGTACGGCCTCGCCGAGCCGGCTTAGACGGTCTTTGAGGAGGTAATCGGCCGCTCCTCGCTTCATAGCCTCGATTGCCGCCTCGTCGCCGATCGTGCCCGAGACCATGATCAGCGGCAGGTCAAGGTTGCGGCGCTGAAGCAGATCGAGAGCAGCCTCGGCGCCGAAGGACGGCATGCTGTAATCGGCGATGATCAAATCCCAGCACTGCTCCAGGGCGGTTTCCATCCCCTCGACCGTTTCGACCCGCTCGAAGGCTACCTCAAATTGCTCCTGCCGCAGGATCCGGACAAGGAGCGCGGCATCACGCGCCGAGTCCTCCACCATGAGCAGGCGCAACGGTGTCATCATCTCACTCCCTTATGGCGCCGGCACGCGGTTCAAGACTAACCAGTAGAGACCAAGGTGCTGAATGGCCTTGGCGAACTGGTCGAAGTCCACCGGCTTGCACACATAGCTGTTGACTCCCAGGCGGTAGCTCTCTATCAGATCCTTCTGCTCGTCGGAGGAGGTCAGCACTACTACCGGCAAGAATCGCGTACGCTCGTCCGTCCGCACCCGCTGCAGAACCTCCAGGCCATCGATTTTGGGCAGCTTGAGGTCAAGCAACATGACCTGGGGCAAATCCTGCACGGCGCGTCCGGCGTACGCACCCGTTCCAAAGAGATAATCCAGCGCTTCCACCCCATCATGGGCGACGACGACCTTGTTGGCAATATGGTTCTTCCGGAAGGCGCGCAGCGCCAGTTGCTCATCTCGTGGATTATCCTCGACCAGCAGAATCACCGCCCGGTCCCGCCCCTGCGTCATGGCTATCCCTCCGTGTTGCTAAGCGTGAAGTAGAAGACGGCGCCCTCGCCCACGGCACCCTCCGCCCAAATCTGGCCGCCATGCCGGTGAACGATCCGCTGGACCGTGGCCAGCCCGATACCCGTCCCTTCGAACTCCTGGCCACTGTGTAGGCGTTGGAAGGCCCCAAAAAGCTTGCCAACGTAGGCCATGTCGAAGCCGGCTCCATTATCCCGTACGAAGTACATTTGTCTACCATCGCGCCGGGTCACACCGACTTCGATGCGCGCGGCGGGCGTGGGCCGCGTGAACTTCCAGGCGTTCCCTAGCAAGTTGTCCAACATAACCCGCAGCAATTGCGTATCGCCATCGACTACCAGCCGCTCTTCCACGGCAAACGTGACCTGGCGCTCTGGCGCGCTCCTCGTCAACTCACTGACGATGGCCTGGCTCAGCGCGCTCAGGTCAGTCGGTTGGCGCTGGAGTTCCGCGCGGGTTACGCGCGAGAGGCGCAGCAGGTCGTCGATCAGTCGCGACATCTCGTGACTGGCGCCGATCACATGCTGGAGGTACCCTCTCCCATCCTCGTCCAGCCGATCCGCATAGTCCTCAAGGATGGCTTGACTGAAGCCCGAGATGCTGCGGAGGGGGGCGCGCAGGTCGTGCGATACGGAATAGGCGAAGGCCCCTAACTCTCGGTTGGCGCGTTCCAGGGCGCCATTTGTCTCGTCAAGGGAGGTATAGAGCCGTGCGTTCTCCATGGCCGTGCCCACCAATGGTGCCAACGCCACTATCGGCCCCAGCAACTCATCGGTGTAGGCGCGGGCCTGCTTGATTCCCAGCATCAGGCTGCCGACCATCCGCCCCTTGGCCCGCAAGGGCAGGATCGCCTTCGAGCGCAGGCCCTCCCGCAGGAATGCTTGCACATCCTCGAAGCACGGCTCGGGGGAAACATCGGTCAGATCAGGAAGGATCAGACAGTGCTGATCGCGCTGAACCAGACTCACGGATGTCGCCTCAAGTGCCTGCTGCGTCCCCACGCCGGGCCACTCACTCGCTAGGCCCTCGGCGAACAACGTCGTCATCATGATCCCGTCGCTATCGATCGCGCACAGGCTTAGATGATCGAAGGGTATCAGCTTGCGTGCCTGATCGGCGAACCCCGCCCAGACGGAGTCCAGGCGCAGCGACGACCCGAGTAGTTCGGCAAGGGCGCGCTGGGTGTGTAACTGCTGGCGCATCCGGTCCAGGTGCTGACCCAACCGGGCGAATTCCGTGGCTCCGGAGATAACCACCGATCGACCCAACTCACCATGGCCGATCGCGGTGGCCGCGCGTGCAAGCTGGTTCAGCGACCGCGTGATGCCGCCTGTAGTCAACCAGGCGATCACCACCCCCACGCCAACGGTGCCGATCAGCACCCAAAAGAGCACCCCACCCGAGCGCTGCGCCGTCGTCAGGCTGTCCTGGAGATCCCGCGCGCGTTCCAGGGCAAGGTGGTCGGTCAGCCGGCTTGAGGATTGACGGAAGCGGTCGAAGAGCACTTTTCCGTATACCATGTTCGCGACGAACCCTGGCCGCGCGCGCGACTGGGCCGGAGGCTGCCGCCGGAGGGGAGCCGCCCATGCTTGCCAGGCACGCGCGTCGCCCCACATAGCGGCGAGCAAGGCGCGGCCGCTCGCGTCCCCGACCAGAAGCGCCTCCTCCTCCGCCGGAAGCGCGGGCAAGGCGCGGACGGCGGCGGTATAGGGCTCGAGAAATACCGGATCACCGGTAAGGAGGTATCCGCGAAGACTTGTCTCCTCATCATCATGCAGCTTTACGGCCTTTACCACGCTATCGGTGAGAACGTCGACCGTACTGACCGTATGAGTAAAGTGGGAGCGGAGCACCTGCGTGCTCGAAAAAGCGACGGACAATCCCACCACCAGCACCACCACTAGCGCGGCATAGCTGCCAAGCAGACGACCGCGGACTCCCCGATAGACCGCCCGCCAGCGGGAGCGGTGCTCGTGGACCGAGCCCATGCCCATTCTCCCGTTCACTGGATCATACATACATACATTCTCAAGTTTTAGTAGAACACGCCAGCGCCCAGGCTGCTATCACCTATATGTATGCCGCTATGTATGCCGCGCGAG
>DATLQX010000376.1:0-4987 GCA_035534995.1 Chloroflexota bacterium | reverse complement strand
GGGTCGTTGGCGTGGTGAGGATGGGGGTTTTGTTTCTACCCCCGACTGGGGTCGGGTGGTAGCGCCGGACCGACCTCAGTCGGGGTTGGGTGCAACCTCCGGTTGAGACCGGATGGCAGGATACGGGCCGGCTGAGGCCGGTTGTAACTCTACTATGGACACGAGAAAGAGGCGAGACGTCATGAGGTTGGAAAACAAAGTGGTCCTGATCACGGGCGCCGGCTCGGGCATTGGCCGCGCCATGGCCATGCTGTTCGCGCGGGAGGGCGCGCGACTGGCGGTCGTGGATCGCGATGGCCCGGCGGCGGCGGAGACCGCGCGGCGGGTCACGGCGGACGGCGGAACGGCCGTTCCCCTCGTCTGTGATGTCACGGTTGGTCCGCAAGTGGAACGGACGCTTGCCGCCTGCGTGGAACACTATGGCCGGCTCGACGTGCTCTGCAACAACGCGGGCGTGGGCTCCAATCACAACGTGCTCGAAACCACCGAGGAGGTATGGGATCTCTGCTTCGACGTGAATGTCAAGGGAGTCTTCTGGGGTTGCAAGTACGCCATTCCCCACATGATTGCCCAGGGCGGCGGGACGATCGTGAACACGGCGTCGGTGGCCGGGCTGGTCGGCATCCCCAACCGGGTCGCCTACTGCGCCAGCAAGGGAGCGGTGATTACCCTGACCAAGGCGATTGCCGTCGATCATGTGGGCCAGAACATCCGCGTGAACTGCGTCTGCCCCGGCACCGTGGACGGCCCCTGGACCGAACGGAATCTGGCGCGGGCGGCGGATCCGGTGGCCGAGCGGGCGATGCTGGAGGCGCGGCAGCCGATGGGCCGTCTGGCTCAGCCGGAGGAGATAGCCATGGCGGCGCTTTATCTGGCCAGCGATGAGTCCCGCTTCTGCACCGGCACGGCCCTGATCATCGACGGCGGCATCGCGGCGAGGTAGGGTGAGATGAAGATTACCCACCTCGAAAGCCTGTTCGTTCAGCCTCGTTGGCACTTCCTGAAGATGCATACGGACGAGGGAATCATCGGCCTGGGCGAGCCCATCGTGGAAGGCCGGGCCCGCACCGTCGCCGCGGCCGTCGGCGAGTTGGGCGAGTACCTGATCGGCCAGGATCCCAGACGGATCGAGCACCACTGGCAGGTGATGTACCGGGGCGCCTTCTACCGAGGCGGCCCGGTCCTGGTCAGCGCGCTCAGCGGGGTCGAGCAGGCCATGTGGGACATTCTGGGCCAGTCGCTCGGCGTCCCGGTGTACCAATTGTTGGGCGGCGCGGTACGCGATCGAATCCGCGTCTACGCGCACCTCGCCGTGGACCATCCAGAGGACGCGGCGGCGGCGGTCGGCCCGCTGGTCGCCCAGGGATACACCGCGCTCAAGACGGGCATCGACGCTCCCGTCCGGATCATGGATACCAAAGCCTATATCGACCGGCAGGTCAACCGGATCACCGCCATCCGCGCCGCCATCCCCGATACGGTGGATCTGGCGGTCGATTTCCACGGCCGAGTCGGGCCGGCCATGGCCATCCGTCTGGTCCATGCCCTGGAGGATCTGCACCTGCTCTTCATCGAGGAGCCGGTGTTGCCGGAGAACGTGGACGCCCTGGTCACGGTAGCCCGCTCCACTACCACGCCAATTGCCACGGGCGAGCGGCTGTTCACCCGTTGGGGCTTCCGCGAGGTACTGGAGAAAGGGGCGGCGGCGATCCTGCAACCCGATCTGTGCCACGCGGGCGGGATCGGCGAGGTACGCAAGATCGCCGCCATGGCCGAGACCTACTACGCCGCCGTCGCGCCGCACAACCCGCTCGGCCCCATTTCCCTGGCCGCCGGCCTCCAGGTGGACGCCTGCACCCCGAACTTCCTCTGCCAGGAGCAGGTCTCACTCGGAGTCGGCTACCTCAAGCAACCTTTCGTGGTCCGCGACGGCTATATCGACCTTCCCACCGGTCCCGGCCTTGGCATCGAGTTGGACGACGCGGCAGTGGCCGCCCAACTGAACGATGGTAGTTGGCAAACTCCGGTCCTTGAGCACGCCGATGATCATTCCTTTGGCGAATGGTAGGGGCAGACCCTCGTTGGCGATGGCCCAGAGTTCATCGCCCCAGTGCTACAAGCGCTGACCCAGCGGCGGATCATCAGACATGAAATCGCCGAATACTTATTGGTCAGGATTCGGCAGCATAAAATCCCGGATCAGGGCATCCAGGTCGGTACAGGCGGAGAGAAACTGGCGCAGGGTTCGCCGGGTGGCGCCAAAGGTATCGAACTCCTCGGGGGCAAGGCCATTTTCGTCAAATGCGCGCCGGAAGTCGGCGAACCTCCGGTGCAGTTCATCAACCACCTTCGGGTCCACCGGCGTGTCGATCCGCGGCACCACCGCGATGTCGCTGGCGTTGTAGCGAACCTGCCAGGCGTGAGGAGGGGAGATCACGACCTCGCCGCCGATAAACTCGCTCCAGTGCATGTGATTGCGGAAAGCGGCCGAGAGCAGACGAGCCCGGTAGCCCCGTTCACGGAACAACCGGTATGCCTTCTTGAGCACCGCCACGCCCGCCCACTCCAGATAGCCGGGATCGATGGTGATGTTCTCCTTCTCAACCACCGTCTTCAGCCAGTCGTCCAGCCGGCCCACCATGATCGTGCAGACCGGTCCCATGGTGGAGATGTCCTTCCCCTCGTGCTCTCGCCGCCGCAGGCCGCGCTCCAGCGCCTCGGCCACCGCCAGGCTCTGCGGCAGGGTAAAGCAGACCGTGGCGTTGACGCTGATCCCCCGGTAGGTAGCCTCCTCCATGGCCGGGATACCCGCGCGGGTGGCGGGGATTTTGACGATCATATTCGGCGCCAGTTGGTTGAACCGGGTGGCTTGATCCACGATCGCCTGCGTGTCGCGATAGAACCGGGGATCGGTCTGGATGGAGAGGCGGCCATCGCGCCCAGAGCCCGCATCGAAGATGGGCCTGAGCCGTTCGGCGCCCTTGATCGAGACCTCCTCGACCAGCTTCCAGCCAATCTGGTCCTCGGTCGCGGTGGGCATCTCCGCGATCAGGGCCTGGATCCGGGCCCGCCAGAGCGGCATTTCCTTCTTCAGGACGCCAAGGACGATCACTGGGTTGCAGGTGGCGCCCACCGCCCCGTGCTCGATCGCGTAGGTCAATTCCTCGATGGAGGCGGAGTCGTTCCAGAGGGAGGTCGGGGTGGTCTGGGTCATTTGGTGCAGGGGACTCTTGTACGATGTAGGCGCACTGGCCGTGGTCATCATGTCCTCCAGTACGGTTGAGCTTCGAGGGCCGCGAAGGGTCGCGGCGGAACAATGGTTCGCCGCCGAGTGGCGCGAACCGGCATGAATGGAAGTATAACGCCGTCCAGCATTCCTCTACGGATTCGCCGCTCTCCTCTATCCTCATTCTATAATTGCGTGATGTAAGGAGAATGCCGATGGAGACGCAAGACCTGGCGGGCAAGGTGGCGATCATTACCGGGGCAGGCTCGGGGATCGGGGAGGCGACCGCGCGCGCCCTGGCCGCGCGGGGCGTGCGCGTGGTACTGGCGGGGCGGCGGGCCGACCGCCTGGAGGCTCTGGCGGCCTCGCTGGACGGGAGCCAGACGCTGGCCGTGCCCACCGACGTGGGCCGTGCCGCCGATGTTCAGCGCCTCATCGAGCGGGCTCTGAGCCACTTTGGCCGGGTGGATATCCTTTTCGCCAATGCCGGGCAGTTCGTGCAGGGCGCCATCGCCGAGGTGGATGTCGAGCGTTTGGTAGCCCAGATCGATACCAATCTGACCGGTGTCGTGCGCTGCATCAAGGCGGTACTGCCGTCCATGCTCGCTCAGCGATCCGGTGATATTCTGGTTACCTCCTCGATCTCCGGCCACACCGACATCGACAACGAGGCAGTCTACAGCGCCACCAAGCATGCGGTGGGAACCCTGGTGAACATTCTCCGTCGAGAGGTGGCGCCGCGGGGGATTCGGGTGGCCACCATCTCCCCCGGCATCGTGCTCAACGAAATCTGGGGCGTCACCGATCCGGCGGCGGTCGCGGCCGGGCTGGCGGCCCATCGGGGCCTTTGCTCGGAGGATATCGCCGATCTGGCGGTGTATATGCTGTCCCTGCCCGCCCGCGTGACCCTACGCGACATCGTGGCCCTGGGCCAGGGGCAGATCATCTAAACCTCGATCAGAACCACATCTTGCGCCACATACGCCCTCGGCCAGCGCGATGCGTATCGGGGCTGCCAAAACCACCGGACGGGGCCGGTGCCCGGTACACTATCCCTGGAGCGATCGGAGTGCGGGCATGGCTCATATTCTGTTGGTGGAGGACGAGGAGCAGCTGGGTAAGTTGGTGCGCGAGCAGTTTCTCGGTGCCGGCCATAGCGTGACCCTGGTGACCGATGGTCCGGCGGCCCTCCGCGTGCTGGAGACTAACGCCGCCGACCTGGTAATCCTGGATTGGATGCTTCCGGGCCTGGATGGACTGGAAGTCTGCCGGCGCATCCGCGCCCGCGGCATCACCCCCATTCTGATGCTCACCGCGCGGGCCGAGGAGGTGGATCGGGTGCTGGGGCTGGAAGTAGGAGCCGATGACTATCTGACCAAGCCCTTCGGCATGCGCGAGTTGCTGGCCCGCGCCCGGGCCCTGCTCCGCCGGGTCTCCTTGATGAACGAGCGGGCGGGCGGCGAGCAGGCGCCCGCGGCCCTGGAGGTGGGGGAATTGCGGGTGGACGTGGACGGTCGGGCTGCCTGGCTGGGCGGCGTGTCGCTGGACCTCACGCCCAAGGAATGGGATTTACTGCATGTGCTGGCCGCGCATCCCGGCCGCGCCTATAGCCGCGAATACCTCCTGCAGTGCATCTGGGGCGTCGAGTACGACGGCTTCGACCGCACGGTGGATACGCATATCGTGCGTCTCCGGCGGAAGCTGGGCCCGTTCGGCGAGCGGGTGGTGACCGTCTGGGGCGTGGGCTACAAACTGCTTGCC
>DATLQX010000375.1:0-2616 GCA_035534995.1 Chloroflexota bacterium | reverse complement strand
TTCCGGACCTGCCTGGCCGAAAGCATGACCTATAGGACCACGAACATCATCTGGGTGGTCCAGGGTGCCCTGCCGCCGCTGTTCGCCATCGTGGCCTGGCTGGCTATCTACGGTGGCCGCGACGCGGTGGGCGGCTTCACCCGCGGCGAGATGATCACCTATTACCTGGTGATCGCCTTTGCCTGGTATGTGATCGGGGGGCGAATCAACTTTCAGATCGCCCGGGCGATCAAGGATGGCTCGCTGGCCCACCAACTGCTGAAGCCCTATGCCGCCCTGGCGCCGCAGGTGCTGGCCGAGCAGTGCTGGAAGCTGATCAACCTGGTACTGGCCCTCCCGCTCTACCTGGTGTTGGTCATCTATTTCCGCCACGATCTGCATCTGGCCCTCGATGCGACCCGGATCGCGATCGCGGCGATCTCTACCCTGGCCAGTGCCGTGATCTTCATCGAGTTGGAAATCATCCTGGGCGTGGTCGCGTTCTGGACCACCAACACGGGGAATCTGTTCGAGATCTACGATCTCCTCCTGATGCTGGCCTCGGGCGAGTTGGTGCCGCTCTCGCTCTTCCCTAACTGGCTGCTCGGGCCGCTGAATATCCTCCCTTTCCGCTACACCTTCTCCTTTCCGGTGGAGGTGTTCCTGAACAAGCTCGATCCAGGACAAACCGCCCTGGGATTGCTCGGGCAGGGTGGCTGGCTGGTGGCATTGGCCGCTTTGGCCCGCCTCCTGTGGATCCGCGGTCTGCGCCGCTATAGCGCGGTAGGGATGTGAGCATATGCTATCGATAGCAATTCGGCGTCACGCCCGGCTGTGGATCTATCTGGCCCGCCGCTCATTAATGACTCAGGTGACCTACCGGGGCGACTTCTTTCTGGGGCTGGCGCGGAACGTGGCCACGGTGGCCCTGATCCTCGCCTTCTACAGCGTGCTGTTCCTGCGGACAACCAGCATCGCGGGCTGGAACTTGCCCGCGCTCCTGGTTCTCTACGGCAGCTTCCGCCTGGTCCGGGGCGCCCTCTATTTCTTCGCCGAGGACACGATCACGGCCATTCCCGAGGCGGTGCGCCGGGGGGAACTGGATTTTATCCTGGTCAAGCCGGTGAACGCCCGATTCCTCCTCACCTGCGCCCAGATCAACCTGGGCGCCGCCCTGAACGCGGCCATTGGCCTGGGGCTGGTGGTCTATGGGGTGCGAACGGGGCACACCGCGATCACGGCCGGCGCGGTGGCCGGCTACACGGCGCTGATCGGCTGCGCGGTAATCACCTTCTACAATCTGCTGTTCATGGTGATGACCCTGTCCTTCTGGGTGGTAAAGGTGGATGGGCTGCAATATCTCTTCGAGGAGTTGATGAATATGGCCGGCCTCCCCAGCGGGGCCTATCAAGGGGCGATGCGCGTACTCTTCACCTATCTGCTCCCCCTGGGGGTGGCGGCAACCATCCCCGCCGGGGTGCTGACCGGACACGCGACGCCAGGATTCTATCTCTACGCGCCGATCTGCGCCGTGGTCAGCAGCCTCGCCTCGGTCTGGCTCTGGCGGCGGGCGCTGAGCGCCTATACCAGCGCCGGGGGGTGAGGATGCCCTCACCGGGCACTCACCCGAAGCGCGGTGGCCTTGAAGGCGGCATACAGCACCTGGCCCTCCCGGCCGCCCAGGGCCGCTTGCGCCTCCGTGGTAATCTCCGCTACCAGGGTTTGCGACCCCGAATCGCCGAGGGCCAGAAGCACGCGGGCCCGGCCGCCCAGAGGCAGAATCTCGCGCACCCGACAAGCCAGGCTGTTCCGCGCCGACCCGGCCGGGGGTTCCGGCGAGAGGGTGATTTCCCACGGATGCAGGGCGATGTTCACCGGGCCGGGCGCGATGCCCTCGGCGGGGGCGAAGATCTCTATTTCGCCCGCCAGGCGGATGCGGGCCAGAAGGTGGGAATCCCACTCTTCCAACTGGCCCTCGAAGAAGTTCACTCCGGTGAAATCGGCCACGAAACGGGAGCCGGGGTGGGCCAGCAGATCCTCGTGCGCGCCATCCTGTGCTACCTGGCCGTCCACCAGCATGACGATGCGCTGCCGGAAGACCAGGGCATCGGCGTAGTCATGGGTGACCAGGAGGGTAGGAATCCGAGTCTCGGCCAGGATGGATCGCAGTTCGCCTCGCACTTTCTCCCGCGTCCTCACATCCAGGGCGGCAAGCGGCTCATCCAGCAGGAGGGCGCGCGGCTCCAGGACCAGGGCGCGGGCCAGGGCTACCCGTTGCCGCTGCCCGCCCGAGATCTGGCCGGGACGCTCCCGCGCCAGGGATTGGATCCCCAGGCGTTCCAGCATGGCCGCCACACGCCGTCGCTGCTCTGGACGGGGGACGCGCCGGGCCCGCAGGCCATAGGCGACATTTTGCTCGACCCGCAGGTGGGGAAAGAGCGCGTATTCCTGGAACACCAGGCTAATGTCGCGCCGCCCCGGCGGCAGATGAAAGCCGGTTGCCCCGTCGTCCAGGAGGTCCCCACCCAACCGCACTGTTCCCTCGTCCGGCCGCGTCAGGCCGGCCACGATCCGGAGCAGAGTGCTCTTCCCCGCCCCACTGGGACCGACCAGGGTCGTCACCCCCGGCTCGAAGGT
>DATLQX010000374.1:0-9769 GCA_035534995.1 Chloroflexota bacterium | reverse complement strand
GAACCCTTGACCGCCGTCCTTCATGGTTTGCTGGTCGTGGCCCCGAGGCTCCCGTTTCCGCTGCGCGTGATCACCCTGGCAGGCGGGGAACGGTTTCCCCTCCCAGGCTATCCAGGGCTTATCGGAACGTGCGTGGCCCTTACCCATGACGTACCCTGCCTGGCCTACGCTATCGAGCTGTCGAGGGCGCCGCGATTCGATGCCGACAGGGCGCGGGCCCTGGGGATCCCGATCAGTTCGTGGCGGGCCCTCCAGCGCGGCGACTCCGTGGTGGTCGAGGGAAGGACCATGAGCGCCGGCCAGATGTTTGGCCCGCCAAGGCGCGGCCTCCGTCTGGTCCTGGCCACCGATACCAGCCCCACGCCCGCTCTCACCGACTTCGTGCGGGCCGAAGGGCGCGGGGCCGACCTCTTGATCGCCGATGCCATGTATGGCAGCGAGGCGGACAAACCCACGCGCTGGGAGGCCCAGCACCTTACCTTCGCCGAGGCCGCGACCCTGGCCCGCGACGGCCTGGCCCGCCGGCTCTGGCTCACCCACTTCGGCCCCGCGCTGATCCACCCGCACGAGTATCTCGGGAACGCCGCCGCCATTTTTCCCGCCACGATGGTGGGTGAGGATGGGCTGACTACCACCCTCACCTTCAGTGATGAAGAATAATCCTACCCCTCCAGCAGCAGCGCCTCAGGATCCTCCAGTAATTCCTTGATCCGGACCAGGAAGCGTACCGCCTCGCTGCCATCCACGATCCGATGGTCATAGGAAAGGGCAAGATACATCATCGGGCGGATTACCACCTGACCGCCGGCGGCGATTGGACGCTCCTCGATCTTGTGCATGCCCAGGATCCCGACCTGGGGAGTGTTGAGAATGGGGGTGGAAAGCAGCGAGCCGTAGACGCCGCCATTGGTAATGGTGAAAGTGCCGCCCTCCAGATCCCCCAGGGTCAGGGTGTTGCCGCGCGCCCGTCCAGCCAGGGCCGCGATTTCCCGCTCGATCTGGGCGAAACTCTTCCGGTCGGCGTCCCGCACCACGGGCACCACCAATCCTTCGTCCAGGCCCACCGCGATTCCAATGTCGTAATAATGCTTGATGACGATCTCATCGCCCTGGATCTCGGCGTTGAGGCGCGGATACGCCTTGAGGGCGCCTATCGAGGCTTTGGTGAAAAAGCTCATGAAACCAAGGCCCACCCCGTGACGCTCCTTGAATCCGTCCTTTCGCCGCTTCCTCACCTCCATAATCGCGCTCATGTCCACTTCATTGAAGGTGGTGAGCATGGCCGCCGTGTGCTGAGCCTCCACCAGCCGCCGGGCGATGGTTTGCCGGCGGCGAGAGAGGCGGACCCGCTCCTCACGTCCATCACGGGACGCGGCCGGGAGGTCCAGCGGTGACGGGGGGGCGCCCGGCGCTGGAGCGCCGCGGGCGGCGCTCACATCTTGCTTGGTGATCCGCCCACCGGGCCCACTTCCTTGCAAGCCGGCCAGATCGATCCGCTCCTCGCTGGCCAGGCGGCGAGCCACCGGAGTGGCCTGGATGCCGGGCGCCGGAGTGGGTCCGGATGGCGCGGTGGCGGGCGCGGACGGGGCAGTCACCGGAGGGGGCGGGACGACGGCCGTAGCCACCGATTGAGGCTGTGCGCCGTTTCCGGAGCGCCCATGGTCCACCCCTCCCCCGCTCAGGCTGCCCAGCACCTCGCCTACCGCTACCGTATCGCCGCTGTTCTTGTCGACGCGGACCAGGACGCCCGCTTCCTCCGCCGCCACCTCCATGTCCACCTTGTCCGTCTCCAGACTGACCAGCGGATCGCCAGGGGCGACCGCGTCGCCCACTTGCTTGAGCCATTTCCCCACCGTGGCTTCGACGACCGACTCGCCGAGCGCGGGTACCCGTATCTCAGCCGGCATGTTGTGTGACTCCTTGCGGCACAGGAAGAGGGCCCTGCAACCCGGTAAAGGCTTCGGCCACGATCCGCGCCTGCTCCGCCTGATGCACCGCACCCGAGCCGGCGGCGGGGCTAGCGTGGTCGGGCCGGCCGATGTAATCAACGCTGGGATCACGGCCGATCAGGTCGCGGAGGCGGGGCGCCATATAACTCCATGCCCCCATATTCCTCGGCTCCTCCTGCAACCAGATTACCTCACGCACATGAGGATACCCGGCCAGCAAGGTGTTGAGTTCGGCGGCGGGGAACGGGCACAGTTGCTCTACCCGAGCGATGGCCACTCGTGGGGTCTCGGATCGGGTGCCGCTGCTGATCAGGTCCACGTAGACTTTCCCGCTGCAGAGGATCACCCGTGTGACCTGATCTCGATGCTCCGCCGCTTCGTGATCCTCCAGGACTGGTTGGAACTCGCCCGACGCCAAATCCTCCAGGGTGGTGAAGGCCGACTTGTGGCGGAGAAGGCTCTTGGGGGCCATCAGGATCAGGGGACGTGGATCGTCTTCGCGGAGGGCGACCTGACGGCGCAGGAGGTGGAAGTATTGGGCGGCGGTAGTGCAATTGGCGATCCGCAGATTGTCATCTCCCGCCAGTTGCAAATATCGTTCCAGGCGCCCGCTTGAATGCTCTGGACCCTGGCCCTCGTAGCCGTGCGGCAAGAGCATGACCATCCACGGCCGTTGCCGCCATTTGGAGCGGGCGGAGGAGATAAACTGGTCGATGATCACCTGGCCGGCATTGGCGAAATCACCGTACTGCGCTTCCCACATGACCAGGGCCTCCGGCGCCTGCACTCCGTAACCGAACTCGAAGCCCAGAGCGGCATTTTCGGAGAGTGGGCTGTTATAGACAGCGAACGAGGCCCGTGCCTCCTTGAGCGCTTGCAGGGGGGAGAAGCAGGCGCCGGTAGCCGCGTCGTGTAAGACCAGGTGCCGCTGGCTGAAGGTGCCCCGCTCGACGTCCTGACCGGCCAGGCGGATCGGCGTCCCCTCCGCTAGCAGCGAGGCGAAGGCCAGCGACTCCGCGTGTCCCCAGTCGAGGCCGCCACCGGGCTCCAGAGCCCCTACCCGGCCCTTCAGGATCCGCTCCAGTTTGGGATGTACGGTGAAGCCGCTGGGCCATGCAAGCATCTCCTCGTTGTAGGTCGCGAGCCGATCGGCGGCCACCGCCGTGTTCACACGCCCGCCGGAAACCGCGGCGGGCGGGAGCGCCGGAGCCCGCTCGGGCTCCGGGTTCACCTCTTGCAAGGCGGTCATGGCCTGCTTGAGCACGTCGTCCGATTCCGCCTGAGTGACGCTTCCCAGGTCGTTCAGGGTGGCCGCCCAGCGTGCGCGGGCGGTAGGATGCGCGCGCACCTTCTCGTAGAGTATGGGTTGGGTGAAGGCCGGCTCGTCCGCCTCGTTATGGCCCCACCGCCTATACCCCACCAGGTCGATGAGAAAATCTTTGTGAAAGCGCTGGCGATACGCATGGGCAAGACGGGCGGCCGCCAGACACGCCTCGGGGTCATCGGCGTTGACATGGACAATTGGGATCTCGAACCCCTTGGCGAGGTCGCTGGCATAGAGCGTGCTTCGGGCATCCCTCGGACTGGTGGTAAAGCCGATCTGGTTGTTGGCGATGATGTGGATCGCCCCACCGATTCGGTAGCCGCCGAGCTGGGCCAGGTTCAGCGATTCAGCCACCACCCCTTCGCCGGGGAAGGCGGCGTCACCATGGATCAAGATAGCCAAGGAAGCGTCCACGGCCTGACGGGGAGGGCCCACGTGCCTCCGATCGTCCTGCATGGCCCTGGTCATCCCCTGAACGACTGGATTGATGAACTCAAGATGGCTGGGGTTCGGGGCCAGAGTGATCCGAACCAGCACCTCGCTCCCCTCGGTTACCGTCCGCTGCGCTCCCAGATGGTATTTCACGTCTCCGGTCCAGCCATAGTGGGCAAAGTTCTCGGAAGGCGCCGTAGTGGGGCCCGGGATTCCCCGCTGGAACTCGGCCAGAATCTGGCCAAAGGGCTTACCAAGCACGTTGGCCAGCACGTTGAGACGCCCCCGGTGCGCCATCCCTACCGCGACCTCGCGCGTGCCCGAGGCGGCGGCGGCCCGGATGATCGTATCCATCATCGGCACCATCATATCGGTACCCTCGATGGAAAAGCGGCGTTGATTGGGGAGACTTCGTTGCAAAAACAACTCAAACGCCTCGACCTCGGTTAGGCGTTCAAGTATCTTCCGCTGACCGGCATGATCCAATTGAGGACGGAAGCGACCCGACTCCGCCGCTTCACAGAGCCAGTCCCGCTCATCCGCCGCCTCGATATGGGCAAAGTCGTAGCCGGTAGTCGAACAATACACACGACGCAGGGCATCGATAGCCTCGGCGGCGTTCGTCGATGCCAGGGTAGCCGGACCACCAATCACCGTGGCCGGAAGCGCGCGCAACTGAGCGGCGTTGAGTCCGTTGGCTCCGGGCTCCAGCACCGAACCATCCGGAGGCGCGGAAGCCAGGGGATCGAGTTGGGCCGCCAGATGCCCGCGCCCCCGGATGGTTCGGGCCAGATTCGCTACTCGCGTAACCAGATCGACATCGAACGCGGGCGCCCCCGGAGGCGTCGCGGAAGACTCAGGCGGACTCAGGCCAGGTGGCTCCGCGGGCAGCCAGTGGGCGAATCGAGCCCTGGTCGCCGGATCGACAGTATCAGGATCAGCGAGATAGCGCTCGTACAGTTCGAGCGCATAGCCCGCGTTCGGGCCGAAGAATTGGTGCAAGTCATCCATTGGCTTTCACTCACCTACCTCATCGCCGAGTAGGTAGTCGCGCCCGCATGGTGGGACGCGATCTCCATCATTTTAACAAGCGTAGCGGTTCCGCGTAGGGGATTAACGAGAGAAACTTGGCTGGGGCCAATCCGAGCACGAATCGGGGGAACCCACGGCTAGTCGAAAGGCCCTAACCGTGCTATGGAACAACCAATGGTATAGGTGTACCATGCCCAGAGAGACATAGATGGTGAAGAGAGACGAGGTGGGATGTGATCGAGGCTCGGCGAGGCTCGGACGCCGGGGCGGGGTTTTCCGATCCGGTGGCGGGATGGCGCGGCCGCGGGGCGCGAATCGCCCTGGGTATCACCATGACTATTACCCTCGCGCTGCCCTGGACCGCCGGCCACGCGGTCGCGAGCAGACCGCGCGACACGCTTGTTCTTACCGGCCAGGTGTGCGCGCGCCAAACCGGCCGGCCGATCGCGAACGCCATGGTAGGGGTGGATGCTACCTGGACAAGGGGGGGAAGCGACGGGACGTTCCGGGTCAGTACCGGTCCCGGCATGCGAGTCTACCTGCGCGCGGCCGCCCCCGGCTACCAAGCCTCCGATTTGGTCACCGTTTCGGCGGCGGGAGGCGGCGTTTTGACCGGCACCGCCGGCTTTTCCTTCTGTGGCAACCTGGCCTTGCCGAATGCCTTTGTCAGCGCCGATAGCGGAGTAAAAATCGTGCCGGTGAGCCAGGTACAGCCGACCAGTCCTCATAACGTCACTTTAATAGGGTCCACCACCGAGCCATTGGAATCCGACGCCGCCATTCAGTTGCCGGATGGTCGGGTCGTTCTCAGTTCATTGCATATCCAGGGAGCGGTATTTGACTGCAAGGTGCCTATCCACTACGGGCCCGGCCGGTATCTGGTAGAGATCAACGCGAAAGCCGGCTACGCCCTGATTAAGCTGCCACTCTTCGCCGGCGTCTCCTTCCAACCACCGGCCGCCCCCCCATCGTACTCGGCGGATACCGCCGGCTTGACCATCGATCAGGTACGGGCCCTGGCCTTCAGTGACCTGAATCATCAACGCAATCTGGCCGGACTGCCACCGTTGCGCGAAAACGCCAGACTGATGCGGGAGACCCAGGCGCATAGCGACGACGTGACGGCGGGCGGATTCGTCGGCACCCACGCGCATATTGGCTCAAATGGCTCCACGCCCCTACAGCGGATCCAGGCCGCCGGCGTCTCCTTCCAGGAACTGGCCGAGGACATAGGACAGGGTGAGACCATGGGCGGCATTATCTTTGGCCTGATGGAGAGCCCGGCCCATCGCTGGGCAATCCTTGGCAACTTTTCCCAGGCGGGGATCGGCGTGGCCCGTCAGGGGTCGAACTACGTTCTGACCGTGGATTTCGTCCGCCCGTAAACGCCGATCGCTCAACGAAGTTCAGACCGCTGCTTCCGGCTTGAAACGGGATTGGTAGTGACCAGGCTCCATGCGCGTGCTGATCGCGATCCGATTCCACCCGTTAATCGTGACGATCGCCATGGTCAGGCAGGCCAGCTCCCGCTCGGAAAACTGGTCTCGCGCCTCGCGGTACAGATCGTCGGGTACGCCGCGATCCGCTATCAACGTGAGCGCCTCCGTCCAGGCCAGGGCCGCCCGCTCACGAGCGGAATAGAAGGGAGCCTCGCGCCAACCTTCAAGGACAAACAACTTTTCGGCGGGAACGCCCAGGGCTATGGCATCCTTCGCGTGCATGTCAAGACAGTACGCGCAATGATTTAGTTGCGAGGCTCGCATTTTCACCAATTCCAGGAGGGGGCGCGGCAAGTCCGCCAATTCGGAGGCTTGCTGAAGCTCACGCATCCTTTTATTGGCTTCCGGCAAGATTGCCTGCATGGAATACCGAGCATCGGACATGGACATACTCCTTCATGATAGGCCGCGGCATAACGGTGACGCGGGCGCGGACCAGGCCACCAGACCAGTCTAAACTCCCACTGGTACGGCGGCAACGGCCATTTTCTCCTGATATGGGCAGGCCGTTTGGGCGGTCGAGCATCCAGCATAGGCCCACTCGGTCTGCTCCGTTCCGAGGATAGTGCTTCGGGCCAGGGCCAGAGCGAGACCACGAAGCACCAGTGAGTTGCCGCGAGGGCCACGAATAGGGCATCATGGAGGCAATAGCGGCGCCCAGCGCCGGGTACCCGCTTGCCCCGAACACCACCATTTTCAGCGTCCGTTAGCCAGTTGTCGCGCCCACTGTCCGCGTGCGCCGGCTGGAAGGGAAGGACGGAAGAGCGAGGAGTACGCATGGCCACCAAAGTGGGGATCAACGGCTTTGGCCGTATCGGACGTCAGACCCTGCGCGCAATCCTGGAGCGGCATCCGCAAGAACTGGAGGTGACGGTTGTCAACGACCTGACCGACACCAAGACCAACGCCCATCTGTTTAAGTACGACAGCACCTATGGCATCTTCGATGGCGACGTGACCGCCCATGACAACGCCCTTGAGGTGAATGGCCGGCGCGTCGCGGTGGTAGCCGAACGCGATCCGGGCAAAATCCGCTGGAGCGATTTTGGCGTGGACATCGTGGTGGAGTCGACCGGCATCTTTACCGCCGCCGACAAGGCGAGCGCGCACCTGCAAGGCGGAGCCAAGAAAGTGATCATCTCCGCCCCAGCCACCGGCGAGGATATCACGATCGTTCTTGGGGTCAACGAGGACCGCTACAACCCTGAACGGCACACGATCATTTCCAACGCCAGTTGCACCACCAACTGTCTGGCCCCGGTCGCCAAGGTGGTCCACGAGACCTTCGGGATTGTCCGGGGGGTGATGACCACCGTGCACTCCTACACCAACGACCAGAAAATCCTCGATCAGGTTCATAAGGATCTGCGGCGGGCCCGCGCGGCGGCCGCCAACATCATCCCGACCACCACCGGCGCCGCCCGCGCGCTCGCCCTGGTGATCCCCGATCTGAAGGGGAAGTTCGATGGCTTTTCGCTCCGTGTCCCTACCACCACGGTCTCCATTGTCGACTTCGTGGCCGACGTGGAACGCGAGGCGTCCGTGGCCTCGGTGAACGCGGCTCTGGAGACGGCGGCGAACGGTCCCCTGAAGGGGATCCTCGCCTTTAACACCGAGCCCTTGGTTTCGAGTGACTACCGGGGCAACTCGCACAGCTCGATCGTGGACGGGCTTTCCACCATGGTCATCGGCAATTCGATGGTGAAGGTGGTCGCCTGGTACGACAACGAGTGGGGCTACGCCAGCCGGGTCGCCGATCTCGCGGCCTTCATTGCCGGCAAAGGACTTTAGCGAACAAGCACGGACGGATCGGTTCGATCCGACTGATCCGTCCGATCCGCCGACGCAATGCTAGACGGCCTCCAAAGGAAGTCACCCAGGCGAAAGAGGAGAACTACTGGTGGCAAAACGAACCATCCGTGACCTGGACGTTCAGGGGAAGCGCGTACTGGTGCGGCTGGACCTGAACGCGCCGCAAGACGATCAGGGCCGGGTGACCGATGATACCCGGCTCCGGGCGGTTCGCCCCACCCTCCAGTATTTGCGAACCCACGGCGCCCGGATGGTTCTGATGTCCCACTTGGGGCGACCAAAGGGCAAGGTGGACGAAAGGTATCGCCTGGCCCCGATCGCCGCCCGGCTGGCCTCTATCATGGGCCAGGAGATTCCGGTCGCTCCCGATTGCGTGGGGCCCGAGGTGGAAGCCCTGGTGGAGCACCTTCAGCCAGGGCAGATGCTCCTTCTGGAAAACGTCCGTTTTCATCCCGAGGAGGAAGCAAACGACCCCGCGTTCGCGGCGCGCCTAGCCCGCCTGGGCGATATTTATGTCAATGACGCCTTCGGCTCGGCCCATCGCGCGCACGCCTCCACCGAAGGGGTGGCGCACGATCTGCCGGCCGTGGCCGGGCTGCTGATGCAACGCGAGTTGGAGATGCTGGACGGGCTGCTCTCGGCTCCGCGCCAGCCGTTCGCGGCGATCATCGGCGGCGCCAAGGTGTCGTCCAAGCTGGGCGTCCTACATCACCTCCTCAACCGGGTCAACGTGCTCCTGATCGGAGGCGGCATGGCGGGTACCTTCCTCAAGGCCCGCGGGCTGGCGATTGGCGATTCGCTGGTGGAGAACGATCTGCTGGAGGACGCGCGCGCCCTGGAGGCGGAGGCAGCGGCCCATGGGGTGGCGATCCATCTCCCGGTGGACGCGGTGATCGCGGATCGTTTTGCTCCCGATGCCCAGACCCGCATCGTCCCGATCACCCAGATACCCGAGGGCTGGCGGATCATGGACATCGGTCCCGATACCGTACACGCCTATGAGAACGCGCTCTCGGACTGCCAAACCATCCTCTGGAACGGCCCCATGGGCGTTTTCGAGATGGAGGCGTTCGCGGCCGGCACCAACGCGGTCGCCGCCTTCCTGGCCCGGAGCGGGGCCACCACGGTGGTCGGCGGCGGTGACTCCGTGGCGGCGGTGGAAAGCCAGGGTCTGGCGGCCAGGATGACGCACGTTTCCACCGGAGGGGGCGCCACCCTGGAGTTCCTGGAAGGGCGGACCTTGCCCGGGATCGCCGCCCTGGAGGACCGCTCATGACCGCTCAGGCCCGCAAACCAATCGTCGCCGCCAACTGGAAGATGCACACCACGCCCGGCCAGGCCCGCGATCTGGCGGCCCAGACCGTGGCGGCCATTCCCAGCCCGAGCCGCGCCGCGGTCGAGATCGTCCTCTGCCCCCCGTTCATCGCCCTGGAAGGGGTGCACGAAGCGGTGGGGAGCGAAGTGCGGTTGGGAGCACAGAACATGCACTGGGAGGCGCAAGGAGCGTTCACGGGCGAAATCTCGCCCACCATGCTCGTTCCCTGGTGCTGGTACGTTATTCTGGGCCATTCGGAACGCCGTCAGTACTTCGGCGAGACCAACCATGATGTCCATCTCAAGGTAAAGGCTGCGTTTGCCCACGGCCTCACTCCTATTGTGTGCGTGGGCGAGTCGCTGGCCCAGCGAGAGGCGGGCGAAACCCACGCCTGGGTGGCGCTGCA
>DATLQX010000373.1:0-3462 GCA_035534995.1 Chloroflexota bacterium | reverse complement strand
CCCAGGGCCGGCCATGTGCGCCCTGGTCCAACGGCTGAACGACCAGGGTCGCGCGCGCCCAATGCTAACCCTGATCGACGGGACGCAAGAGCTTGGGCAGTGGCGCGTCGACGTGCCCGCCATCGGCTGCGACTTTTATGTCACCAACGGCCATAAGTGGCTGGGCGGTCCAAAGGGTTCCGGGATCCTGGTGGTGCGCGACTCGGCATTCGCGCTGCTCACCCCACCATACATGGCCGGTGGGATCGGCGAGAACCTTGACCCAGTCGAGGCCATGCTCGCTCAACGCGACGCTCCCACGCTCTTCGAAACCGGCACCCAGAACCTCGCGGTGGTGACGGTTCTGATCGATGCAATTGCATGGTTGGACCAGCTTGGTTGGCAGTGGATCGAGGACCGCGAGCAGGCCCTGGCCACCCAACTTCGGGGCTTGCTGCGAGAGCTGGACAACGTGACCGTCCTGACCCCCGATGCCTGGGACCGGTCCTCGGCTATTACCTCGTTCCGGGTCGAAGGCATCGATGCCAAAAAACTCCATGCCCAGCTCTGGGAGCAGCGCATCATCACCCGCTGGGTACCGGAGCATAACGGGATCCGAATCGCCACGCCCTACTTCACCTCGGAGGACGATCTGGACCGTCTCGTGACCGCCCTGGCCCAGGTCTGAAGGATGGCGCGGCCGCTCCCTGTCCTGGCCTTTCCGTTGGCCCCGAAAGTAGCACGTCAGGTCAATGCCTGCCATACTGAAGGAGTAGGTGAAAAGAGGGAGGACGGTTGATGATTGCCACGCAACCCTTCGGACGAACCGGACACGCCAGCAGCCGAGTAATATTCGGGGCCGCCGCCCTGGGCGAGGCCACCCAGGATCAAGCCGACCAGACGCTGGAACTCCTCTTGCGCCATGGGGTGAATCACATTGATGTCGCGGCCTCGTATGGTGATGCCGAGTTGCGCGTCGGCCCTTGGATGGCGGAACACCGCGACCACTTTTTCCTGGCGACCAAGACAGGCAAGCGCGATTATCAGGCGGCCAGGGAAGAGATCCATCGTTCACTTGAGCGACTGCGGGTGGATCGACTGGATCTGCTGCAGTTGCATAACCTGGCCGATCCGATTGAGTGGGATATCGCGCTCAGTCCTGGCGGAGCCCTGGATGCCGCCATCGAGGCCAGGGAGGAAGGGCTGGTCCGATTCATCGGTGTCACCGGCCATGGCACGCAGATCGCCGCGACGCACATCCGCAGCCTGGGCCGCTACGATTTTGACTCCGTGCTCCTCCCCTACAGCTTCATCACCAACCAGAACAGCCACTACACGGACCGCTTTGAGGCGTTGGCGGCTCTCTGCGCGGAGCGGAACGCGGCGGTGCAGACCATAAAGTCGATTGCCCGCCGCCCCTGGTCCGGCCGCCCTCACACGCACACGACCTGGTATGAGCCGCTCACCGAGCAGGCCGACGTCGACCTGGCCGTGCATTGGGTTTTGGGACGCGACCGGATCTTTCTCAATACCGTGGGCGACCTGTCACTGCTCCCCAAAGTGCTGGACGCGGCGGAGCGCGTGTCCGCGCGGCCGTCTACGGAGGAGATGCGGGCGGCGGCTCAGCGATGGGAGGCCGTACCGCTTTTTGTCTGATCTACCCCTTCACCGCGCCCGAGAAAAGGCCCTCGACCAGCCAGCGCTGCACCAGGGCAAAGAGGATCACCACGGGAATGATGATGATCACGGTGCCGGCGGCGATCTGCCCCCACTGGGAGATCAGCGACTGGCTGATTTGGAAGATATAGAGGGGCATTGTCGCCGTGCTGGTACTGCTGGAGATCACCGAGACGAACAGGTAGTCGCCCCACGACACGATGAAGGCGAAGAACGCCGCCACCGCCAGACCCGGCAGTGACGTGGGCAACACCACGCGCATCAGCGCGCTCAGCTTGGTGCAGCCATCGACCAGCGATGCCTCGATCAGCGCCTGGGGCACCGCGTCCATGTAGCTCTTGAGCATCCACACGCAGAACGGCAGAGCGAGAATACTGTGGGCCAGGATGATCCCCACATAGGTATTGGAAAGATGGAAATCCAGGATGAGGGTGTAGAACGGCACCAGAATCAGAACGCCCGGGAACATCTGGGAGGTCAGGAGGACGATCAGCAGCCCGCGCCGTCCCCAGATGCGGTACTTGCTTAGCCCGTACGCGGCCAGAGTTGAGACCACCAGGGAGACGGCGGTCACCGAGAGGGCGATGATCGTGGAGTTCTTGAGGAATGTCTCGATCGACCCCGCCGAGGACTGCCAGATGTCCTGGTAGGACGATAGGGTAAAGTCGCTCCAACGCGGGACGAGATTCCCGCTAAAGATGGCGTCCGTGGTCTTGAATGATTGCAGCACCAGCCACAAAATGGGAATCAAGAAGAATCCGTAGTACAGAAACAGGAGGACATAGGTACCGACCATCTTTGGCAGGGTCATACGATTGATCATGACTCCGCCTCCCGCACCGTGAGGATATATGGGATGGTCACTACCAGCAGCATCACCAGCATCACGACCCCGGCGGCCGCCGCGTAGCCGGCCGTATAGTTATGCCAGAACTGGAGATAGACGTACACCGGCATCACCATGGTGGAATTTACTGGTCCCCCACCGGTGGAGAGATAGACGAAGTCAAAGTTATTGAAGGTCCAGAGGACGTGGATGATCACCATGATCATGGCCACGTAGGCGATCCCCGGTATGGTGATATGGCGGAAGCGAGAGAACCAGGAAGCGCCATCGATTGAGGCAGCCTCGTAGTGGTCGTTGGGAATCCCTTGCATGCGGGCGAAGAGGGCAATCGCGAAAAAGGGCGTGTTGCGCCAGACGTGCATGATGATAATGGCCGGCATGGCGAGATTCAGACTGCCAAACCAATAGGTGTTTAGTTGTCCCTGGCCTATGTCTCGGAGGACGATATTGACCAGGCCGAACCGCGGCAGCCACATCAGGTTGAACATCATCACCGTTGCCACCACCGGAATGACCCAGCTTGCCATAGTGACACTACGGAAGACCTGGATACCCGGCACCTTGTTGCGCAGCAAGAGCGCCAGCCCGGTCCCCAACATAAGCTCCAGCACCACCGCGATGACGGTCAACTCCACCGAATTAACCACGGCCGAGGCACCGGGGAAGCCGTTGTAGAAGGCGGGATCGGCGAACAGGGTCTGAAAGTTCTGCCAGCCAACGTTGCTTTGCTGTCCAGGATTCAAGGTGCTGGCATTGGTGAAGCCCAGAATGATCCCCTGGATCACTGGATAGAGGACGACCAGGCCAATCAACGCTACGGCCGGCAGCGCCAGCACGTAGCCAAACCACTCACGTTCCTGTATCCGCAGCACGGAAGCCAGGGCGCGGGGAAGAGGACCGGGCTGAAGCTGGAGCTTCAGCCCGGCCCCGTCCGGGTTGGGGGGACGATCAGCAGGATC
>DATLQX010000372.1:0-4783 GCA_035534995.1 Chloroflexota bacterium | reverse complement strand
GGCGGAAAGCGATGACGACAGTAGCACGAGCGATCGCTCACCGGTATTTCCTTTCACGGCAGCCTCATCGTACGCCACTTTGCCCTTAAGTTGACAGTACCCGAGTCAATGCATATGCGCGAAGCATGTACCGGTGAGGAGTGCATACCCGAGGGTACGAGACGCGACCGCGTCGGCGGCGCTACGGACCATCGCGCGCGCCTTTGCCAGATCGGTGGTCGGCACGTCAATCGTCCGCAACCGCGCGAGCAACTCCACCCCGATCAGTTTGGTACGAATCTGCTGGACAAAGGTGCGCAATGCGTCGTCATGCGGTTCGGCGCAATCGACCTGAAAGCCCGCGATCCGGAGATACTCCTCATACTCGGCCAACGGTCGCGCGTCGGCAATGCAGGCAATCCAGGCCAGAAGGCCGTCGAGTTCGGGCGGCAATGGCCCGTTTCGCGTAAGGTCGCTTATCCCCACTCGTCCGCCGAGTCGTAGGACACGGGCAAACTCGGTGACGGCAGTGTGCTTATCCGGAAACGTGCACAAGGCGCATTCGCAGACCACGACATCAAAGC
This sequence comes from Chloroflexota bacterium, assembly GCA_035534995.1. GTDB lineage: Bacteria > Chloroflexota > UBA5177 > JANWHV01 > JANWHV01 > JANWHV01. The sequence continues at coordinate 4,220 of DATLQX010000372.1, read as the reverse complement.
TTTCGTCCGGGAACGGCAGAAGTTCGGCATCGCCGACGACGAAATCGGTCAGTGTCGCCACTCCCAGACGCATGGCGGTCTCCCGTGCCGCGACAACGTTACTCTCACTCAAGTCAACCCCGGTCACCCGGCAGCCAAAGCGCTGGGCGAGGTGCGTGGCGGAGGTGCCTGGGCCTGCCGCCACATCGAGAACGCGCGTCCCGGCTCCTAGGCCGAGCATGGTGCCGAGACGGTCGGTAAGATCCAGACCGCCCGGATGATACGAATCCCCCAGGAGGAAGCGCGCCCAGCCGCTCCCATAGGCAGCGGCGCAGCAACTTTTCGCGTCCTGAGCAACTGTGGTCATGACGGAATCACCTTCGAGTCAAACGGTCCGCGATGAGCGGTTTCGAACGAAAAAGTAATGGGCTCCGGTTCGAAGAGTACACCAGCGCGCCGCGCCTTTGCCCGGGCACGTTCACGCGCGGTGAGTTGGGTGCGCGCCTGCTCCCGATAGCCCACGCTGTTGTACGCGCAGAAGGGGATCTGCTTGCCGTCCGGCAACAGGAACTCCTTACAACACTTCATCACATTCTTCTGGTTGAAAGTCCAGGGATCCATGAAATCCTGTAGCATGATCATGAACATGCGATCGGCCAGAGCGCCGAGGTCCAGCCCGTCCGGCATGCCGCATGACGCGCAGGTGAGGCGGAACTCGTTGGTTGCCTTTTCCGAGCCCGGTACCGCCGAGGAGGACCAGAGCCCCTCCAGCGCCGTCCTGATCTCGCCGCCCAGGTCGGGGGCCGCGCGATTGGTCAGGTAGTCCAGATAGTCGTCGACGTTGAGCACACGAGGGAGCGGAGTCACGTTGTCACCATCGACATAAGCGTAGGTCACCGAATTGCAGGTGGGGAAGCAGCAGGGTACCGGGATGAAATCGGCCACGGTGAACATGCCCGCGGTTTGCCCCTCGATCCAGGCCAGCACATCGGGGATGGTCACCCGCCGCAGGGGATCATGGGTGCCGTGGCGGCCCGCGTGAAAGGCGGGCTGGAAGTTGATGCCCCTGACCGCGGGGTGTTCGATACCGAAGCGCACGATGCGCCCAACTTCATGCTCGTTCACGCCACGCTCTACGGCGGGCACCAGAATCGCTGAAAGACCGACCGAGGCCAGGCGATCCAGGGCCCGCAGCTTCTCGGGCAGAATATCGGGCTCGGCCCGGATCATCTCATAGGTACGGCGTTCGAAGCCGTCGAACTGGAAATAGATAACCGGGCGCAGTTCGGCCAGTTCCGCCAGGAAGGCGTCGTCATTGGCGATACGCTTGCCGTTGGTGTTGATCATCACGTGGCCGATACCCCGCGCCATGGCGGCGCGAACCATGGGTATGATGTGCGGGTGGATCGTCGGCTCACCACCGGAGAACTGCACTACTTCCGGCCGGCCCTCGGTACGTACGAAGTCGTCAAGGATCGCCTTGACCTCCTCCAGCGTCAGGTTGAAACCGGCGCCCGCGTTGGCGAAGCAGAGCGGGCAGTCCATATTGCAGGCACTGTTGACCTCGATAATCCCCAGGCAGGCGTGCTGCTGGTGGTCGGGACACAGCCCGCAGTCATGGGGACAGCCGTGCTCGACCGCACTGTTAAAGGCCAGGGGTATAGTGCCGGGCTTGTTAAAGCGGGCAGCAGCGAGATAGGCTTGAGCATCGCCATAGACCAGCGCTTCGACCACACCGTGGTCGGGGCAGCGCTTGCGCATGATCACCTTGTTGTCGCGCAGCAGAATCTGGGCATCAATCACCCGCAGGCACTCCGGACAGATCGAGCGCGTCAACTCAAAAAAGATCGCGTCACGATCAACTTTGGCCGGCGCCGTAAGCGGAGCCTCCGGTGTAGTTTCAAGCATGTGTCTGTCTTCTCTCGATTATCCCAGCCGGCCAATGTGGCCCGACTCTAGCGAACCCGACGTACTAGGGCGCGAATGGGACGGCGTGCCGGCCCCCACACAGGCCATTGAGTATAGAAGCCCAGCGCCGCCTGCTGAACCGCCATGGCCAGGGTTGGATACACGTGAATGGTCTCGGCCAGGGCACGGACACTCAGGCCATGTCGCATGGCAAGCGTCACCTCCTGGATCAGCTCGCCTGCCCGCGGCCCCACGATATGGCAACCCAGGATCTTACCGCGCCAGGGCGTGACGATCAGTTTGACGAATCCGGTGGTCTGGTCTTCCGCCTGGGCACGATCTACGTGGGCGAAGTCGGCCCGCAGCACCAGCACCTTACCGTACTCACCTCGGGCCTCTATCTCGGTCAGTCCGATCCGCGCCACCTCGGGGTCGGTGAAGGTGGTCCAGGGCATTGGATCAAGCTTGGCTTTACTCTTGAACCAGGGAAACAGCGCGTTGCGTACCGCCGTCGCGGCCTGATAGCCTGCCGCGTGGGTGAACTGATAGGGGCCGGTCACATCACCACAGGCGAAGATGTGCGGGGCACTGGTGCGCAGATAGTCATCGATCTCGATGCCGCGCTGCGTTTCGTACCGCACGCCTGCCCGCTCCAGCGCCAGCCCCACCACGTTTGGGCGGCGGCCCAAGGCCAGCAGCAGCCGGTCACCTCGCAGACTGCCGTCGCCGTCGAGGTCGGCGTAGGTCACGCACAGGCCGGCACCTTCGCGGGCGACCGCAGTTAGCTTTCTTTGCAGCACGGCGATCCCCTCTTGGCGGAAGAAAACCTCGACCGCATGCCTGACCTCGTGATCCTCACGTGGCAGCAGCCCTCGTGCCCCGGTCAGGATCGTCACCGCCGCGCCCAGGCGGCGGAATGCCTGCCCCATCTCCACTCCGACCGGTCCGCCACCCGCGATAATCAGGTGCGACGGTAACTCGCGCAAGCCAAAGATCGTCTCATTGGTAAGGTAACCGCTGTCCGTAAGGCCCTCTAGGTCGCGCACGGCGGGGGAGGAGCCGGTGCAAATCAGGAAGGTTCGCGCCCGGAGCGGTGCGCCATTAACGGTCACCACGCGCGCGGAGCGGAAGGCGACATCGCCGAAGTGCACCGCAATGCCGCGCTTGCGCATGGCATCGGCATCCTCATGTCGAGAGATAGACTGGATCACCCGCTGCACGCGATCCATCACGGCGCCCAAATCCACTGGGTCCAGCCGGCCGGAGAGACCCAACGCGCCCAGGTCGCGCGTCTGCCTCGCGGTTCGAGCGGCGGCGATCAGGCTCTTGCTCGGCACGCAGCCGGTCCACAGACACTCTCCGCCCAGGCGCTCCCGGTCGAGCAGGGCCACTCGCGCGCCAAGCGCAACCGCAAGCCGGGCCGCGACCAGCCCGGCTGAACCGCCGCCGATCACCACCAGATCATATGCGTCAGCACCCATGACGCGTCCATTCTTCACCGCGCATATGCATAAGTCCACCCTCAATAGTGAAGTATCGCTCTCGTAGGTCTATTGTGCCGGCGATGCCGTATTGGGCTGATTGCACGCGGTCTCATTTTCGCGCGGAAGCATGCCTGATGTACGGATCGACGAACGGAGGAAGGCGTGAGAAGGAAGCCGGTGCCTGTGGTTGACCCAAGAGATACATGATAAAAGGTGAACAGGCCACGGAAGGGCCACAGCCATGGCGTCCGCGTTACTCGCGACGCCATGGCTGTGGAAAGGGGATAGTAGCCGGAGCAGCTCTATTTGACGTTGATGGTGATCATCGTCGAGACGGCCGGCATCAGGGGGGCGTGCTGGTTATCGACCAGGAGGGCATAGAGCTTGTGCTTGCCGGGCCGCAGCCCATCGGTGAAGACGGTGTAAGTATGAGTGCAGCCCATGGCCAGCATCGTGCCCATCCCCATCATCGGCCCCGCCATGGTGTCGATGTTCAAATGCCAGTGCCCGTACCCCGCCAGGTTCTTCTTGCCCAAGAGGTCGCACGACGGGGTGAAGTTGGACCAGTCCAGTTCCACCGGGAAGTTCTCACCCACCGTCGCTCCGTCGGCGGGGGAGAGAATGGTGATGCTCGGCTTGCCCGCCGCCGTAGTCGCCGTCAGGGCCGTCAAGGGACTGCTTGGTTTGTAGGTGAAGGTGGTCTTGGCAGTCTGTCCCTTGCCCATCATCTCCATGTGGTTGTCCCCGGCCAGCATCACCTCAATCGTATGGGAGCCGGGCGCCACGTTCTGCAGGCTCACGGCCGCCCCGGTACCGCAGTACATATTGACCAGGGCGCCGTCCAGCAGC
>DATLQX010000371.1:0-17676 GCA_035534995.1 Chloroflexota bacterium | reverse complement strand
CCTCCGACATGCTCTACTGGGGATTCGTTGCCCGTATCAAGGAAGTAGAGCACGGCGGCCGGCTCCGCGTGTTCATCCAGAACAGTGAGATAGTAGTTGCCTACGCCGGTGACCCCGCTCGCCGACCGGCATGCCATGCAGAACTCATGCTCACGCAACGCCTCCATCAGTGCTTCTCGACTGACACCGGCCTCGGAGTCATGATTGCCCAGCACGACCGCCCAGGGAACGCGGCTGTCTTCCACGATGGACACCGCGTCTCGAATCGCCTGAAGTGGGTCATGGCACGCGGTGGACGAAATGAGGTCTCCGGTGAGGATGACCAGATCCGGCCGCTCCGCGTTGATGATCCGTCGCATCAGCGCGCGAGACTTGAGATCGGCGTCGCCTCCATTGGCCCAATGGATGTCCGTGAACTGAACGATCGTGAAGGTCTCGTCGTCGCGGAACCTGAGTTGATAGTGATCAGGCATGCGGAAAACCAGCGCCGTTCCGGTCCAGGAATCGGCCAAAGTCGACCGGTTGCCCGCCGGCGATGCCGGCAAGGATCACCTTCTCGACCGCGAGAACAAATGCCTGTAGGTCTTGAAATGTCGGCGCCAACCCCACCGCTCTTGCTTACTCCGCGAGGGAGGCCGGCAGCGCGGCCAGAAGCGCGTCACTGGTCACCGATGGACACCAAAACCCCTCGATATACTGGAGCACCAGGTTCGTGCCCTCGTCATGACTCACGTACGGCGGCATGGCTGGATTATACATGGTATCCGTCAAATCGCGGATCAGAATGACGTCGAGTCCCCACCGCGCCATGGCTTTGATCGCGAAGGAACGGTCCAGCATGCACATATTGAGATGGACGCCCATGATAAGAATGGTCTCGATCCCGCGGTGCTGGTAAAGGCTGTACAGATCGGCACCGCTGTCGGAGATCACGTCCTTTGTCTGATCAATCTCGATCGCCGCGTGCTGCCGCGACCAGACGTTGCGTTCGGTGTCGGGCGGTGTATCACAACCCCCATCATGGTGATAAATTGGGAATGGCGGATCGGCGAGGGGAAGCGGGGTAGGCGGCACGACTGGAGGAACGTCGAGCGCGCGCCGGCGGGCCGGTGTCCCATCATAGAAGGCCACGGTATCGGACGGAGCGTGAACGATCAGCGTTCCGGCCTTGCGTAGGACACCGGCAACCTGATTCAGGCGCGGCAGCAGTAGATCCAGGCGCTCGTTGGCGCCGCGACACCAGTGGCGGTCCCACACATCGCACAACACGAGGGCCGACCGGTCGGGCGCGATGGTCCGGGGTTCCTCGACGGTTTGCCAGACAGTATGACCGGTCGCGTCCTGAGTCAGGCGGCGACATCTCGGCGTGAGGGTTATCCTTGGGTTCGTGCTCATATTTCTTCCCCGCCTTGCTACTCGCCGCGCAACAATGACCAAGCCAGAATCTTTTCCGCTACCTCCATCGTCTTCAAGCAGTCGCGAAACGGTGAACTGGTGACATCCTCGCCGTATTTGAGCGAGTCGATGAACTCCCGGTTTTTGGCCCTGAAGCCGCCAAAGACATGGTATTGATCGCTGTCGGCCACCTCCACGGTGTCGTACTCCACGCCCTGCACGTCGCCGTCGGCGTAGAGTCGCGCCTTGCCCTCGATGTCGGCGTCGACGAAGATACCAGGTGCGTGCATCTGTACGCGGAAGACGCGCCGCCCGCTGGTCCAGCTATTGACCAGGAAACCGCTGGAACCATTGTCGAACTGGAGCATGGCGCCGATCCAGTTGATGTCGGGCACGCCGACGCGCTTGCAATGGCTGTCGATAGTCACAACCTCGCCGCCGCACATCCAGCGGATGGTGTCGATAGCATGCACGCAATCGTCCAGCATATGATCGCGTGCCTCCAGGTACGGTCTTGGCTCGTATTTCAGGAACTCGCACACGGCGTGGGTGATTGACCCCTTCCGCAGGCATTCTTGACGCATCTTGACCAGCAGCGGACAGGTGCGGCGCTGGTGGCTGACCTGGGTAATCAATCCCTTCTCGTCAGCCAGGTAAGCCAGCATGCGGGCTTGATGCCAGGACATCCCCATCGGCTTCTCGATGTACAGGTTCTGCCCTTGTCGCAGGCACCACATCCAGATATCGAACATGATATGCGGTTGGCCGATCGCGTAGACCCCGTCCGGGGCGCACTCCTCGATCATCGTCCGGTAGTTGGTGTAGCGCTTCTCAATGTTGTAGGTGTCAGCCGTGGTGTTCAGCCGCTCGGGATCCAGATCGCAGACGGCGACCATCTCCACGTCATCGAACGAGGCCAGCGAGGGGTAATGGACGCCATTGGCCATCCCGCCGGCGCCGATCATGGCGACGCGGACCCTGTCCTTGACGCTCCGCTGTCCGGGCATGCACTTCTCCTTTACCGTGGATCGGTTCTCGCGTTAGGCGAACAGCGACCGCGCGTAGGCGATGTCCGCGGCGATCAGGCGATCCACCTCGGCCTCGTCGCTATACTCGGCCGGCAGGCAGATGGTGCCGCGGTAGTCGCGTCTTCGCAGTTCGGCGGCGACTTCGGCCCAGGGGCACAGCCCCTGTCGCCCGCTCGTCCAGTAGGGCTCGTACGCGGCGACCTCGGCCTCGGGCCCATTGGTACGCCGCCAGTAGGCATTCTTGAGGTTGACCATGCACAGGTGCGACCAGACGATATCCAGGGCAAGGGCCGGAATCTCGCCATTGAGCGCGCAATGGGCGGGATCGAGCACCGCGCTGATGTGTTTGGGATCATACGGCTCGATGAGGTGGCGGATACCCAGAGCGTTGGCGATGCAGCGGCCATTATGGTTCTGGATGCCCAGCGTCACTCCATAGCGGTCGAGGAGCGGCACCAGAGCATCGTATTCCCGACGCAGATGCGTCTCATACTCCAGGTAGTTCGATTGATCGGGGATACCGACGCAGATGCGAATGATCGGAATGCCGAGCTCGCCACAGGCTGCGATGGTTACTTCGTCCGTTGGCCCGGCCACGCTCAGAATGCTGAGTCCATACTCGGCCAGCACGCGCGCGGCTTCGGGTAATCCACGCGAAATATTTTCCGGCTCGATCTGGAAGCCTGGCCGCACCGGCAACTCAATGCCGTCGAAACCGAGTTTCTTGACGAAGGCGCCGAGCCGCGGGAGCGGCATGGTCCAAGGCTTCGTGAACACGGAAAATGACACATTAGCGGTGCTCATTGCTTTTTTCCTCTATCCTCGGTCATCGCATACTCCTTTCGCGCCGAACCCGCGTCTGTCGCTCCAGCGGCGCCGCCAGCCATCGTTCGAAGAGGTCTGTGTCTCTCCCAGCGTCGATCAGTGTACAGCTCTGTGTATCCTTTTACAAGGTAGTCGGTATGCGGGATGGGGATCTCGGAATCGGCCAAGATTAGCTTGTGATAGAGAGGCGATTCTCCATTCCTTCGGTTCGTTCATCCGGTACTGAGCGTCCGCGCATGCTGGCAACCGAAGTTGTCCGCCCATGAACCGAACGCTTCCGACCCAACGACTATTGACAGACCGGCTGGTCGGTAGTAAAGTGATGCAACGATACACTAATCCCGGAACGTAAGGACAAAGCATCGTGGTGCGTAGCAGTGTCTAGAGAGATCACGATCCATGACGTGGCGAGGCTGGCCAGTGTTTCGCCCAGTACGGTCTCCAACTTGCTCAATGGCCGGCACGACCGGATGCGGCCGGTTACCAAGACACGCATCGAGCAAGCAATCGAGCGGCTTGGCTACACGCCTAATCGTCTGGCCCGCCAGCTCAAAAGCGGTTACGCGCCGATCATTGGCTTGATCGTGCCTTCGGTCGCCAACCCGTTCTGGGGCGGTATGGCACGAGCGGTCGAGGAAACGGCGCTGGCGCACGGCTTCCGCGTGCTGCTGGGCAACAGCGAACGTGATCTGGATCGTGAGTTGGCCTATGCCGAGGAGATGTGGGCTCAAGGCATTCATGGGATTATCTTCGGCTCGTCGCCGCTCTCGCTGGCTCATCTCCTGGGCCTGGTCAAGCGCGGCCTGCGGATCGTGGCCTTTGATCGGCAGACCCAGCGGGGCGATGAACTGGATATAGACAGCGTGGCGATGGACAACGTCCGCGGAGCGCAACTGGCCATGGAGCATCTGATCGGACTCGGCCATCGACGGATCGGCTTCATCTCCGGTCCCATCCGCACGGTCAGCCGCGTGGACCGCCTGGACGGGTATCGCATGGCGCTCGCCGAGGCGGGGATTCAGTTTGACCGGCGGCTGGTCTGGGAAGGTTCCGAGAGCAGCAGCTTTGGCGACATTGAAGGGGCGCAACTCGGGCGGAAGGGGGCGCATGACATCCTCAGCTTTCCCGACCCGCCCACGGCGCTGTTCACGATTAACGACATGTACGCGCTCGGCGCCTATGCCGGGGTGCGCGATCTCGGCTTGCGCGTTCCCGATCAGGTTTCGATTGTCGGCTTCGACGATATCGTCCTGGCCGACATCATCGATCCGCCGCTTACTACCGTAAGACAGCCGTTGCACGATATGACCCGTCTCGCGGTCGAACGGCTGATCGCCTATCTCGAGCGAACCACGACCGAGGCGGCGATGCACGTCTCCATCGTGCCGGACCTGATTGTGCGCGGTTCAACCGCGCCGGTCTCCTCGCGGGCGGACTAAGAGAGTCTGGACCAGACCCGCGGCGACCCGCCATTCATTCGTCGCCAGATGGCGTCGACGCCGGCTTGAGCAAAGGGGTAAATGAGCGGATGAATAGAGAGGAACACGGCCGGCGCGTACTGGTCACCGGCGGCGCGTCGGGGATTGGGCGCGGGATCGCCGAGGCATTTGGCCGCCAGGGCGCCCAGGTTGTGCTGACCTGGCTCTCCAGCGAGGAGGGTGCCAGCCAGACGGTCGCGGCGATCGAGGCGGCGGGGGGGCAGGCTCTGGCGATCCGCGCCGACCTAACCCGGGAAGAGGAAGTCGCGCGCGTGACGGCGGCGATGGTGGAGCGTTTCGGAGGCATCGAGGTGCTGGTTACCAACGCGGGCGGTCTCCTGCGGCGCAGCCGCGTGGTCGAGTGCTCACGCACGCTCTGGGATGAGGCATTGGCGGTCAACCTGACTAGCACCTTCCTCTGTTGCCGGGCCGTGCTCCCGCTCATGGAACAGGCGGGGCGGGGCTGCATCATCACCATAACTTCCCTGGCCGGTCACGACGGCGGCGGCGCCGGATCCGCGCACTACGCCGCCGCCAAGGGCGGCGTCATCACCTTCACCCGCGCGCTCGCCAAGGAATTCGGCCCGCTGGGTATCCGGGTGAATGGGATCGCGCCGGGCCTGATCGCCACCCGATTCCACGATCGATTCACCATGCCCGAGGCACGCAAGGCCACGGTGGAGCGTACGCCGCTCCGGCGTGAAGGACAGCCGGAGGATATCGCCGGGGTGGCGTTGTTTCTCGCCTCGCCGCAGGCGGCGTATCTGACCGGGGAGATTATCGAAGTCAATGGCGGACAGGGGTTGTATTGATGTCCACGCTGCTTCATCCTTTCAATGGCCTGGTGGTCATCGTTACCGGCGCCGGCAGCGGCATGGGCCGGGCCACGGCGATCGCCACGGCGGCGGCCGGCGCTCATGTGGTGCTGGCGGCTCGCCGGGCCAATCTCCTGGCGGAAACCAGCGCCATTATCAGCGCGGCCGGCGGAATGGCCCTGGCCGTTCCCAGCGACCTCACGGTCCCGTCCGATGTTCGACGGTTGGTCGATACCGCGCTTGGGATCAGCGGACGGATCGATATTCTCGTGCACGCCGCCGGCACCAATATCAAGGAGCGCGCGATCGCCGAACTGACCTCCGAGAGTTGGGCCGCGCTGCTGAACACCAACCTGACCGCCGCGTTTGAACTGACCCATGCCCTGGTTCCCGTCTTCCGCCGGCAAGCGGGGGGACTGATTGTCTATGTCGCCTCCTCCGCCGCGAAGAAGCCCGACCGGTCGGGGATCGCCTACCAGGCATCCAAGGCGGGATTGGTCGGCCTCGCCCACGGCACGATGGAGGAAGAGCGGGAGCACGGCCTGCGGACGAGCGTGATCTTTCCCGGCTTTACCGACACCCCTCTGGCCTTGAAGCGCCCGGCACCAACCCCGCCAGACGTACTCGCGCGCGCCTTGCAGGCCGAGGATGTCGCCGCCGCCTGCCTCTTCGTGATGGGGCTGCCGCCGCGCGCGCATGTGCCCGAACTCGTGATCTATCCCAGTCGCCTCTAGGGCGGAGCGACCATGCGCGAAGGGAGTGAGGGGCGAGGTATGACAGGGATCGGGGCCCGAGGAGCAAGGGAGGCGCGCGTCTCCTTCCCATCCGCGCTCAAAAGAATACTGCTCAGGATCCGGCGGCACTGGCAACTGTATATGGTGATCGCCGTCCCAACCGCCTTTCTGATCATCTTCAACTATATCCCGATGGCAGGGGTGCAGATCGCCTTCCGGGACTACAGTCCGATCGGTGGGATCTGGCACAGCCCCTGGATCGGCATGCAGGAGTTCCAATTCTTCTTCCAGTCACCGTATTTCCAGCCGCTGATCCAGAACACCTTGACTCTCAGCCTCTATGCTCTTCTCGTGGGAACGCCCGCCACGATCATTCTGGCCGTGGCCCTGAACGAAGTGACTAACGCCACCTTCAGGCGTACCGTGCAGATGGTCACCTACGCTCCCTACTTCATCTCCACCGTCGTGCTGGTCGGCATGATGTTTATCATTCTCTCTCCCAGCAGTGGGCTGATCAGTCAGATCTACGGCTTTTTTGGGGCGCCGGCCCCGAATCTGCTGGCCTCCCCCACTGCCTTTCCCTCCCTCTATGTGTGGTCCGGTATCTGGCAGGAAACGGGCTACGGCGCCGTGATCTATCTGGCCGCCCTCGCCAACGTGAACCTGGATCTCTACGAGGCCGCGCGCGTGGACGGGGCGTCGCGCTGGCAGAAGATCCTGCATATCGATCTTCCCGCGATCAAGCCGACCGTGATCATCCTGACTATTCTGGCCGTGGGCAATCTGATGGGCATCGGGTTCGAGAAGGCGTACCTCCTGCAGAATCCGCTCAATCTTAGTACCTCCGAGATTATCCCCACCTACGTGTACAAGAACGGCTTGCTTGATGACAATTTCAGCTTCGCCGCCGCCGTTGGCCTGTTTAACTCGGGCGTCAATTTCGTTCTGATTCTCATCGTCAATTTCGTGGCCAGACGAGTCTCGGACACCAGTCTGTTCTAGCACCGACGAGGGGAGGGATGCCATGAGGAGCACGGCGACGATCCGCGAATCTCGCGGCGATCGGCTGTTCTTGATCGGCATCTATATTTTCCTGAGCATCGTGCTGATCGCCATCGCCTACCCGCTGATCTTCGTCGTCAGTTCGTCGTTCAGCTCGTACCAAGCGGTCCGGGCGGGCCAAGTGTGGCTCTGGCCCGTGGGACTCTCGTTGGATGGGTACAGGGCCGTATTCGACGATCCCCAGGTTATGACAGGCTACTTTAACTCGGCCTTCTACACCTTCTTCGGCACCCTGCTGAGCGTCACCCTGACCGTGATGATGGCCTACCCACTCTCCTTGAAGGACTTCCTTGGCCGGCGCTTCTTTATCTGGATGCTCCTGTTCGCCATGATCTTCAGCGGCGGCCTGATTCCGTTCTATCTGGTGGTGAAATCGCTCGGGATGATCGATACGCGGTGGGCGCTGATCGTGCCTGGCGCCCTGGGCATCTTCCAGGTGCTGCTGGCCAAGACGTTCTTCCAGGCCACCATACCGACCGAACTCTACGAGGCGGCGCAGATCGACCGCTGCAGCGACATTGGCTTCCTCCTCCGTGTCGTGATCCCGCTCTCGAAGCCGATCATCGCCGTCCTGGTCTTGCTCTACGCGGTCGGCCAGTGGAACTCGTATTTCAATGCCTTGATCTTTCTCAATTCCGAGAGCCTGTATCCGCTGCAACTGGTCCTGCGATCCCTGCTGATCCTGGGGGATCAGCAGGGATCGGCCCAGGTGGTGAGTCCGGAGCAGCTACAGAGATTCGAGGCCATGAGCACCTTGTTAAAGTACTCGCTGATCGTGGTGGCGAGCGTACCGGTGCTCTTCTTGTATCCGCTCGCGCAGAGATACTTCGTCAAGGGGGTGATGCTGGGATCGTTGAAGGAATGACCTGTGTTCACCGCGAGGCATTGCTGATAGCCGGCGGGGCGGCTCGAGGAAGGAGGGATGGGGTGACGTAAAGGACCGAGGGGCGGGGCAGGCCGTTCCGACCGGCGGAACGCATGAGATAGGAAGTGGTTGGGAGGTCCGTACGGATGAAGACCAAGGCATTCGCGGTATTCACGGCCCTGAGCGTGGCGGTGTGTAGCCTGGGCGGTGCCGCAAGCACCCAGACCAAGGCGGCCCCCTCCAAGGCGGCGCCGGTCACCATCGATATGTTCACGTCGCCGGGCAGCGACATCGTCAACATGGACACGAACTGGTTCACCAAGTACGCCGAGAAAACGTTCAATATGAACATCAAGTGGATTCTCGCCCCCAACGATCCCGGCACCAAACAGTCGTTGCTGTTGGCCAGCGGCGACTATCCGGCTGTGTTCTGGTCGGGGGGCTTTACGCCGGCCCAGGAACTGAAGTACGGGCAGCAGGGCGTCCTGGTCCCCTTGAACAAATACATCCAGGAATACGCGCCCAACCTGGTCCAGGCCATGAAGACCACGCCCGGCATGGCCCAGGTCATGACGGCGCCGGATGGCAATATGTACGGCATTCCTCAGATCAATTACTGTTGGCACTGCGCCTGGGCGGCGAAATATTGGATTAACACGCGCTGGCTCAAGGAGCTCAATCTGAAGATGCCGAGCACGCCGGACGAGCTCTTTAACGTCCTCATGGCATTCAAGAACCACCCGCCGGCCGGCGTGAAGAACGTGATCCCGCTCGACGCGGGCGGCCCAAATGGCGGCGCCTGGCACGCGAACTTGGCCACCTTCCTGATGAACGCCTTTATCTACGACGACGAAACCGACTTCTTTACCATCCAGAACGGCAAGGTCGTCTTCGCCCCCACCCAGGCAGGGTGGAAAGCGGGACTGACCTACATCCACAAACTGTATACTAACGGACTGTTCAGCTCGGAGGCGCTCACCCAGAACTCAACCCAATACTACGGCCAGGTGCAGCAGGGACGGGTGGGCGTCTTTGCCGAGGGCGGGTCCAACGACGCGATCAACTATGGGCAGGCGGGCAGCGATTGGCAGTATTGGAAAACGATTCCGCCCCTGAAGGGCGCCAATGGGCAGTCCCAGGCCGCCTTCTTCGGGAACGGCGAGTCGAACGTCGTGTTCGCGATCACCAACAAGGCCACGCCGGACCAGATAAAGGCCATCATGCAACTGGTCAACTTCGTCTACACGGTGCGGGGCACCACCATGCTCGATTTCGGACCACAGGGTAAATACTGGACGCCGGCCAAGCCGGGAGAGCTGGGCTTGACCGGTCACCAGGCGCTGATCAACGTGGACTGGAATACCTTCTATAGTGGTTCGGCCCGGCAGAATTGGGGCTGGGATCAGCAGGGCCCCTATGACCAATCCAAGGCCTGGCGCGACGGCGGCGTGGCGATCCCCGCCACGTCCCCCGGCGGTTCGGCCACCATGCTGCAGCAGGAGACGGTAAAGAACTACGCGGGCCATCAGCCCCGGTACGTCTTTCCCGCGTCGGTCTGGATTCAGCCATCGCAGGTGCAGCAGTACTCCATGTTGCAGACCAACATCAACACCTTCGTGAACCAATGGACCGACCAATTTATCGTCGGCACCAAGGATCTGAACACGGATTGGAATGCGTACGTGCAGGGCGTGAATAGTCTCGGCCTGTCACAGTACCTGCAAATGTCGCAGAGCGCCATGGGCAAGCCGTTCGACACCTCCAGCTTCAAGGGAGAAGGATAGGCGACAAAGGGCTCCCTGTATCCGCCATGCGGATACAGGGAGCCCTTACCTTCGCTAGCGCGCGTTCCGGGCTGGAGGCGGCCCGAACGGAGGAAAACAGGACCGGGACGGAAGTGATGACAGCAGGGAGATACCGATGCGAGTTTTAAGCGAGGCACAGCTGCGGATGCTTACCGACGAGGGCTACCTCGTGGTCGAGAATGTGCTTGACCCGGTCCGCGATTTACAGCCCTTAATCGCGGAGTACGAAGAGGTGTTGGACGGCATCGCTGGGTCGCTGGTTGCCGAGGGGGTACTGAGCACGACCTGCCCCGATCTGCCGTTCTACGATCGTCTGACACGCATCTATGCCGAGAGTGGGCGTAATTTTATTCGTCATTTCGATATCAGCCTGCCGGGATCCGGAATCCGGCACGACACGCCGGTGCATCTCGGGCCGGCCGTGTTCGACCTCCTGACGCATCCTCGGCTGCTCGACGCCATCGAGGATGTCATTGGTCCCGAAATCTATGCAAGCCCCGTGCAGCACATCCGCATGAAGTTGCCCAAACAAGCAATCGCGCCTCAGCACCGCGCCGATGGCTTGATTTCCGATATTCCCTGGCATCAGGACAACGGCCAGATTCTGCCCGAGGCCGATGAAACCACCATGCTCACCGTGTGGATCGCGGTCACGGACGCCACGCTCGAGAACGGATGCCTGCAAGTGGTCCCGCGCAGCCATCGCGGCGAGATCGTGACTCATTGCCCCGGCAGTAACGGGTTGAGCATTCCCGAGCAACTCTTCGCGGCCGGGCAGGCGGTTGCTCTGCCGATGCGCGCGGGCAGCGTCTTGTTGCTGCACAAGCGGATCATTCACGCATCGTTGCCCAATATCACCGAGGATCAAGTACGCCTGAGCTTCGACCTCCGCTATCAGCCGATTGGTCAGCCTACGGGGCGGCCCTTCTTCCCTGGATTCATTATTCGTAGCGCCGCTCATCCGGAGAACGTCGTGCGCGACCCTGCCGTCTGGGCGCAAGCGTGGTACGACGCCCGCGCCCGCCTGGCCGGGCAGGAGAGCGCGAGCCTCGAACGGTGGCAAGGGGGCGTCGGCGTGTGCGCCTGATCGTCGAGCGGGATGGAACCTGGCCCTACGGCGCGCCCACGAGGGCGGCAGGTGGGCCGAACGGCGCGACAGCGGAAAAAAGGGAGGTGGGATGGGCGTTCCGATCCAACAAGAAGCCGCCGGCAAGCCTGGCACCTACAGGTACGCCGAGGCCAGGAGCCGCTATTCGATGCTCGGCTACCTTCAGGAACGTACGACTGAGGCGGCGGCGCGGCTCCCGGCCTCTTTCGCCACCTTGCGCGAGTGGGAGAGCTATAAGGCGGACTTCCTGCCCCGCCTGGCGAGCCTGCTGGGCTTCCCGGAACGCGCCCCGATGCGATCGGAGCTGCTCGATAGCCGTCACGTCAACCAGTATGTCCGGGAGCGCGTTGATTATCACTTCGACGGCACGCACTACGTGGCCTGCCATGTCATTCGCCCGGCCCACGGAGTGAGCAGAACGCTCCCCGTGATCGTGATCAGTCCCGGATGGTTCGAGGATAAGTGGGCCGCCACCTACAACCACATCGCCGAGCGGTGGGCCGAGGCGGGCTTTATCACGTTGATCCCCGATCACGCGCCCTTCGGCGAATCGGATGATGGATCCACGCAAGCGGCGATGATTAGCGTCATGGGTACGGGGATGGCGATCGGCATGCCCTACGAGGCCCTGCGGGCCTTCGAGCTGATGCGCGCCGTGGACTACCTGGTGACCCGAGACGACGTGGATCCCGAGCGCATCGGCATCGCGGGACTCTGCCAGGGATCGATCGATCTGTGGTGGGCGGCGACCTTTGAACCGCGCTTCAAGGCGATCGCGCCCGTGTGCGGGACAACCACCTATGAAGCCTGGGCGCGCGAGATGATCCATTTCCGCGCTCTGGGCGATGCCTCGCCGTACGTGCCCGGTCTGTTGCACGTCTGCGACACCCAGCACATCTATGCCTCATGGGCGCCGCGGCCGGTGCTGATTCAGAACAACATCAACGATAATTGGTGGCCGCTGTCCGGCTTCGATCAAGTAGTCGATCTGAGCGCGGCGATCTTCGACTTCTACGGATGTCCGGAGCGTTTCGCCGCGCATCTGGATAACCAGGTCCATGATATTACGCCGCTCTTCGAGTCCAGACTGCTGAGCTTCTTCCGCGGCTGGCTTTGTTGATTGGGCGGCTGTATGTACACGTCCGATCGAGGAATACAACGTGGCGCGCGTCCGCCGGCGGTGGTAGGGTCGCCCCTACGGAAGCGCTGCCTGGGAACAGTGCCCGACCGTCAAAACTGGTAAGGAGGGTAAGTGGTGAAGCCAATCAAAATCACGATCATCGGCGCGGGGAGCGCCAGTTTCGGTCTCAGTTCGCTCGCCACCCTGCTGCGCGAGCCGTCACTCCGCGGCAGTACACTGGCCCTGGTCGACATCAATGCCGAGGGGCTGGCGCTGGTACACAAGCTCGCGGTACGGATGAACCGCGAATGGGATGCCGGCATGGTCATCGAGCGCCACCACGAGCGCCGCGACGCGCTCGATGGGGCGGACTTCGTGGCCTGCTCCATCGAAGTCGGGCCGCGCGAGGAGTTGTGGCGGCGGGATTGGGAGGTATCGAAGCGCCATGGCCTGAACCAGCCCTTCGCGGAGAACGGGGGGCCAGGCGGCTTCTTCCATGCCGCGCGGAACATCCCGCATATCCTGGATATTGCCCGCGACATGGAGCGCCTGTGCCCCAAGGCGCCATTTATCTGCCTGACCAATCCGGTGCCCCGTCTGTGTCGCGCGGTCGCCAAATACACGTCCATCAAGCCGATCGGCCTGTGTCATGGCATCGCCAAGGCATACAGCACGGCCGGCATAGCGCTAGCAGAGCAGTTGGGGGTAGAGGCGCCGCCATTGGTGCGCGATCCGCACGCGCCGCACCAGGGCAACTACTGGGAAGTGGTTATGGGGTTCCAGAGACAGGTCGAGCAGGTCGTCGACATCAAAGCGGCGGGTATCAACCACTTTACCTGGGTGCTGGATATTCGCGATCGCCGCACCGGCGAGGACCTCTATCCTGCCATGCGCGAGGGAATTCTGGCCGCCCCGCACGAGCATGAACCGCTCACGGTCGATATGCTGCGCCTGACCGGATATCTGCCGGTGACTGGCGATACGCACATCGCCGAGTATCTTCCCTACACCCATGACCCCGTGACCAAACCCTGGGAACGCTATCGTATCGCCCTCTACGACTGGGCCGGCGCGGCACGGGGGAGAGAGAGGATGTGGGGCGAGATCGAGCGGCTGGCGGCCGAGGGCGGCCCCGATCTGGAACGCCTGCGGCATGCGCACAGCGAAGGCGTCTACGAGGTAATCCATGGGATCGCCCACGCCGCGAACGTCTATCGGGTCTCCATCAACGTGCCCAATCACGGGGCCATCACTAACCTGCCGGATGAGACAATCGTGGAGGTGCCGGCGGTGGTCGGAGGCATGGGCGTGCTGCCGCTGCGCGTCGGCGCCCTGCCGGCCATGATAGGTGAGTTGTGCCGGCGTGAGGCGTCGCTGGTGGAGATGGTGCTCGATGCGGCGGTCCTCGGCGATCGCCGGCTGGCCCTGCAGGCGCTGGCCCTTGATCCGCTGGCCGGTGACCTCGACGTGACGCGCGCCATGCTCGACGATTATCTGGAAACCCATCGAGCGGTGTTGCCACAGTTCAATGGCCGCTGGCAGCTTTAACTTGCATTATTCATGGACGCACCGCTTCCTGGGAGCACGGCATGAACGCGCGGAAGAGAGATAGTAGAAAATGATCGAGGAAGACGCGATACGGCAAGAGGCCCAGCAGCGAGGAGATGCTCGTCATGATCCCCGCCTGGACTGGTTCCGCGACGCGAAGTTCGGCCTATTCATCCACTGGGGCCTGTACGCGATCCCCGCCGGGGTGTGGAAAGGTCAGCACATCCCTGGTATCGGCGAGTGGATCATGCATCAAGCTCGTATCCCGATCGGCGAATACGAGCCGCTTGCCGGCCGCTTCAATCCCGCTAGCTTTGACGCCGCCACCTGGGTGTCCCTGGCCAAGGCGGCCGGGATGCGCTACCTCGTGATCACCGCGAAGCACCACGACGGCTTTTGCCTGTTTGATACCGCCCTCACGGACTACAACATCGTTGACGCGACCCCGTTTGGGCGTGACCCGCTGAAAGAGTTGGCGGCGGAGTGCGGGCGCCAGGGGATCAAGTTTGGTTTCTACTACTCGCAAACGCAAGACTGGCATCATCCGGACGGCGACGGCAATGATTGGGACTTCGTCGAGGAACACAAGGACTTCGCGGGCTATATCGAACAGTACGTCAAACCGCAGGTACGCGAGTTGCTCACCAACTATGGGCCAATCTGCCTAGTCTGGTTCGACACACCGCGCCGCATCACGCCCGAGCAGAGCCGATCCCTGGTCGACTTCGTGCATGCGCTTCAGCCGGAGTGCCTGGTCAGCGGACGGATCGGGAATACTCTGGGTGATTACGCCGAGGCGCGCGACAATGCGTTCCCCGAGGCCGCGGTGGACGCGGACTGGGAAACTCCAGCCACCATGAACGACACATGGGGCTTCAAGGCACACGATCACAACTGGAAGACCGCGCAAGAACTGATCCGAACCCTGGTCGACGTCACGAGCAAGGGCGGCAATTATCTGCTGAATGTCGGCCCGACCGCCGAGGGCGTCATTCCCCAACCATCCGTGGACCGATTAGCCGTCATGGGAGCCTGGCTGGGTCGTAACGGAGAGGCGGTGTTCGGGACCCGTCCCGGCCCCGTGCAAGGGATCGACTGGTGCCGAAGTACCAGGCGAGCCGGCACGGTCTACTTGCATGTGTTCGACTGGCCAACCGATGGGCGGATTGTCGTCCCCAGGTTCAACGACACCGTCCGGCGCGCGTCCCTCCTCGCCGGTGGTGAGATCCTGGACCTCCAGCCTACGGCTGGAGTCACCGCGATTCAGGGTCCAGCGAGCGCGCCCGACCCGATCGACACCGTAATCGTGCTGGAGACCGAGGCGAAGCCTGATGTCGAGTGAACGGAGGACCATCATGAGCGAGGGAGTGCGACCGGTTCATGTTGTCGGAATCAGCGGTCGCGACAACGGAGAGGGGCAGCTATAACCATGGCCAGGATAACCTTTATCGGTGCTGGGAGCTTCGGGTTTACCCGGGCGCTGGTACGTGACATTCTCACCTTCCCTCTCCTCCGCGATGCCACCTTGGTGCTGATGGATATCGACTCCGAGCGGTTGGCGTTCGCCGAGCAATCGGTGCGGCGCATCGTCGAGCTGGGCCAGTATCCCGCTCGGGTCGTGGCAACGCTGGACCGGGCGGAGGCGCTGCGGGGCGCCGATGTCGTGCTGTGCACGATCCTCGCCGGCGGCGTGGACGTGTGGCGGCACGACATCGAGATCCCCAAGCATTATGGGGTCGACACCAACGTCGGGGATACACGCGGTCCCTCTGGTATCTTCCGCGCCCTGCGCACTATTCCGGTGATGGCCGGGATCGTCAAGGACATGGAGCGGTATTGTCCCGACGCCGTCCTGTTGAACTACACGAACCCTATGGCCATGCTCTGCCGCGCCATGCAGCGGACCACGACGATCCCGGTGACGGGACTCTGTCACAGCGTGCAGGGTACCGCCGAGATGTTGGCCCGGTGGATCGGCGCGCCCATTGACGAGATCACCTACACCTGTGCCGGGATCAACCACCAGGCATGGTACCTGCGCTACGCCTGGAACGGCCAGGATGCCTACCCCCTTATCCGCGCCGCCGTCCAGAAACCGGAGGTCTATCACGAGGAGATCGTGCGTAACGAGCTGTTCCGGCACCTGGACTATTATGTGACCGAGTCCAGTGGACACAACTCTGAATACAACTGGTGGTTCCGCAAGCGCCCCGACTTGATCGAGAAGTATTGTCTGCCCGGTACTGGATGGAACCCCGGCGCCTACGCCTATATCCTCAAGTCGTACCTGGAGCGGGAGAGCAGTTGGCGCGAGGAGGCACGGCGATGGCTCGCCGAAGAATCGCCCATCTCTCTGGAGCGCGGGAAGGAGTACGCCGCGTACATCATCAACGCCCTGGAGGGAGGAGAGACCTTCGGGTTCAACGGCAACGTGCCCAACACCGGCCTGATCACCAACCTGCCCGAAGGGGCCTGTGTCGAGGTGCCGGTCTACGTCGACCGGAACGGCTTCCGGCCCGTCCACGTCGGCCCGCTGCCCCCGCAGTGCGTCGCGCTCAATCACGTCAGCGTGATGGTCGAGGAGATGGCGGTCGAAGCGGCGTTGACGGGCGACCCGCGCCTGGTGTTCCAGGCTATCGCCTACGATCCCTTGACCGCGGCGGTCCTCTCGTTGGCCGAGATCCGCGACATGGTCAACCAGATGTTCCGCCAGAACCGTGATTATCTGCCACAGTTCAGACAGCTGGAGGCGTAGAATATCATATTGGCCGATGCGTTGCTCCGGGTGCCTGGCGGGGATCTTCCGTGGGGCGACGACGTTCAACCACCCAGCGGCCGGCGGCAGCGAAGGGAAAGCGCGATGACCAGCGTGGAAGCCGATATTCTCAGTACCCCGGCGATCCTGCGCCGGGTAGTCGAACGGGTAGGCGCCTCCAGAATCGAGCTTGGCGGCCCGATGGTGTTCCTGGGCTGCGGCTCCTCCAACTGCGTGGGGATCGCCATGGCCGCGCCGTATGAGGCGGTGCGCGGGCTCCCGGCCCAGGCCATGCTGCCATCCGACTATGCGCCCCGCCGGGCGTGGACGCACGTGGCAATCAGCCGGACGGGGCAGACGACCGAACTGCTGGAGGCCATGGCAAGGGCACGAGAGGCAGGAACGCGCGCCCTCTTGCTTACTGGTGATCCGGGTTCGCCCGCCGCGGCGCTGGCCTCGGAGGTTCTCCCCCTGGAGTTCGCGGCGGAGCAGGGGATTATTCAGACCCGCTTCCTGAGCGCGGCGTTCCTGGCCCTCCGCCTGCTGATTGGTGGCGCGGGGCTGCCCCCGGATGACCTGCCCGACCGCCTGGAGCGAGCCCTCTCGTCCTTTGACCCCGGGCCGCTGCTGGGTTTGGCACGAACGGTCTTCCTGGGGCGCGGATGGCGCTACGGCTTAGCCGTGGGAGCGGCGCTGCATCAACAAGAGACGGCCCTGGGTGTCCCTTCGGCATTCCAGACCCTGGACTACCGGCACGGTCCAATCGCCTGTGCCGACGAGCGCACCCTCGTCTGGTCGTTTGATGTCCCGCGTGACGCGGCAAGCGCGGCGGTCCTCGACGATGTCCGGGCCACCGGCGCGACGGTCACGCAGATGGACGACGACCCGCAGGTTGCGCTGGCCCAGGCGCAAATACTGGCGGTACGCATTGCTCAGGTCCATGGCATCGACACCGAAGCCCCTCGCAATCTCAGCCGGGCGATCGTGCTACCGTCGAGCGATCTGATTCCGGGTGCCCTAGCAGCCTGTCGGAGAGAAGGGAGAGAAGTTGAGAGGCGGTGGTAACCCAGCCAATCACGAGGAAGAAGGAGTGCGTGGAAGCCGTGGAAATGCCGCGCGGTATGGATTGAGAGAAGGA
>DATLQX010000370.1:0-9137 GCA_035534995.1 Chloroflexota bacterium | reverse complement strand
TCCCTGGAACTGGCCCGCCAGGGGGCGGTGGTCGCGGTGAACTACTCGCGCTCGGAGCACGACGCCCGCGGCACGGTGGCCGAGATCGAGGCCCTGGGCGGGCGGGCAATCGCGGTCAGGGCCGACGTGGGCGCCGACGATGACGTTCGGGCCATGATCGTGACCGTGGACGAAGCGCTTGGCGGCATCGATCTGTTGGTGAACAACGCGGGCAATACTCAATACATTCCGCTCGCGGATCTGGAGAGCGCCACCGACGAAGTGTGGCAAGGCATTCTCTCGGTTAATCTGCTTGGCGCCTTCCACTGTGTCCGGGCGGTTGCGCCCTCCATGCGGGCGCGCGGGGGCGGGGCGATCTGCAATGTATCGAGCGTGGCCGGCTTTACCGGCGACGGCTCCTCGCTCCCCTATGCGGTATCAAAGGCGGCCCTCAACGGCCTCACCCGATCCCTGGCCAAAGCCCTGGCCCCGACCATTCGGGTGAACGCGGTGGCGCCTGGAATCGTTCGCACGCGATGGGTCGCGGGGAAAGAAGAGCATGTGGATCGGCTCAGCAAGGCGGCCCTCCTCCAGCGTACCGCCAGTCCCGAGGACGTTGCCCAAATGGTCTGTCATCTCCTGGGGCAGGAAGCGATCACGGGTGAGATCGTCCGGGTTGATGGGGGTCTGCTCTCGTGAGAAGCGGTCTCAATGGGCGCCGCGATGAATGAGTGGCCGTACCTTTCCGGCCCTTTGGCACCGGCCGGGCCGACGAAAGCAGCCCATGTACTCTGCCATGCCGCCATCTGTCCTAATCGCCGCTGCCCGTGCCTGGAAGTGACCGAGCTGGCGGATGGCCATCGGGTTGTCACCTTCCCCGACAGCAATACAGGTGAGCCGGGGGCCGATGAGCTGCCGTCGTACAAGACCTTCGTGGGCATCCCCGCCGATCGGCGGCTGCGTGCCCTGGTCCACGCGATCGGCAGTGCCTGGCGGGTGCTGTATTGGCCGGATCGGCGCGCCGCCGTCCACGGGCACGAAGCGGTGGTCGGCCGCCTGACCCAGGGCCAACCAATTAACGACCTGGGGATGTGAGGCCATGCGGCTTCGTCCTGGGAGCGCGAGCATCTTGGTCGGCCTCGTCGTGGTCCCCACAGGCAATCGCGTCGTTTTTTTGCCTGCTCCGATGATGGTATCGGTCGTCCCTGGCGCTGCCGCGCCAGTGCGAGCCGGGTACCCACTTGTGGGTGTCTCGCGCTCCCAGGCATGCTCGCGCGGGGACGCGCGTAAACAGGGTGCGTGCTACCATTGTTCGCAGGTGAAGTGGTGAGTTCAAGGAGGAAACATGGCGCAACGGCGTTCGGCCGGGCATGTGGACAGTGGGAGTGGCTGGGCCGAAGCCAAGCCAAGGACAAGTGAAACGAGGCTCGCCCGCCCCAGGGCCATTCTGGCCGCCGTGGACGCGACACACCTGCCCGCGAATCAGGATGGTCCCCCATGGAGCACATCGGACAGTCTGGACGAGTTGGCGCGACTGGCTGATAGCGGGGACATTGAGGTGGTACGCCGGATCAGCCAGCGCCTCCCCAATGCTCATCCGCGTACCTACTTCGGCGAGGGCAAGGTGCGGGAGCTGGAGCAGTGGATGGAAGCCGAGGAATGCGACATCGCGCTCTTCGACGACGAACTCTCTCCCGGTCAACAGAAGAGTCTCGAACAGACACTCGGCCAGGGCAAAGTGGTCGACCGCACCCAGCTGATCCTTGATATCTTCGCCGCCCGCGCCCATACGCGCGAAGGCTACCTGCAGGTGGAACTGGCGCGGGCCCAATATCAGATCCCCCGCTTGCGCCGGCTGTGGACCCACCTGGAGCGGCAACGCGGCGGCACTTTTACCCGCGGAGGGGCGGGCGAGACACAGATGGAGACCGACCGCCGGGCCCTCAAGGCGTCGGTAAAGCGCCTCGAACGAGAATTGGAAGGGGTACGCGCCCGCCGCACGGAACAACGACGCAGTCGCCACGAGCGATGGCCGACGGTGGCCCTGGTCGGCTACACGAACGCGGGAAAGTCCACCCTTCTCAACCGGTTAACCGGCGCCTCGGCGGGGGCGCGGGACCAGCTTTTCGCGACCCTTGATCCCACCACCCGGCGATGGAATCTGGCCGCCGGCCAGGGGGCACTGCTCACCGATACGGTAGGCTTTATTCACAAGTTGCCTGCCGCCCTGGTCGCCGCCTTCCGGGCTACTCTGGAGGAGGCAACCGAGGCGGACTTGTTGCTCCATGTGGTGGACGCCTCATCTCCCCACGCCCCAGGGCAGGCGGCGGTGGTTCTGGACGAGCTGGAGATGATCGGGGCCGAGAGTCCGGTGGTGACCGTCTTGAACAAAACGGATCTTCTGCCACCGGACCAACGTGAGGATCGAGTAACCGCCTTGAAGGCAACCTTCCCCGATGGCGTGCTGGTGAGCGCGGTGACCGGGGAGGGCTGCGCCGCCCTGGCCGAATGCGTGCGCGACGCCCTGACTAAGCAAGGCTCACTCGCGGCGCGAAGTTGGGAGCACGTCTGAAGGAACTTCACCTGTATACTCAGGCTGAAGCGTGAGAACTCGTTCCCAGGAGACATGATGAAGGCCCTGGTCAAAAGGAAGCAAGAACCTGGCCTCTGGCTGGAGGACGTGCCGGAACCGACGATCGGGATCAACGATCTGCTGATTCGCGTGCTCCGTACTGGGATCTGCGGCACCGATCTCCACATTTTTCAGTGGGACGCCTGGGCCCAAAGGACCATTCCCACCCCGCTCATCGTCGGACATGAGTTCGTGGGCCAGGTAGTGACGGTCGGGGAGAATGTCAATGACTTTCATCCTGGCGACATTGTCAGCGGTGAGGGGCATTTGGTGTGTGGCCGCTGCCGCAATTGCCTGGCGGGGCGGCGCCACCTTTGCGCCCATACGCGGGGCATCGGGGTGAATCGAGACGGTGCGTTCGCTGAATATATCGCCCTCCCCATGACCAATATCTGGCATCACGCGCCGGGCATCGATCTCGACGTGGCGGCCATCTTCGATCCCTTCGGGAACGCGGTCCATACCGCCCTTACCTTCCCGGTGCTGGGCGAGGATGTGCTGATCACCGGGGCAGGTCCGATTGGGATCATGGCCGCCGGCGTGGCCCGCCATGCCGGGGCACGCCATATCGTGATCACTGATGTGAATTCCTACCGGCTCAGCCTGGCCAAAAAGCTGGGGGTGACGCGGGCCGTGGACGTCCGCGAAACCAGCCTGGCGGCGGTCCAGGCTGACCTGGGGATGCAGGAAGGCTTCGATGTCGGCCTGGAGATGTCGGGAAATCCCGCGGCCCTGCGCGACATGGTCGCGAACCTGGCGCACGGAGGACGGATCGCCATGCTCGGCGTCCCGTCGACGGAGATTGCCATTGACTGGAATCTGGTCGTCTTTAACATGCTCACGATCAAGGGCATTTATGGACGCGAGATGTATGAGACCTGGTACATGATGACCGTCATGTTGCAATCCGGCCTGGATATTTCTCCCGTGATCACCCACCGCTTTGGCTTCGAGGACTACCAGACCGCATTCGAGGTGGCGGCGAGCGGACAGGCCGGGAAAATCATCTTGCGTTGGAGCGACTTGTAGGCCGATCCAGGAGGGGCCAATGTCTACCGTGGCGCGAACCGAGCTGGAAGCGGAACTAGAGGCGATTGAAAACGCCGGTCTGTACAAGGCCGAGCGCGTTCTCTCCAGCCCACAGAACGCCTGGATTACGGTCGGCGACGCCGAGCCGGTGCTCAACCTCTGCGCCAACAATTACCTTGGCCTGGCCGACCACCCCGAAGTGATCGCGGCGGCCAGGGACGCCCTGGACCGGTGGGGTTTCGGGCTGGCCTCGGTCCGTTTTATTTGCGGTACTCAGGAGATTCACAAGGAACTCGAGGCGGGAATCAGCCGCTTCCTGGGGACCGAGGACACTATTCTCTACGGCTCGTGCTTTGACGCCAACGGCGGCCTTTTCGAGACCCTCCTCGGTCCCGAGGACGTGGTGATCTCGGACGAATTGAACCATGCCAGCGTGATCGACGGGATTCGCCTGAGCAAGGCGCGGCGCCTCCGCTACCGCAATCGCGACATGAGCGACCTGGAGGCGCAACTACAGGCTGCCGTCGATGGCCGGCGGCGCCTGATCGCCACCGATGGTGTATTCTCCATGGATGGCTATGTGGCGCCGCTCGATCAGATCAGTGAACTGGCGGATCGCTATCAGGCGATGGTGATGGTGGATGACTCGCACGCCGTAGGCTTCGTCGGCCCCACCGGCCGCGGCACCCCTGAATTGCACCAGTTGCAGGGCCGGATTGATATGATAACCGGCACCCTGGGCAAGGCGTTGGGCGGGGCCAGCGGCGGCTATACCAGTGGCCGCGGGGATATTATTCGTCTGCTCCGGCAACGATCGCGGCCCTATTTGTTCTCCAATACCATCGCGCCGCCCATCGTCGCCGCCTCACTGAAGGTTCTTGATCTCCTGGCGGGCTCTGATGATCTTCGCGCTCGGCTGCGCGCCAATACGCAGCTCTTTCGCCGGCGGCTTACGGAGTTCGGATTCGATATTCTCCCAGGTGACCATCCAATCGTCCCCGTCATGCTGGGCGACGCTGGGGCCGCCGTCCGTCTGGCTGCCCGCCTCCTCGAGAAGGGCATCTATGTGGTCGCCTTTTCCTATCCGGTCGTTCCGCATGGGAAGGCGCGGATCCGGACCCAGGTCTCGGCGGCGCATACGGAGGCGGACCTGGAGCGCGCTGCCGCGGCCTTTGCCGAGGCGCGCGACGAGCTTGGCATGTGACCTTGAACTGGGAAACACGAACCGACCCGGAGGAACCGCAAGTACTGGAACCCGCGACCGCCAGGGCACGGGCCGCCTCGAAACGGAGCGCCGGGCTTGGATTGGTAGCGGTAGCCGCCATAGCCTGCGCCGCCCTGGCCCAACATCAGAGCATGCCCAGCGACATCCCGGTTTGGGTAGTCCTTGCCTCGATCGCTGCCATCGTTGGCGCCGCGGTCGCCATCCCCAGTCCCCTGACTACCGCGCTCCCCAAGGCGCTTCCCCTGCTCGGAAGCCGGCACCTTCTCGCAGGCACGCTGGTTTTGGTGGCGAGCGCGGCGGCGGCGTGCACGATCTGGAGCACGGAGCCCTTCGCGGCGATGCAGGAGTTCGTCCACCCAGAGTCCACCTATGCCGCTCTCCTGTGGATCGCCGGCATGATCGTGGGATTGGCCCTTTTGTGGCCACCCGGTGGCGATGGCCTGGCCGCCGCGGCGCGGGCAGTCCGTGACCGGTGGTCCTGGTGGATCGTACTGGAATTGTTCGCCCTGGTGGTGATCCTGGATGTCGCGGCGGGGCTGCGGCTCTGGCATCTTGCCTCACTCCCGGAAGGGATTTGGTTCGACGAGGCGGACTTCGCCAACTCCGCCCAACGCCTCTTTAGCCTCCCGTTCCAGCCGTTTGGCCCCGGCAATGTCGGCCATAATCCGAGCCTCTATTTTTATGTCGAGGCCATTGCCCTGAACTGGCTTGGCACGTCGATGGCGGCGGTGCGAATCTCCTCAAGCTTTTTTGGCTTGATCGGGGTAGTAGCAGTATATCTGCTGGGGCGCAAGGTAGGCGGCCCCGGGCTCGGTCTAATCGCCGCCGCCTTCCTGGCCATGAATCAGTGGGCTATCGATTTCTCACGCTTCGGCATGTCCAATATCGCGGCACCGGCGACAATTGGGTTTGGGCTGCTGGCCCTGGTACAGAGCATGCGCCGGCCCACCGGCTTCTGGTTCGCCCTCTCGGGGATTGTGCTGGGACTCTCGGTCCTGACCTATGCCGGAGGCTTTCTCGCCAGCGCCCTGGTCGCCCTTGGCGTCGTGGCCATCCGCCTGTGTTTCGATCCGTGGTTCCGGAAAACCGCCTGGCCGGCCGCCTTACTCCTCCCCCTCGGGATGGCGATTGGGGGAGCGCCGTTCCTGATCTCACTGATCCTAGACGCCGACTATACCCTGGCGCGCGAACGAACCGTATCGCTCTTCAATGAGTATCCCCATCTTTCCCAGAGTCTACCGGCCCTGGCTGGGAATATTAAGGCCCATCTGTTCATGTTCACGGTGGCGGGCGACGCCAATGGACGGCACAACTTGCCGGGGGCGCCGATGTTGGATCCGGTGACCGGTGCCTGCTTCCTCCTTGGCCTGGGGATCGCTCTCCGCGCCATTCGCCACTGGTTTTCCCAGATCCTGCTTCTGTGGCTGCTTGCCAGCCTGCTGGGCGGTATTTTATCGCTGGACTTCGAGGCGCCCCAGGGGGCGCGAACCGTGGGTGCCACCGCCCCCATCGCCTTGCTGGCCGCGCTGCCGCTGGCCGCGATTGTCCGCCTGATCTGGTCCTGGATTGCCTCGGCACCAACCATGCTGTCTCGCTCCAGGGTGAAGCCCAGAGGCCGCTCGCAAGGTATCTCCCGGTACGCCGGCCTGGCGGGGATCCTGATCGCGGCGACGGTAGCGTGCGTCCCGCTCGGCGTGGCCCTTGCCGCCAATATCAACGACTATTTCAACCTCCATGCCGAAGATGCATCATCGTGGTCCGAACGAGGAGGGATGCAGGCAATCACCGGGCGGGCCGCCGCGCGGCTGGCCGCCGAGGGCTACCTGGTGCGAGTGTCTCCCTCGATTGCCGGGGATCCGGCGCTTGAGTGGGCCGCCGGCCAGATTCCCCTGGCCGCGTACGATCCCAACATCCCCGTTCCTTTCCCGATTCCGGCCGAGGGTCTGGCCTTGATCATCCCCACCACGGAGCCTGAAGTGATCGCCAATGTGCGCGCCTCCTACCCCGATGCCCCGCTTATTCCTCTGTCTCCGGCCTACGACAAACGCACCGTGGTCGCCGACGTTATGACAATTAGCGCTGCCGATGGCGAACGGAACTCCGGCGTGACGGTGAGCTTTGGCGCCGGTGCCGCGGCGTTTTCCCTCCCACATGTCGTGGGAGGCCAGCCATGGCCCCAAGGAAGCGGACCCAATACCCCGGTCTCGGTGGCCGGGACACTGGTGATCAGCGGCGATAAGGTGTGGACGCCACTCTCTTTCCGCGTCCTGGGGATCCGGCACGGCACGATCTCCCTTGACGGCGCGAAGTGGCGGGACGCGGTCGCCGGAACCGGATCGATCCGTCTGGGAGCGGGCGATCACGCGCTGGTCGTCCACGGGGTTGGGCCGGCCGGCCCCAGTGTCGCGCTCGAATGGGCAGCCGGGAATCCCGGTGGAAACGAGGCCGCGTGGACCATGGTGCCAGGCACGAGCCTGGGGGCGCCGACTCTCCCGACCGGCGGCTTGTTGGGCCTCTATTTTGGCGGAGCCACGATTGGCGGGGCGCCGGTTCTGGCGCGCGTGGACGCCACGATCAACACCTATTACCAACAGCCGCCGCCCAACACGCAGTTTCCCTTCTCGGCGCGCTGGACAGGCAGCCTGCTCGCGCCTGCCGGAGGAAACTACGGTTTCGCCCTGGACAGCACCGGTTCTTCGGTGCTCTACCTTGACGGCAAGCTCGTGATCACGGAACCATCGGGCACGAGCAGCCCCATGGTTACGATACCGTTGGCGGCGGGCGCGCACCAGATCCACCTGGACTACAGTGCCACAGGTAGCTATCTGCACTGCTACCTGACCTGGATGCCGCCAGGTCAGGCCGCCCTCACCCCGATCCCCAGGCAGGTGCTGGAGCCCGCCCACGGCTAGCGGAAGGTGTCAACCGTCCGATCCGACTGATCGGTCCGATCCGACTGATCACGCCAGCGCCCAGATTCCGCTTCGTTCCAGAGCCGCTCCCGCCACCAATACGGTTGCCTCGGCACCCGGCGGCCCGATCATTTGCAGCCCAATTGGAAGCCCCTCGCCGGTAAGACCGACCGGCAGGCTCAAGGCCGGCAAACCCAGGAGGTTGAACGGCGCCGTGAAGCGTGTTCCACCTGGCACCCCAAGCTTCGGGGCGCCGAAGGGCATGGTGGGCGTGCTCAGCAGATCGATCCGCTCGAACAGTTCCCGCGCCTGCTCCCACACCATGGCCCGTGCCTGTGACGCCCGCACGTAGGCGGATGGCCCGTGGAGCAAGGCTTGCATCAGGCGCCGCCGGGGAAACTCGCCAATTTCATTCCAGCGGGTCCGCAATCGCTCCTCATGCAGGGTGAATGCTTCAAGGACCAGCAACGTCCCGTTCACCTGCCGCGCCATCTCCAGCCAGGCCACATCCACCGGGACCAACTCTGCCCCACCCTCGGCCAGTGCCTCCAGACCTCGGCGCCAGCCTGCCAACACCGAGTCAGTGGCAAGCTGGGTACCCGATCCGTCGTCGCCCAGCACTCCCACCCGGAGTCCCGCCAGCGGGCGGGCCGGCAGCGCGGGAGCGGCCACGAGGGTCCGCGGATCGCGGGGATCGGGTCCGGCAAGCAAGTCAAGCAAATCGGCGCCGTCGCCCACCGAGCGAGTCATCGGCCCCAGGTGATCCAGAGACCACGAAAGCGTGACCCCGCCATAGAGCGAGGTCCGTCCATGGCTGGGCTTCAGTCCCACCAGGCCGCAGAACGCGGAGGGGATGCGGATCGAACCGCCGGTATCGGTGCCCAGGGCGGCATAGACGAGTCCAGCGGCCACCGCCGCCCCGGAGCCCGAGCTGGACCCTCCGGTATCGCGGCCGGCGTCCCATGGGTTCGCGGTGGGACCGTAATGGGCGTTGTTGGAGCCAGACGAATAGGCGAACTCCGAGAGGCGTGTCTTGCCCACGATAACCGCGCCACCGTCGCGGAGGCGCTCCACCGCCGCCGAGTCGAAATCGGCGAAACCCGGCCAGGGCTGGCTCGAACCGGCATAGGTAGCGGTCCCCCGCATGGCCAGCAGATCCTTCACCGCCACGGGCACCCCATGGTAGGGCCCCCGGTAGTGACCCAGGCTCATCTCCCGATCCGCCGCTCGGGCCGCCGCCAGAGCCTCGTCCGCGAGCACCACCTGAAAGGCATTCAGCGCCGGGCCGCGCCGAGCGATCCGATCGAGCGCCATGGCCGTCAGTTCGGTCGACGAGAGCCGCCGCTCGCGCAGTAACGCC
>DATLQX010000369.1:0-28404 GCA_035534995.1 Chloroflexota bacterium | reverse complement strand
GTTCAGTCGAACACCGCCGGCAGGGTGGGGTCGGCCCACCAGCGGAAGGCGTCCTGGACGGCGTCCGTATGGCTGACCGCCAGCGGCGGGAGGCGATCGGGGGTGAACCACGCGATGGCTCGCGATTCCTCGGTGACCCTCGGCTCTCCACCGATGGGCGTGCAGGCAAAGACGATGTGGTACAGGTGATGGGGATGGCCGAAGCGGCGGCGACGGCTATCATAGAGACCGAGCAAGCGGTCTACATGGACCTCCATCCCGGTTTCCTCGCGCACCTCGCGCGCGGTCATGGCGGCCGGCGTGTCGTCCCCAACGTCCGCCCAGCCACCGGGCATGGCCCAGAGGCCGCTGTCTCGCCGCTGAAGCAATAGCAGCCATCCCGCGTGGTCGAACACCGCGCCCGCTACCCCTACCTTGACCGTGACATAGCCTATATCGCGGGCTAGAGCCGCCCGCACCGTCTCCGGAGTGCCGCCGGGGACCGCCGCCAGGGCAAGCATCTCCGCCGCCATGGTCTGGATGCGCGCGTAGCGTTCGCGATCGAAGTGATCGTGCCCGTAGAGCAGGCCGATCGCCGCCATGGCCCGTAGCTCGTCGGCCCAGCCTGCGATCCGAGGGGCATCGAGCGGTTCAGTACTTGGCGGTTCATGCGTCGGCGGTTCGGCGGCCATGGAGGTTCTCCCCTGGTCAGGCTATCCGATTTGGGGATGGCTGCCCACTGGGCCCTGGCTCACAATGCATGCATGACCGATATTCTTGTTCCCGCTCAGAATGATCCCGTAGTCCCCGCCGCCTCGGGCGAGATCCCGGATGTGGTGGCCGGCAACGCCGATTTCCTTTCCGCGTTGTCGCATGAATTACGCATGCCCCTGGCCACGATCCGGGGCTTCGCGCAACTCTTACTCACCCACTGGGACGAGCTTCCAGAGGATCGGCGGCGCGGCAACGTGGAGCGGATCATGCGCTCCACCCTCCGTATGGAGCGCCTGGTCGGCAGCGTCTCGCTCGCCACCCGTTTGGCCGCCGATGTCGAAGTGCGCTTGGGCTGCCCGGACGTGGGGGTGCTGGTGGCGGAGTCGGTGGCCGATGTCTCCGTTGTCCATGACGACCGCCAGTTCGTGGTGGAGGCGCCCGCCGCCGCCTACCTTGTGTGGGCGGATCGGGACCGGGTGGCGCAGATACTCCTCAACTTGCTCGACAATGCGGCGAAATACTCCCCCGCCGGCACCCCGATTCTGATCCGCTGGCTTCCCGACTCGTCAGCTATCCGGCTTGAGATCACCGATCAGGGGACCGGCCTTACGGCGGAGGAGCAGGCGCGCTTATTCGCCCGCTTCGGCCGCCTCCGCGCTACTCGAACCGCCTCCGGTCTGACCGCCGGCACCGGACTTGGCCTCTACATCTGCCGCCGCCTGGTCGAAGCCATGGAGGGGAAGATAGGGGTCCAGACGTCCGACCAGGGGCCGGGAAACACCTTCTGGTTTACCCTCCCCTGGGCCCACGCTTGTCTCTAGCACGGCAGGAGAATGTGTAGAGGCGCGGGTCGTCAGGCCCGCCTGGTACGGGGACGATCAGATCGGTCGGATCGGTCCGATCCGTCCGATAACCGCCAAGCTCAGCGGGCCTGGCGACCGGCGCTCCTAGATCGCCCGTCACCTGTGATTCAAGACCGATGGCGGGCGGATCCCTCGATGGTCTCGAATTGCCGGCGCACCCCGTTGAGAAATGCGTCGGGGTCCAGGGGGCTGATCAGTAAGGGACGGCCCCGTCGGCGCTCGATTACCAGCAGGCGGTCCAGGTTGGTGGCGTGCATGGAGACGGAGCCGAGCCCACGGAACCGGTACCGCCCGGCCCAGCCGAAGAGGCCGCCGGTGCCGAAGAGGCGCAGGGCGCCGTCCACGGCGGGGCGGGGCAGCGGGTGGATTGCTTTCAGGCGCTCAAGGGGAACGCGAAGGGTCCGCATGGCACGCCGCTCGATGTACAGGGCGTGGGCGTCGACCGCGTACCCCTCGGGCGTTCCGGCATAGGCGAGCGCGGGCAGGATGACGAGCGGCGCGTCGAGCAGCATGATCGGGGGAGCCAACTGGTGGATCATGTAGACCAGCACCAGTAGCCCCAGCAAGGCCGCCAGGGTACAACTCGTGCGGATCAGGGCCGCCCGATCGAGAGGTGCCACGCGGTAACGTTGGATCACACGACCAAGACCTTCTCGAAGCGGGTCAGGTTCCGGCAGCCGTCTCCGGTCACCACCACCAGATCCTCGATCCGGACCCCGCCGATCGCCGGGTCATAGAGCCCCGGCTCAACGGTGACGATCTGGCCCTCGTGCAGCGTCTCATCGTGAAAACTCATCCGTGGCCCCTCGTGGATTTCCAGCCCCACCCCATGACCCAAGCCATGGATGAAGCCGGTGGCGGGGATGCCGCCGGTTCGCAGGCTGGTGGGATAGCCGGCATCCTCAAACACGCGGCACGCGGCCTCGTAGACATTCTTGCCGCTGACCCCGTCCGCGATCAGGGCCAGCGCCGCCTCTTGCGCGCGGAGGGTGGCCTCGAACATTCCGCGGATGGCGGGCCCCGGATCGCCCTTGCTCACCGTCCGGGTCATATCGGCGAAGTAGCGAGTATCCTTATGGCGGGGAAAAATGTCGAGCACGATCGGGGCCGCCGCGCGGAGATGGCCGGCGCCCCGGTGGTGTGGGCTGGCCGTATCGGTTCCGCCGGAGGTGATCGTCCCCTCGGCCAGGCAGCGTTCCTCCAGGAACACCTGGTCGATGGCCAATTGCAGATCCTCGGCGGTGAGTGGGCGATCCTGATGGAACAGGAAGCCGGCCCGCGGTTCGCTGCCGGCAATCAGGTCGATGGCCCGCCGCATGGCCTTTTCGGTGGCGCGCTGGGTTCCCTCGATGGCGGCGATCTCGTCCGGACGCTTGACCAATCGCTCGCGCGCCTTCACCTCCGGATCGCAGATCACCTCGATTCCCCGGGCCCGCAGGTAATCGACCGTGCTGAGGGGAATGGTATCGGGTACGGTTGCCGCGCTCGCTCCGGCCGATTCCAGCAACTGGCGCGCGACCTCGGCCATGGCCAGATGATGGGGGAGCGACGCCGCGCGGGCCCGCTGATAGCCAAGATCGGGATCAAGATACGAACGAACGTCGGCGATCCGGGAATGCCGGCGGGCCTCCTCGGCCTCGAAGCCGGAGCAGACAAGGGTCTCGTGGTCCCCGGCGCGCAGATAGATCACCGGATCGCCGAAGAGAAAGCCAATCGCGTGATACATGTCGGCGTTGTTGGTGCTGTCGCCGATCAGCAGCAGGGCTCGATCCTCGGCACTCATGGCCGCCGCGCTCCTTCATCCTGGTGCGTCTTTGACGTCATCCCGTCATCGTACCAGAGTTGGGGTTCTCCCCGCGTCTCGCCTTATCCCCGTGGGCCGTTGAGGTTGGAATGGTATCCTTATGCATGGAGCTTCCCTGTGAGTAGTGGCCGAGGAGCGTGATGATGGCGGTGGCCGATACCCTGCGGGCGCGGGCGGCGGACCGGATTGGTGCCGCGGTGGACTTCGCTGCCCAGTTGGTCCGTACCCCCAGTATGCCGGGCGAGGAAGGGGCGGTGGCGGCCCTGGTTCGGGCCGAAATGGAACGTCTGGGCTACGATGATGTGTGGGTGGATGACGCGGGGAACGTGATCGGTGTCCTTCGGGGACGCGGCACGGGCCGCTCGGTGCTCTTTAATGCCCACATGGACCATGTTTCGCCCGGCGACCGGGCGTATTGGCACGCCGATCCCTTCTCCGGACAGGTGAGGGACGGCTATCTCTGGGGCCGGGCGACCACCGACATCAAGGGGTCGCTGGCCTGCCAGGTACATCTGGCGCCGCTCCTCCGCGCGGCGGATCTCGCGCCCGCCGGCGATATCTACGTCACGGCGGTGGTGATGGAGGAGATCGGCGGCCTCGGCGCCCAACATCTGGTCACCCATCTGCGGGCCGATAGCGCCGTGGTGGGTGAGCCCAGCGCCTGTACGCTTCGGCGGGGACATCGCGGGCGGACGGGTATCGAGGTGACAATCACCGGGCGGGCCGGGCACGCCAGTGCCCCGGATCAGGCGATCAATCCCCATCCCGCCGCGGCGGCCTTCCTGGTGGCACTCGGCGATCTCCGGCTTCCATCGCATCCGGAGTTTGGCCCCGCCACCCTGGTTCCCACCATCTACCGGTCGGATAACGACAGCGTGAACGTGATTCCCGAAAGCGTCCGTATCCACCTCGATTGGCGCACTATCCCTGGTGAAGAGGCGGAGACGATGGTCCGATCCTTACAGGGGCTGCTGGACGCGGCCTTGACGCCGGGCAGCCGCGGGAAGGTCGCGGTGGTGGAGGAGGATATGACCAGCTACAGCGGCCTGCACATGGCTCTTCCCGCCATTTTCCGTCCCTACGCCCTGGCGTCCGATCATTGGGCGGTGCGCGCGGCGGAGCGGGCGCTGGGCGGCGCCCCGGCGGGATTCTGGCGGTTCGCCACCGATGGCGGCCATCTGCACGACGCGGGTATTCCCCCAATCGGCTACGGGCCGGGACTGGAGGCGGACTGCCACATCGCCAACGAGCGGATCAGCATCGCCCAGCTGCAAGAAGCATTGGCCGGCAACGCGGTGCTGGCCCTGGCGCTCACCGATACGGAGGTGGAGTAAAATGGCGACCCGATGCGCGCATTGGTCCGAGGTGCGGGAAGTGACGCCGAGCGCCCCCGGCTGCGAGGAATGCCTCCAGACGGGCGATAGCTGGGTCCATTTACGCATGTGTCTCACCTGTGGGCACGTTGGCTGTTGTGACTCCTCGAAGAACACCCACGCGACCAAGCACTTTCACGCCACCCAGCATCCGATCATGCAGTCCGTGGAACCTGGTGATCAGTGGGCCTGGTGCTACGTGGATGAGATAATGCTGGATCCCGCGTAGCCGGTTCGCGTCCGCCCGCGGTCTCCCTTGCCGGTGCCTCGCGCGCCCTGGCCGCGGCGCACTGGGGAGAGTTCGCTCATGTACGACATCGCCCTTATCCTGGGCCTGCTCGCGGTGGTCGCCGGCCTGGTGTCCCTGGCGAATCGGCTGTCCGTGCCGTACCCAATTCTGCTGGTTATTGGCGGCCTGATTCTGGGCTTCATCCCTAATCGGGTGTTGCCGGACGTGGTGCTGGAACCCGATCTTTTTCTTTTTCTCTTTTTGCCTCCCTTGCTCTACTGGGAGGCCCTCCATACCTCATGGCGCGATTTTAGCGCCAACCTGCGTCCTATCGCCTCCCTGGCCTTCGGCCTGGTCGTGGTCACCACGGTCGGGGTCGCCGCGGTTGCCCATATGGTGCTGGGGCTTCCCTGGCCGGTCTCTTTCGTGCTCGGCGCGGTCGTGTCCGCCACCGACGCGGTCGCCGCCACCGCTATCATGGCGCGGCTGGGCGTGCCGCGGCGCGTGGTGGTGATTCTGGAAGGTGAAAGCCTGGTCAATGATGCCACCGCTCTGGTCGTCTACGGCAGCGCGGTGGGGGTTGTCGTCCATGGTTCCTTCTCGCTGGCCGATGTCGGCCTGCACTTCATTGGGGCGAGCGTGGGCGGCGTGGCCGTGGGGCTGGTCGCCGGCGCGATCATCTTGCGGATCCGGCGGTATATCGAGGATAGCCGGGTCGAGGGTCTGCTGGCCTTGCTGACGCCCTTCGCGGCCTATCTGCCCGCCGCGCTCCTGGGAGCGTCGGGCGTGCTGGCGGCCGTGACCACCGGCCTCTACATGGGCCGCCGCTCGCCGCTGGCGATCGCGCCCGCCACTCGTCTCCAGGCTGACGCGATCTGGGAATTGGGCACCTTCGTGATCAATGGCCTCACCTTCATCCTGGTGGGCTTCCAATTGCATCCCATCGTCCTCGCTCTCTCCGGGGAGTCTATCCCCGCCCTGCTCGGGAATGCCGCCGTGGTGTGCCTGACCGTGATCGTCGTCCGTATCGCCTGGGTCTATCCGGGTATCCAAATCGCCGCCGCCTGGGGCCGGCTGGGCGGAGGCGACGCTCGCCCGCCCTCGCGCGCCGAACTGGGCATTCTCGCCTGGGCTGGTCTCCGTGGGGCCATCGCCCTGGCCCTCGCGCTTGCCCTGCCGGAGCGGGCCGCCCATGGGCCCTTCCCCGACCGCTATCTGATCCTCTTTCTTACCTTCGGCGTTATTCTCGTTACCCTGGTTGGCCAGGGGCTCAGCCTGGGGGCGCTTATTCGCTGGCTGGGAGTGGCCAGGGACGACACGGCGGCGCGCGAGGAACGCCAGGCACGGCAGGCAGTGGTAAGGGCCGCGCTGGCCCGGCTCAAGGTCTGGGCCGCCCGCGACGAGGTTCCGCCGGAGTTACTCGAGGATTTGCGCGTCCACTACGAGCGCCGCGCCGCCCGGCTTGCCGGGGCGGGCGACGAAGCGGAGGATGCCGAGGCACACGCGGGCGCGGTCCAGCGGGTACGGCGCGATCTGCTTGACGCTGAACGCGCCACCCTGGTCGCCCTGCGCGACCGCGACGTGATCGGCGATGAGGCCCTGCGCCGAGTCCAGCGAGATCTTGATCTGGATGACCTCCGCCTGGGGGACACGATGCGGTAGGGGCAGGGACGGATCGGATCGGTCGGATCCGCCCGATCGGCCCGATTGCCGGAGGCCCTATGCGGGCCGCATGGCCTCCAGGGCGCCGATCTCCTCCGGCGTGAGGGTAAGGGTTGCCGCCCCGAGATTCTCGCGCACCCCCGCGCCGCGGGTACTGCATGGGATCGGGATCATCACCGGGGACTTCGCGAGCAGCCAGGCGAGCATGACTTGATAGGGCGTGGCGCCATGCGCGCGCGCCACCGCCGCCACCGGCCCCAGCTTGCCCAAGCCTTTGGCACGACCGCCGCCTCCGAACGGTGAGTACGGCAGGTAGGCGATTCCCCGTTCGGTACAGGCGGCCAGCACTCCGTTCGCTTCGTCTCGGCGCTGCCATGGGTTGAACTCGTTCTGTACGCTCACTACCGTGACCAGACGCTGGGCCGCGTCGATCTGCGCGACCGAGACATTGGAGAGGCCCACCATTCGTACCTTCCCTTCCCGCTGGAGGTCCGCCATGGCGCCGACGGACTCCACGAAAGGCACCTTGGGATCGGGCCGGTGGAACTGGTAGAGATCAATCGCTTCCACGCCCAGGGCGATCAGACTCGCCTCGCATGCCTGGCGCAGATAGGCGGGCCTGCCGTCCACGTCCCAGTTCCCCTTCGGCCTCGTGTGGCCACCCTTGGTCGCCACCAGCACCATGTCCGCCGAGGCCCCGGCCTGGCGCAGCGCCCTGGCGATCAGCCGCTCATTGTGCCCCCTGTCCTGATCGTCCAGACAGTACGAATCCGCTGTATCAATGAGGGTCACGCCCCCGGCCAGGGCCGCGTGTATGGCCTCCAGCCCTTGCTCTTCCGTCGGACGGCCCTGAACCGAGAGATACATCGCCCCATAGCCAAGGGCACTTACCGGTCGCCCGCCAATCGTTCGCTGCTCCATGTGGTGTTCCTTTCGATCCGCCTCGCCGTCGCGGGAGGCGGAAATACTCGCCAAGGATCAGGACCCGCGGTTCCCGACCAGCCGCGCCGCCGGCTCAGCCCGCGGAGGCCCCGGGAGGTGGGCGGGAACCTGGAGCCGCGCGACCCCGATGCGCGTATCCGAGACGCCGTAATAGACATTCATGCGGCCACCTCCAAGGTCATCGATACCGGTGGGGAACACCGCGCCGCCGGCGACGTTTCCCCCCATCTCCTCTGGCGTCTCCGGTTCCAGGATCGGCCGCGGCGAGCGGTAGCGGACGATCCGGGGATCGAAGGTATCCAGGATCAGGGCGCCCGCGCTATAGCGGAGCGGCTTCCGCGGGTCGCCGGGCGGCACCGGATGTTCTTGAACTCCATGGTAAATGACGAGCCAGCCGTGCGGGGTAAGAATAGGCGGCGTCCCGGCGCCAATATACAGCGCCTCCCAGGCGCTTTCGGGTTCGATCAGGACATGGTGCCGGCGCATGTCACGCAGCGCGGAGCGGTTTCGCCGGGCTGCTTCCAGGGGAGAGTACGAGATCCAGATCGCCGGTCGGGGATCGGTGATCCCGTTCGGAATGTGGTCACCGTAGACTGGGCGATGCAAGAGGGCGATTGACTTGAGCCCGTCCGGGTCGTTGACCGGGGCCGGGAAGAGTACGCCGTCCTTATTGTAATATTCGTCGAAGTTTACTCGGTAGAGGGGATCAACATGGGGCTCGAAGTCCACCAACCCCAGCCGTTCCCACGACCGGAGGTCGGTGGAGCAGGCCATGGCCAGACGCGCGCCCGCCAGTCCCCAGGCGCAATAGGTCATCACATAGAGATTCAAGGCCTCGATATAGGTGACACGGGGATCCTCGCACCCGCCCGCCTGCTCCACGGGCCGCAGCTCGTAGGATTCCGAGGGTTCGAGCGCCACGCCCTCACGGATCACGCTCGTGGGATCGCCCCGCTCGTTCAGCAGCACGCGGGCCCGGATGATCCGCGACCGATCGTGCTGGTCCACTACGCGGGGGAACAGCCAGACTCTCCCCTCGTGGTCGCGTGCCACCCCTGGATTTAGAATGCCCCGTGCCTCCTCGGGCCGCGCCGGATCGGGATGCATGACGACCCCAAGTCGGCGTAACTGGAAAGGAATCGTCTCCCGCTCGTCTCCTTGGGTCGAGTCACGCTCGCTCCGACCCAGGCTAGATGCCTGGCTCATGCGTGCTTGCCTCTTCTTCATTCTCCGAATCATCGTCGCTTGACTGGCGGAGCAGCCGGCCGAGCAACAGGCCCAGAACCAGGGCCATACCGCCAATCCAGAGCGGATGACGCCTGGCAAACGCCAGCGCGGTAGTTGGCACGGGGGCGCTCGCGCTTTTGGCCTGGGCAGCCAGATGGCTCGTTCCCTCCCTGGCCTGATCCGCGACCTGGCCGGCGGTTATCTTCGCCTGCACGGTCGCCTTGCCGACCGTGTCCTTGGCCCCGGCCGCCGCCTGTTTTGCCGTTTCCACGGCCTGATTGGTAAGATGTCCAGCCGAATCCCTGGCCTGGTCGGCGAGATGCCCAGCTGAACCCTTCGCCTGCCCAGCGAGCTGCCCTGACTTCTCTTTCGCCTGATCGGCAAGCTGGCCTGTCGTATCCTTTACCTGGTCAAGCGCCTGACCGGCCGCGTCCTTCGCCTGCTCGGCGAGATGTCCGACCGTGTCTTTTATCTGATCGACCGTCTGTCCGGCTACAGTCTTTGCTTGCTCGCCCGCTCGCGTCACCGCGTCCCTGGCTTGTTCGGCAAGATGCTCAGTTCTTTCCCTGGCGTGGCCGGCCAGATCGCCCGCCGTCTCCTTCGCCTGGTTGGTAAAATCATCCACCGTGCTCGCGGTCTGATCGACGAGTTGAGCCGCTGTATCCTTTGCTTGATCCTTGAGATCGCCTGCTGAGTCCTTCATCGGTGCACCTGTATCCTTCTTTCGCTTGACCTTCGGCTATTCGACCCTGCTCTCCAACCCGTTCGGGATCTCACGCCGCGGGCGCTTGCCTCAGAGCCGTGGTCAGGGAAATGCCGACCCCCTTATCCACGTTCCGGCCCCTCGGCGGCAGTGCGTGCTACGCTCTCGGACGGTACACTGCGAAGAGAACCGGGCTATCCCGCCGCCGCGCTACTGGGGAAGTTGAGCCTCTCTCCAAAGTGTACCAGCATCCTACTAGCGCGGCGCCGCGGCATACCCCCGACTCGCGCCGGCCTTCACCGGCGCGAAAGAGACGAGATGAAAGTGCGTAACGCTCAAGCGCGGAGGCTTACGGGCATGGCTGATACGCAACACGATATCGAGGTATTCGCAACCCATGTGGCCTTTCCGACCACCAAGGAAGAGCTCATCAATGGTTTGCTGGTCCGAGATGCTCCTGGGCGTATGATCGTCCTGGTGGAGCGCCTGGCCCAGGATTCCTACGGGAGCGCGGACGACCTGAGGCGAGATCTGGAGGAGGTGTCTCGCATACATGCCGGCGAGGTAGCGCCGGCACGTACGTTCGACGATTTTCTCTCTATTGTAGTCCGCCATGTGGGTGACGTTCAACACGTCACCAAGGATGCCTTTAACCGGGTCGCGGCCCATGTGGTTCAGATCGCCCAGGACCAGGGGAATCTAGACAGCGGGGAGGGTCAAGGGATGCTGCTCCGGCTCGACGCGGCGTTTGCCGATCTCCGCCAGTCCATGACGAAGGTCTATGACGACCACGCTCCGATCGATCCCCACAAAGATCTTCCGCGCGAAGCCGGTTCCTGATCGCGTTATCGGGCGGTCAGCCGGCGCTCCCTCGGACGGGTTGTGGCCTGGACGCGGCACCGGTGGCCGCGATCAGGGAAAGCATTTCGCGGTTAAAGGCAGGAATATCGTCGGGCTTCCGGCTGGTCACCAGCGCCGTGTCGACGACCACCGGCTGATCCGACCATGCGCCGCCCGCGTTCTCGATATCCGTTTTCAGCGAGGGCCACGAGGTAAGCTTCTTTCCCCGTACGGCACCGGCCTCCACCAACATCCAGGGTCCGTGGCAAATGGCGGCGATCGGTTTTCCGGTGGAGGAAAACACGCGCACGAAGCTGACCGCCGCCGGATTCATCCGTAAGTAGTCCGGGTTTTGTACGCCGCCAGGGAGGAGAAGAGCATCAAAATCATGCGGGCTCACCTGATCCAGAGTAGCGTCCACCGGGATCCGATCCCCACGCTCGTCGTGGTTCCAGCCCTGGATCACTCCTGCCTCGGGAGCGATCACCTGCGTCCGCGCGCCGGCCTGATTAAGGGCCTGCCGAGGTTCGAGCAATTCGACCTGCTCCACCCCATTGGTCGCCAGAATGGCGACGCGCTTCCCATCCAGTTGTCGTTCGTTCATGGCTCCGCCTTTTTTGTTGCGGGCGCGGAGTACCGGTCCAGTCCGGATCTCGCTCGCCAGGCTTAACTATCGCGTAGGGGCGCGGACGGGACACCGCCCGATCGAGTGGACATGGGGTAAAAAGGGGGCTAGTCCGGTTCGTGGGGTGCCGCAACGAAAAGAGTGATACAGTGAAAGATATGAGCGCTGCCTGCGTGATCGTGATCCCGTTTGACAGGTTGGGTGCCTGCGTTGCCAGTTGAGAGTGATCGGCCCCCGCTGGGCAGCCGCCCGGTTTCCCCCTCCTGGCAGCGTGCCCTCTACCTTCCGCTGATCATCCTGGCCTGGCTGGCCGTCGTGGTGATTGCCGGATGGCTCCTCACACATGTGGCCAAGACATTGCTGGTATTGGTGCTTAGCGGCATCGTGGCCTATGCCCTGACGCCGCTGGTGGCGCTCTTCTCCCGTTGGGGGCCTCGATGGCTGGCGATTGCCCTGGCCTACGTGCTCGGCTTCTCGATACTCCTTGGGTTAGGCGCGCTCCTAGTCGATACGGCCGCCAATCAGATCACCAACCTGGTGGGTAATCTCCCGAAATATGAGCAGCAGTTCAAGCGCTTCGAGCCCCGGCTGGTGAGCACGCTCAGGCCGCTCGGCGTTACGCAAGCGAAGATCGATCACACCCAGCAGCAGGCAGTCGCCTATCTCCAGGGCACGGGTACGGGGGTGGCCACGCAGACGATCGGGATCGTCTCCGGTATCCTGAACACGCTTATCGATATGATCCTCATTTTGATTCTCAGCGTGTATCTGACGGCTAACGGGCCAAAGATCGCGAAGCGGCTGCGCCGCGAAACACCCCTGACCCAACGATGGCGCACCTCCCTGGTGATCGCTATCGTGAATCAGGTGGTAGGCGGCTACATTCGGGGAACCCTGGCGATGGCCACCCTGATTGGCGTGCTGGTCGGCGGCGGGATGCTCGTCCTCCACGTTCCCTATGCCATCCTGCTTGGGATCCTCGCTTTCTTCATGGAATTCATTCCGATCATTGGCGTGCTCGTCTCCGGCGCCGTCTGCATCGTGGTCGCGCTGTTTCAGGGCTGGGTACTGGCGCTCGTCGTGCTTGCCTACTTCGTGGTGGTCCATATCATCGAGGGTGACATCGTGGGGCCGCGCGTCATGGGGAAGGCGGTAGGGATCCATCCGGCGACCGCCTTGATCGGATTGGTAGCCGGCACCGAGATCTTCGGCATTTGGGGCGCCCTCTTCGCCGCCCCTCTTGCCGGTCTGCTCCAGGCAGTTGGGACCGCCGCCTGGCGGGAATCGCGTGGTTCCGAGCCTCCCGCCGTGGTGCAGGCGGTGGTAGCCAAGGAGAAGCTGGCTACGCCTAGACTACCCACGGTGCCTGATGCCTGAGCCCTTTACGGGTAACTCCCGCCGCCCGTGCTTCCTCCCTGGGTCAGGAAGGATGCCTGGCTATCGAACGGCGGCTCGCCCGGCGCCGGAGTGACCCTGGAATAGTGGCCATCGGCGCCCAGGAGGCGCGCGTTCACCGTGTCGCGAAGATAGGCGTCCAGCACGTCCCCGCGGAGCCAGGCGCGCAGCCCAGGATCCTCGATGGGGAACAGGGTCTCCACCCGGCGATCCAGATTCCGCGGCATCAAGTCGGCGCTGCCGAGTTGTATCTCCTCGTCGCCGCCGTTCCGGAAGTAG
Organism: Chloroflexota bacterium; assembly: GCA_035534995.1. GTDB lineage: Bacteria > Chloroflexota > UBA5177 > JANWHV01 > JANWHV01 > JANWHV01. Next base: position 15,769 of record DATLQX010000369.1, on the reverse strand, counting down.
TAGACGCGGCTATGCTCGAGGAACCGGCCCACGATACTGGTGACTCGGATGGTCTCGGAGACCCCCGGAACCCCTGGGACCAGGCAACAGACGCCCCGGACCAGCAGATCGATCGTGACTCCAGCCTGGGAGGCGCGATAGAGCGCCTGGATGATCTCCGCGTCTACCAGGGAATTCATCTTGAGAATCAGCCGCCCGCCCCCGCTTGCCCGATGCACCAGGATCTCCCGTTCGATCCGCTCAAGGAAGCTGGCGCGGAGGCTCACCGGCCCCACCAGGAGGCGCCGGTAGGTGGACTGAGTGGAGTAGCCGGTGAGATAGTTGAACAAATCAGAGGCATCGGCCCCCAGTTCCGGGTTGCAGGTGAGCAGGCCCAGATCGGTGTAGACGCGGGCAGTGGCGGCGTTGTAGTTGCCGGTACCCAGGTGGACATAGCGGCGGATCCCGTCCGGTTCCTTCCTGACCACCAGGGCGATCTTGGCGTGCGTCTTCAGGCCCACCATCCCGTAGGCCACATGCACGCCGGCCCGCTCCAGGGATCGCGCCCACTCAATGTTGTTCTCCTCGTCCCAGCGGGCCTTGAGTTCCACCAGCACCGCGACTTGTTTGCCCTGTCCCGCCGCCTCCATCAGGGCATCGACCACTGGAGCGTGGCTTCCCACCCGATAGAGGGTCTGCTTGATCGCCAGCACCTGCGGATCGCGCGCGGCGGTCTGGATCAGATCCACGATCGGCGTGAACGAATCGTAGGGGTGATGCAGCAGTATATCCTGGCGCTTGATCGCCTCGAACACGTCCTCTCCGGCGGAACGGAGGGCGTGCGGCACGCGGGGCGCGAATGGCGGATCCTTGAGGTCCGGACGATCCAGGCGGAGCAATTCGCTCAGGTCCGCCAGGCCGAGCGGCCCATCCTCGGCATAGACATCGTCGGGACCGATGCGGAGGTTGCTGGCCAGGAGGGTCCGGAGGCGGACGGGCATGGTTGTTTCCACCGTAAGCTGCACCACCGAGCCGAATCGCCGCTCGAGCAGGCTTGCCTCCACCGACCGCGAGAGATCCGCCGCTTCATCCTCCTGGATCTCGATATCGGCGTCCCGGATCACCCGGAAGGCATATGATTCCACCACTTCCAGACCAGGGAAGAGCGCCGATAGATGCTCCGCCACCAGTTGTTCCAGCCAGATGAACGTCTGCGGGCGGTGCGCGGCGGTAGGCAGGGCATCACTGCCGGGGCGTTGGACCGGCACCAGGCGCGGGAGGACGCTGGGAATCTTGATCCGCGCGAATCGCTCGCCTTCCTTGAGGTCGGTAACGGTCACCGCCAGATTCAGACTCAGGTTGGAGATATGGGGGAACGGGTGCCCGGGATCAAAGGCCAGGGGCGTGAGGACGGGAAAAATCTCGCGATCGAAATAGTCTTTGAGCGCGACCTGCTCGGCGGGACGGAGCGCGGCAAGCTCCGAGATGCGCACTCCCTGTTCGGCCAGGGCGGGGCTGAGCTGATGGGTGAAGAGGGCGCGCTGCTCGATGGCCAGCGGCTCCAGGGCTTTGCGAATCTCCCGCAGCTGTTCGCTGACCGTCAAGCCATCCGGCGCCGCTTCGGTAACTCCGGATTGCAACTGTTCCTTCAGGCCGGAAAGGCGGATCATAAAGAACTCGTCGACGTTGGAGTTATAGATCGAGAGGAGTTTTACCCGCTCAAGCAGGGGGTGGCGCGGATCGGCGGCATCCTCCAGAACCCGGCGGTTGTACTCGATCCAGCTCAACTCGCGATTGATGTAGAGATTGGGCCGGGAAAGGTCGCTTTGCGGCATGGGAGTGACCCCATCGTTGGCGGCCAGGTTCCCCATCGGAGCCCCGGTGGGCACCGGATCCGCTACCGAGTGGGGGGTTGCCATGATTCGCCTTCCCGCAAGCGCCGTAGTTCGGCCTCCAGGGCGGCCATCCGGGTCTCGGCCGCCCCTCGGGCTGCTTGCTCCTGCTCGCGAGCCGCCTCGGCCTGTTCGCGAGCCGTTTCGGCTTGCTTGCGCGCCGTTTCGGCCTGATCCCGAGCGATCTCGGCTTGCTCTCTCGCCGCTTCGGCCAGTTCGCGGGCCGCCTGCTCCTTGGTTGCTCGTATCTCGGCCTGCTCCCGCGCGGTTTCGGCCAGGTCACGTCCCGCCTCGGCCACCGCCACCTCGTCGCTCAGTTCCTCGAGGATGGGGATCAGCAGCCCCGTCTCCTCGTCGCGGAAGCGGAGAAGAAAGCCTACTGCCACCAGGGTGAGTCCCAGCACGGCGCTGTGCAACTCCCCCCACCGCGCGCCGGGCCAGGGCAGCCAGGCGCCCCCTTCGTCCCGCCGGTAGCCCCACAACTGTCGCCCTTCCCGCCCGCGCGGGTCGAAGATGGCGTACTCCCGTGCCCCCAGCAGGTCGTAGAGGCGGGCCTTCTCGTGCTTGTCGCGCCGATCCGATTCGGGAGAGACGATCTCCAGGACGAAGGCAGGGAACGCCCCTTCCTTGGCCGCGTCGAAGGAGGAACGGAGGTGCTGGGGGGCGTAGGCGGCCAGCATGTCCGGCCCCACCTGGCCAGTGCTTCCGTCCGGCTTGGAAAATCGGACTAGCAGTTCGCCGCTCACATAGAGGTCGGGCCGGCGGCGGAGCAGGTAGTTCCGGGTGGGGATCACCGCCCCGTGCTCGGCCTGAAGATGGTAGTCCGAGGCGACCATCCAGGGCGACTCCTCCGTGTCATCAACAAAGGCCAGGAGGAAGGCGCACTCGTCCTCGTAGCGGCGCGTTCGTGCTTCGAACATGGTGATGGCCCTCTCGTCTCCCAGGATACCATGATTCACCCGCCATGCGGGGCAATGCAGTATCCTGGTAGGTGGATTTTGTCGCGCATGCTTGCATCGTAGCCGGAGCCGCCATGAGTACGACCACCCTCCCGGATCAGGAACTGTTGGAACGCCTCCGCGCCAAACTGACCCGTCCCTACCGGGTGATCATCCATGATGATCCAATCCATACTTACCATCAGGTAGCCGTGGCGGTGGTACGGACGGTTCCCGGCAAGACCTATGAGGAAGGGTGGGAGATCGCGACTCTGGTTGACACCACCGGCCTGGCGGTTGCCGCTACCTGCCCCAAGGAGCCGGCCGAGCACTATCGCGAACGTTTCGAGGTGACCTACGGGCTGACCAGCACCATCGAACCCGTGTGATTCGCCCCGCGCACGGCGCGGTGGCCCGTTATTTTTGCCGGAGGAGCCGCAAACCATGAGTGTGCCGCGTATTCAATCCCTATCGGTGGGGCCGATGGATAACAATGTCTACATTCTCACCTGCCCGGATACCGGGGAACGCGCCCTGATCGACCCCGCCAACGAGGCGGATGCCATTCTTGATGCCCTGGGTACCCCGGCTCTGGACTATATCCTTCTCACCCACGGCGATATGGACCACATTCTGGCCCTGGATGAGATCCGGGCTGCCTCCGGCGCTCCGGTGGCGATCCATCCGGACGACTTGCACATGCTGGGTGGCCGGACGGTGGATTTCTCGCTCCAGGAAGGCGAGGATATCCGCTTCGGCAATGTGACCTTGCAGGTGTTTCATACTCCCGGTCATACGGCGGGCGGGGTATGCTTCTACTCCGCCCCCTATCTGATCGACGGCGATACGCTGTTCCCCGGCGGCCCCGGCAATACCCAACGCGAGGGCGGCGACTTTCCCTTGATCATGGAGGGGATTCGGACCAAGCTGTTCACCCTGCCGGATGACACGATTGTCTATCCTGGACATGGGAAAAGCACCACGATCGGCGCCGAGCGCCCGCATCTGCAAGAGTGGCTTGACCGTGGATTCTAGAACCGAGGAGGGGGCGCGCCATGAAATTCCGGATCAGTCGGGGCGCCTGTATCGGCAACGGGCGCTGCGTGGACGTGGCGCCCGAGGTGTTCGCGCTTGACCCGTTGAACAAAGCGGTGGTCGTCAATCCTGAGGGCGCGGACGACGAGAAGATTATGGATGCCGCGCACGCATGCCCCGTGCAAGCGGTAATCGTGACCAGCGACGATGGAAAACGACTATATCCCGTGATCGAGTAGTCGATCACGGGATGAGAGGAAAGAGATGGCAGAGGCACTGACCTTTATGGCGATCCATGCCCACCCCGACGACGAGGTGTTCGGCACTGGCGGTACGTACGCGCGGTATGCCGAGCAAGGCATTCATACCGTCCTCGTCACCTGCACCGGCGGCGAGGAGGGTGAGATCGTCGATCCCGAGATGGTGAGCGAGGAAGTGAAACCGCGCCTGGCCGAGGTGCGTCTGCAAGAACTGCGGTGCGCGGTGGGGAAGCTGGGGATCGAGACCCTGGAGATGCTTGGCTACCGTGATTCGGGGATGGCCGGCACCCCCGCCAACCAGGATCCGGCAAGTTTCCACATGGCGGATATGGATGAGGCCACGGAGCGGCTGGTCCGCCTGATCCGCCGGCACCGGCCCCAGGTGCTGGTCAGTTATGACGAGAACGGCAGCTACGGCCATCCGGATCACATCAAAGCCCATCACATCACCCGGCTGGCCTTCGATGCCGCCGGTGATCCCACGCGATTTCCCGATGCGGGCCCTCCCTGGCAGCCGCAAAAGCTCTACGAGGCTGGGATCACCCGCGGCCAGATGGATCGCTGGTTGAAGGCGGCCCAGGAGGCAGGCATCGACATCCCCTGGCTTCGTGAACGGGCGGAGAATCCTACCCCGCGCGGACTCCCGCAGGACAAGGTCACCACCACGGTGCTGATTGGTGACTATCTCGCCCAGAAGCAGGCCGCCTTCCGCTGCCACCGCAGCCAGATCCGGGAAGACAGCCCGATGCTGAGCCTTCCGCCCGAAGTAGCGCGCAAAGCCTTCGTGGATGAGTGCTTTATCCGCGTCCGCTCCCTGGTGGAGGCCCCGATCCCGGAAGACGATCTCTTCGCCGGAGTCCGCTAAACTCCCGCGTCCTCCCGCGGCACGATACGTTGGATCCTTGTGGATCTCGCGAAATTTGCCGCGGCTTGTAATGACCGGCCCAGTGTGAGAAAATGACAGGGTATCGCGGGCGATGATTGCCCGCTGCCACGCGCTCCTTTCGCTGCCCGACGCCGCGGCGAGGTGCGGGCCCACCCATGGAGGTAAGCATCGTGATCGACACCCAAGCGTCTCAATGGTATGAGAATCTCTCGGATACAGAACGGCATGATTGTGCCGCTGACCTGACCGATGCCTATTTCTCGGCGCTCTCCGCCGATAATTGGCGTGAGTTTCAGACGCTTGTCCAGCAGTGGCTCGATCGGGCCGAGGAGAAACAGCCCGTCGCTGTCTGAATCGGCGTGGCGCGCGGCAAGGAAGAGCAGGCAGGCAGGTTCCCTTGATTTAGGGAACCTGCCTGCCGCGTTTTTGTCTGGTGGGAAAGAAGAGTCATGACCGAGCAGCCGGACTATCCCCGTATCGACGAGGCTATCCTGATCGACTATACCGCCAGTATCGTCGCGCACCTGGGCGCGTCCGTCGCCGATGCTCATACTACCGCCGAGGTACTGGCCGCCTCCGACGTGCGGGGCATTGAGTCGCATGGGGTGGCTCGCCTGGAGCAGTACGTCAAAATGATCCAGGCAGGGATGCTCGATCCTACCGCCCAGCCGGTGATCACGCGCCAGAGCGGGGCCACCGCCCTGGTTGACGCGCGGAACGGCCTGGGCCAGGTGGCCGGCGTCTTCGCCATGCGCTTGGCGATCGAGAAAGCGCGGGTGGCCGACGTGGGAGTCGTCTCACTGTCCCATTCCAATCATTATGGGATCGCGGGCTACTACGCCATGATGGCTCTTGAGCACGACATGATCGGCATCTCGCTCACCAATAGCTCACCACTGGTAGCCCCCACCGGGGGACGGGCCCCCATGTTGGGCACCAACCCAATCGCCTTCGCCGCCCCCACCGGAGATGACTTGCCGTTCGTCCTCGACATGGCCACCAGCACGGTGGCCAAGGGACGGATCGAGGTAGCGGCGCGGAAGGGCGTTCCCCTGGCCGCTGGCTGGTCGATGGATGCCGAGGGCCGGCCCACCCTGGACCCGGCAGCCGCCATGGCGGGCGCCCTGCTGCCGCTGGGCGGCGCGAGCGAGTCCGGCGGCTACAAGGGCTATGGCCTGGCGGTGCTGGTGGATATTCTGACCGGGGTGCTCTCGGGCAGCCTTTATGGGCCGCTGATTGGCCGCCTGTGGCAGGCGGATCGCCCGTCGGTGTTGGGCCAGTTCTTCCTCGCCCTCCGCCCCGAGGCCTTTGGTCCTCTGGAGGAGTTCCACGAACGGCTCCGCGATCTGCGTCGCCTCCTCCGCGAAGGGCCGTTGGCAGCGGACGCGGCGGAGATTCTCCTGGCGGGCGAGAAGGAGGCGCGGGCCACCGAGATCAACCGCCGCCTCGGCATCCCCGTCCACCCCTCGGTGGTGGGCCGTCTGGAGGAGATGGGCGCCCAGGCCAGGCTGGGCGCCCTTCGGCGGCGGGGGTAGGAACTTCAGGAGCGCCTAATCTCTAGCCCCTCGCGCCGCATCCGCGGGTTTCACCCTGGCTTCACTGTAGCTCACGGGGTGATTTGCGTGCCGATGCCGACGGTGTCGGTGCGGGTGAATCCGTTCGCGTCACCGACGAAATACGCGATCATCTTTTGGCAAGCACCATTCTGGGGGTCGTTACTGCCGTCGCAACCGGAAAGCGCGCTGTCAGTGGCGACCAGCTCATAGGAATGCCCGGATTGCGGACTGAAAGTGAGCGGCACGCTGCCGTCGGCTGGACAACCAGATGGCCCGTACTGCTCTCCGACCGTGCCCTCGTCGACGAACCCGCTCCCGAGCGTCTGATCGGCGATCCACACCTCAACCGCCTGCTGGTCGTCCGAACAGTTCAGCACACGCTCGGTCTTGACCCCGTGCTGGGTCGGGGTTGGGGTCGGCGACGGTTGTGACCCGCCGCCCACCCTGTACCACTCGAGGTTGACGCCCCAGGTCTCGTGGCCCTGAACGAGGTACGCCTGCGCGCTGCTGTTCCACAGCGCGAACGTTCCGCCGTCCTCAAGGTCGGAGCCCGCCCACGTACTTTCGCTGGAGTCGCCCTGTAGACCGATGGGGTACCACTCGTACACCGGAGTAGACGACAGTTGCAGGTCCACGCCGAAGGTCTGCGAGCCATGCTTCAGCCAGCCGCCACCCCAAACCTTGAGCGCCACCGCCTCACCTTTCATCAGATGTGGCCCGCCCTGCGCCTCTACCCGCCATAGCGAGTTGTTCCCCCAGGTTAGGTTCACACCCCACGTCTGGTTGCCATACAGAAGGTTCTGCTCAATCATGGTGTTCACGAGATTACCGGTTCCGTCGTTAGTGTTGCTTAAGCCGCTCCACTGCGGCGCGTAGCTACCGACTGCCTGGGGAAACCGGCTGGGGTCCGGGCGTACCGTACACTCCTCGCCGGTATACCCGGTAGCCGTGTCGTTGTAGGCGGCGATCATGTAACATTGGCCGCTCATGTCGGTGCTGGTATCCACCCAGGCGTAGTCGAACCCGTTGCCGTAGCCGCTGCCGGCCATATCGCGGGTCGCGACCTGGTAGACCATTTGCCAGTTGCCCGACATGTCACGCTTGAACACCTTGAATCCCAACTCGTTGTCGGAGCGGTCATACCATTTCACGGTCACCGCCGAGGCGGACGCCTGCAGGGCGTACGTGCCGGGAGCATCGACGGAGGGGAGGCGTATGCCGCCTATCGGTGGCAGCGGGCCGATGGGCCTGATGACGATGACTGCCGGGCGCGGCGTGGCGGGATTGGGCAAAAAGCCGTGGGCATAGGCGGGGTGAACCGCGGCCAGTATGAACAGGATCAGCGTGGCCTGGGTGAACAGCTTGGGGATGCTCCTGGGATTTCTCATCGATCGATCTCCTAACTTAGATGCCCACTGGAGATGCCGTGGAACACCTTGTTCCCCGTCTCCTAGCCTGAAGTCTGCGTCAAAGGGGGACGCGGCACCACGGAATAGTCACAATACGCTCCCAATATGATTCCCAAAACGGCGGCGGTCGCTCTGGCGGTCGGTATGCCGGCTATGCTATCCTGGGGACCAACGATGCCGGCGGGGCGGACGTTGGTCTGGGTGCCGGCAAGGTCAGGACACGGGGTGCGAAGCGTGGCGACCTCCCAGCCGTCCTCCCTCGGCGCGCTGCTGACGCGGACTCGCAAGCGCGCCGAACTGACGCAGGAGGATCTGGCCGAGCGGGCCGCGGTAAGCGTCAACACCATCAGCAACCTGGAGGCAGGCCGCGCGCATGTGCCGCGGCCTGCCACGCTGGATCTCCTGACGGACGCCCTGGCCACGGTGCTCGCCCTCGACGCGGGCGAACGGGCGTCGCTGCGAGCGGCCTTCCGGGCGGCCCTCAGTGCCGATCGCTCGCTCCAACCGTCCCCGGCGGATGCCGCCGAGCCGCGGGTGGTTGCCGTCCCGCCTTCGCTCCCCAGTGGCATCCTTACATTCTTGGTCTGCCGACCGGTGCGCGTGGCCCGTGAGGAGCCGGAGGATCCGCGCGTCATGCGGCGGATCCTCCCCTGGCTGGCCACGCTGCTCTCGCAGGTGGTGCCGCGGCATGGAGGACGGCTGGTGGACCCGCCAGAAGGGCCGGACGGAGCGGTATGCGCCTTCCCGCGGGGGGAGGACGCGGTGTCGGCGGCCCGCGCCGTTCAGCAGGCCCTATGGGATCGGCCGGAAGCGCTGGCACCCGTAATGGAGGACGTGGCCATGGGAGCAGTGCCGGTGTGTCTGGCCCTGCATACGGGCTGGGCCGAACCCGGCGCCGGCGGCCATTACGCCGGACCCACGCGGCGACGAGCGGCGCGACTGGCCCGGCTGGGGCATGGTGGCCAGCTCCTGCTCACGCCGGCCACCTGGGAGGTGGTCCAGGATAGCCTGCCGGAGGGGGTGTTGCCGCGGCACATGGGCCGGCACGGCCTGAGCGTGGTGGAGCGCCCGCAGCCGCTCGTCCAACTCCTGCCGGCCACCCTGCCCAACAACTTCCCGCCGCCGCGCCCGCCGCGCCTGCCCCCTACGAACCTGCCGGTGCAGCCGACCAGCTTCATCGGTCGGATGCAAGAGCAGACGGCGGTGGAAACGCTGCTGGAACAGGCGCCGCTGGTGACGTTGGTGGGAGCCGGGGGCTGTGGGAAGTCGCGGCTGGCGCTGGCGGTAGCGGCGGACCTGCTGGAGGACTACCCGGATGGCGTATGGCTGGTGGAACTGGCGGCGTCGCGGGATCCCGCGCTGGTGCCGCAGGCAGTGGCCACGGCACTGGCACTGCATGAAGAGGCGGGCCGGCCCCTCCTGGCCACGCTGGTGGAGGCCCTACGAGCCATGCGTCTGCTGCTGGTGCTGGATAACTGTGAGCACCTGCTTACCGCCTGTGCCGAACTGGCCGCGGTCCTGCTACGGCATTGTCCACATCTTCACCTGCTGGCCACCAGCCGGGAGCGGCTGGCCATCAGCGGTGAGAGCAGCTATCGGTTGCCCTCGCTTGCCCTGCCGGCGCCCGACCAGCAGCCCACACTCGCGGCGCTGGGTGCCTATGAGGGGGTGCGGCTGTTTGTGGAGCGGGCGCGGGCGCGCCGCCCGGACTTTGCCCTGCGCGAGGAGAACGCCGCCGTGGTGGCGCGGATTTGTCGGCGATTGGACGGGATGCCGCTGGCCATTGAGCTGGCGGCGGCCCGGGTAGGCAGCCTGCCGGTGGAGGAGATCGCGGCGCGGCTGGCACGGAGTCTGGACGTGCTGACCGGCGGGCCTCGGGATGTACTGCCGCGGCAACAAACGTTGCGGGCAACCCTGGACTGGAGCTGGAGGCTTCTGGCGGAGCCGGAGCGGCTACTGCTGCGGCGACTGGCGGTGTTCGCGGATGGATACAAGGCGGACGCCGCGGAGGCGGTATGCGCCGGGGAGGGCATCAACGGCGCGGAGGTGCCGGAACTGCTCGAGGGACTTACCCACAAATCGCTGGTTGGGCTGGACGAGAGCGACGACGGGGGGCGGTATGGGCTGCTGGAAACGGTGCGGCAATATGCGGCTGAGCAGTTGGCGGCGGCAGGGGAAGCACCCGTGGTGCGAGACCGGCACCTGATCTGGTGTGTGGCGCTGGCGGAGGGGGCGGCGCCAGAACTGAGCGGGTCGGAGCAAGGCGTCTGGCTGTCGCGGTTGGAACGTGAACACGACAACCTGCGGGCGGCGCTGGGCTGGGCGCGCGAACGGGAAGAGGGCGAGCGAGGGCTGCGGCTGGCGGCGGCCCTGAGCCGGTTCTGGTACACGCGAGGCTATCTGCGTGAGGGGCGTGGCTGGCTGGAGGGGGCGCTGGCCCGTAACGCCGCGGCGCCTGCCGGCCTGCGCGCGGCAGCGCTCAAAGGGGCCGGGAATCTGGCGCTCAATCAAGGCGAGTACGCGCGGGCGGCCCTGCTCTATCAGGAGGCTCTGGTGCTGTTCCGCGCCATCGGTGACCAACAGGGCATCGCCGGCTCGCTCACCAACCTGGGAGTCGTGGCGGATCGCCAGGGCGACTACGGGCACGCGGCGGCGCTATTCGAAGAGGCTGTCGCGGTGGCTCGGCAGCGAGGGGATACCCTGCAAATCGCCAGGACCCTGGGCAACCTGGCGGCAGTGTGGGACCGCCAGGGCGACTACACGCGGGGGGCGGCGCTGTACGAGGAGGCGCGGTCGCTCTTCGAAGTACTGGGGGACAGGCAGGGTATCGCTACCGCGCTCGACAACCTGGGAGTCGTCGCCTTCCGGCAAGGCGAGTACGGGCGGGCAGCGGCCCTGCATGAGGAGAGTCTGGCTCTCGCACGCGAGTTGGGGGATCGGCATGCCAGTATCGTATCGCTCATCAACCTGGCGGCCGTGGCGGATCGGCAAGGTGACCACGGACGATCGACAGCTCTCCTCCAGGAGGGCCTCCTGCTTGGACGCGAAATCGGCGCCGGCGACGAGGTGGCTGATATCCTGGAGCGGCTGGCCTGGGTGGCCATAGCGGAAGGCCACGCATCTCGGGCCGTGCGCCTGGGTGGTGCCGCCGAGGCACGCTGGGAGGCGCTCAGCGTACCGCCGGCGCGGGAGGATCGCGCCGAGCATGGCCGGGCAGTGCAAGCCATGCGCGCGGCACTGGGCGCGGAGGCGTTCGCCGCCGCCTGGTCCGAGGGGCGGGCCCTGTCGTTGGAGCAGGCCATCGCGCTCGCGCTGGAGGGCTACGCCGGCGGGGGCTAGGGCAGGAGAACTCGACGCGCTCTTGCGAGGCAACGAGGGATCCGGCAGGCGCGTACCGCCGGCGCTCCGGCGCTGGTGAGCCGCCAGATAAAGCGGACGTAGCGGTGATGGTGGTCGGATCCGGCCGCCAGCTCGAATCCGACGCCGGGCATACTGTTAGGAAAAAGCCCAGACTGAGTGCGGATCTGCCCAACGGCGCGCTCGGATCTGGACTAAGGATGCCTCTCATCGCTCGCTCGCTCGCCTTCCAGAGCGGCGGCGATGGCTTGATCCGCTGTCATTGTCTGCCCGGCGTCCTGGGCTATGCTCCAGGCGTCCTCCCCCAGACGCGCCCGCGTAGCGCGAACGGCGTGCTCAACCATGGCGCGGTTGCGGTGCGACATAAGACGGCCCCCGATCTCCTCACGCAGCCGCTGGGCCGCCCCGAAGAGGCGGGCCGCGTGCTGTTCCTGACCCTTCAGGCCCGCGAGTACCGCCAGTCCTTCCAGGCCGGCGGCGCAGTTTGCCTTGTCCCGCAACTGCCGCGCCAGGGCCAGGTATTCCACCAGCAGCGCGTGGGCGCGCTCGTGGTTCGCCTCCAGCATGCGGATGTAGCCCAGCGTGCCGACCGCGTTCATGCGCCAGAAGGTGTGCCCCAGTTCGTCGAACATCCCGTGCGCTTCCTCAACGAGCGTGCTCGCCTCCGCGTAGCAGCCGGCCTCATTCTTGGCGAGACCCATGTCGTAGAGGGCCATCGCCAGGTCGAAGCGACTACCCTGGGCGCGCGCAATGGAAAGACTCTCCGTGAGATAGCGCGCGGCCTCGACATGGGCGCCGCGCTGTACGGCCGTCATCCCCTGGAGGGTAAGGGCCCGCCCCGTCTGGAGTGGATCACCATGCACGCGGGTCAACGGGAGGAGTTCTTCCAGTAAGGTTATCGTGCATACCTGATCTCCCTGAACCATCGCCATCATGGCCGCCGCGTGCAAGGCCATCATGCGCATCCCAATGCTGATCCGCTCCTTGTGTGCCAATCCAGCTTCGAGCCAGCGTCGTCCTTCACTGAAGTGGCTGCGCGCATGCCAGAATCCCAAGAGCGTCTCGGCCAAATGCAGTTCCTTCTCTATCTCTCCACGGTCGAGCAGCCATCCGAGGGCCGCGCGCAGGTTGTCGATCTCTCCTTCTAACCGCGCCAGCCAGGTCGCTTGCCCTGGGCCGATCAACCGCGGCTTCGCCGTCTCCGCTAGCTCTAGATAGTACCGCGCGTGTGCCCGCCTCAGATCCTCTCCCTCGCCCCGCGCCTCCAGTTGCTCCGCGGCATATTCCTGGATCGTCTCCAACATCCCGAAGCGTCCCTCAGTCTCCACATCGATCCGCCGGAGCAGGCTATGGTCAACCAGCGCCTCTACTCCCGCCAGTGTGTCCAGTGTCCCCCGTGGGTTACAGATCGCCTCGATCGCCTCCAGTGTGCCCCCGCCCATGAACACACTCAGACGTGCGAACATGGCCCGCTCGTCGGCCCGCAGGAGACCGTGGCTCCAGTCGATGGTCGCCCGCAGCGTGCGCTGGCGCTCCGGCAGGTCGCGGGCCCCACCCACAAGCAGCCCCAGCCGGTGTGAGAGGCGGCGCAGCAACGCGGGCGGGGGGAACAGCTTGATCCGTGCCGCCGCCAACTCAATGGCCAGGGGTAATCCGTCCAGCCTAACGCATATCTCCGCCACCGCCGCGCTATTCGTCGTGTCCACGGCAAAGTCGGCCTGGACCTCCCGAGCACGGGCAACAAAGAGCGCCACCGCGGCGACCCGCGTCAGAAGAGCAGGGCCAGGCAGGCGTGCCAGATCGGGGATGGCCAGCGGTGGCACCTCCACCTGATGTTCCCCGCGGACATGCAGGGGCACTCGGCTCGTCGCCAGTACCCGCACATGCTCGCAATACGCCAGCAGATCTGCCACTACCGGCGCGGCCACGACGACATGCTCGTAGTTGTCCAGCAGAAGAAGCAGCTGTTTGGGAGCCAGAGACGCTACCAGGCGCGCGCGCAGGGGCTGGCTGCCCGCCTCGGCCACTCCCAGCGCCTGGGCGATCGTCGGCAGCACCAGGTCGGGGTCGCGCAGGGGCGCCAGGTTGACGAAGACAACTCCGGCGGGGAACGCCGGTCGCAAGGTGGCGGCGACCTGCAAGGCCAGGTGGGTCTTGCCCACGCCGCCTGGCCCCGTCAAGGTGAGCAGGCGCACCTCCTCGCGCAGCAGCATCCGCGCCACTGCCGCCGCCTCGCGCTCGCGGCCGATCAACGGCGCGAGAGGTACCGGTAGAGCGGTAGGCAGCTCTGAGTCCGGCGCGGAGGAAACCGCGGGGGCCGAGATGCTCGTGTCCGGTCGTGCCGCCACGAGCAGCGTCGCTCGCGCCGCCGAGTCCAGGTGGAGTGCCACGGCCAGCAGGTGCACCGTCTCCAGGCGTGGGGCACGCCGGTCCCCGCGCTCCAACTGGCCGATCGCCTGCACGCTCAGGCTCGCCCGTTCCGCCAACGCCTTCTGCGACAAGGCCGCGGCCTGCCGGTAACGGCGCAGCAGATGTCCGAACGTCGCGGGGTCCGTCTCTGCGCTCATACGGGCCGGGCACCTCGGTCGGTGGTGTCGTGACGGCGGGGCAGGGCCGTCCTCCGCGGGCATGATACCACGGGCGCGGCGCCGACGCCGGAGCCGCACGCCACGGATGTGTAGGCAATGAGTAGTCGGTGAGTAGCCGTTGCGTCTCGTGCCCAGACACAGCCGGGGTCAGAATAGAGGCATGGACCGGCGCCCAGATGGAGGCGCCGATCAGGGATGGTCACCAGCGGTGAAGTCGATCCGCGATATCCCGCGCGGCTACCATCAAGAAAGGATAGCATCCCATGGTCCACACTACGTTGCTCCGCCTCGTCACCGCGCTCCTGGTTGGCACAAGTGGGCTCGCCCTGGCTCACGCGGCTCCGCTACGGAGCAGCCCGTCCCCCGCCGCTCGCGTCTACGACGTCACCGCGGGCTATGGCGACGACGACTACGCCGCCAATATCTTCAATCCACAGGTTCTCCAGATCTACGCTGGTGACGCGGTGCGCTGGCATATCGGTGGTCTGCTCGAGCCCCACGACGTCGCCTTTGGCCCCAAAGCGACGCTCGACACCCTTGCGGCCACCATCGAGGTCGCTACGGCCGCCAAGGCCGGCCCGCCCACGGTCGAGATCAACCCGCTGCTCGTCGCTCCCACCCTGGGTACGACCTACGACGGGACGGGCCTCGCCCACTCCGGCTTCATGGCCAAGGGCAGCCCCGACGACAGTTGGAACCTCACCTTCACCAAGCCGGGTACCTACACGTACTACTGCCTGGTCCACTACGACCCCGCGCACCCCGGCCAGAGTATGTACGGCGTCGTCAAGGTGCTGCCCCGCCCGACTGTCGCGCACGTCTACCGCGTGCGGAGCGGCTACGATGACGGTACCCCGCGCTCCGCCGCCGACGCCTTCATGCCGGAAGACCTGATGGTCCACGTCGGCGACACCGTGGTTTGGTCGCCGGGCTTCCACACCGTTAGCTTCGGCCCACCGGCCTTGCTAGCGCAACTGCGCCGCGACTTCATCACTCCGGACCCGCGGTCGTCTGGTCCACCCGTGCTCGCGCTCAACCCGCGGGTCATCTACCCGGTGGGCGGCCACACCTACAATGGGACGGGCTTCGTCAACTCGGGGCTGCTGATCGCGCCCCAGCCGCATACCTTCACGCTGACCTTCACCGCGCCGGGTGTCTACCACTACGTCTGCCTCATCCATCCCGGCATGGACGGCATCATCACAGTGCTCCCGACGGGCCAGTAGGGGCTGGGCATCGGCTCCGCCCCCACCTCGGTGATCATGGCGATCCGCCATGATCACCGAGGTGGGGATAGCAGCGTGCCGTTCCTATGAACAGGCGGAGATCTGTCGATGGCCGCCGTGAAGCGCGCCATATCCGAGTACCTCGTCCCCCGAGAGGGACCGGTATGCGGCGCTTGGGATAGCCGTCTTCCTGGTCGGCATCATCACAGCGCAAGGGCAGTGTCGGGGACGCCTCCACCGACTGACATTGCTCGCCGTGGTCGCTCGTGGCCATAGCCAAGCGGTGACCGCAGCCTTGACCGCGGGGCTAGCCCTGCAAGGCACGCTGTCCCCGCCCCTCCCCGGCGTGTACAGGCTGTACCTCGGAGTGATCGGAGCTATGCCCAGGGGCATCGGAGCGTCGGGCGTTCTCACGCCGAAGCGGGATCATACATGACTATGAGTGCCGTCCCACGGCCTGATCAGGGATTGCCGCACCACACAGCCGCCACGCGATCGTGTGGGGGCGCGATGAAGCGCGCCTCTGGTCATACACCTGATCAGTCTGAGCAGTATAGTGAATCTAGCCGCCCATATGCGCGGCGATTCGCGAAGCGGGAAGAAGGTGCCGCCATGCGGCAACCGCGAGTCCTCTGTCTCCTGA
>DATLQX010000368.1:0-2984 GCA_035534995.1 Chloroflexota bacterium | reverse complement strand
CGCTGGGACGAGGCACGCCGACGGCAGGAGCGGATGCACGCGCTGATCATGGCGTGCGACCTGTTACGCGGCTCGGGGAACCTGCACGGCATCGTGGGCAAGGCGCTCTCGGCGGCCTCGCCTTTCCTGGTGCCCGCCAATCGCACCCGGCGCCCATACCTCCCGATTCCCTATGATACCATCCAGCGGTTCCGGCACCGTATGGAGGAGGAGTTCCCGGATCTGCTATGGCGGGGATAGTGGCTGGCTGGTGACTCGGGCTTGTCGACTGTAGACGACGAGCGACCGCACCGGTACACTGAAGGCAAGCAGTTGAAGGTAACAATAGGGAAACCATGGACGTACCTCGCATCGATATCGTGCAATCGGAAGCGTTATGGGAGCGGGTGGTCGCGGCGTTACGCCGGGCAATCATCGTGGGTGAGTTGCCGCCTGGCTCGCATCTGAAGGAACCGCTGCTCGCCCAACGCTTTGGCGTGAGCAGGCTACCAATCCGCGAGGCGATCGCCCAGCTTGACCACGAGGGATTGGTGCGCATCGAACCACGTCGCGGGGCCTTCGTGATCGGCGTGACCGAGCAAGACATCGCTGATATCTATGGTTGCCGCTTGATGCTGGAGTTGGCGGGGATTCGCCGCACCGCCACCACGATCGGCGCCGAGGGGCTCGCGGAGTTGGAGGCCCTGGTCGTTCACATGGATGTCGCGGTGGCAGACGAGCAACCACAACTCTTCGCGGCCTTTGATACATCCTTCCACCGCCGGTTGATCAACCTTTCCGGTAACCGAGCCCTGGTCAATGCCTGGGAACCAGTCGCGCCCTTGATCGAAACCATCCTGAGCATTTCCGAGGCGAGCATGGCCAGCATCGATCTGCCGGCCGCCGTGGACGGCCATCGTAAGATCATTGGCGCCCTGGCGGCCCATGATCCAGACGTCGCCGAGAGCATTCTGCGGGACCATCTCACCAGCGGAGAAGGCATTGTTTACGCTGCCCTCCGTTCGGTCCATTCCAGCCGCGAGGCGGTCCTTCAGGGGTAGCCGATCACGGGCATACTATCCTACCCTCGATCCGTCGCTGAACCGCGCGGGCCTGGCGATCCGTGCCCCTCAAACCTCCTCTTGATCACGAAACTCCGGCGTGCCCTCGGGGCACGATTGGGCACGCCAAACTTCGCGTATAACCGCCTTGTGGGGATAGGCCAATTGTCCTACGATTCCCTGTATGTCGGCTCGCCGGCGACCCCATTTGCCAGACGCGGGCGCCGCGCGGCACGGGTTCGTGCCGGCGGCGATCGCCGAATACTCAGGAGGGAAAGAGGGATGGCCGGAGTACGGGTGCTGGTTGGTACGCGCAAGGGCGCGTTCGTCCTGACGTCGGACGGCAAACGCGAACAGTGGAACGTGAGTGGTCCTCACTTCGCGGGCTGGGAGGTGTACCATCTGAAGGGTTCGCCCGCCGACCCGAATCGGCTCTATGCATCGCAGTCCAGCGGCTGGTTTGGGCAGCAGATCCAGCGGTCCGACGATGGCGGCGCGACCTGGGAGCCCATGGGTAACGAGTTCCAGTACCAGGGTATCCCCGGCACCCATCAGTGGTACGACGGCACCCAACACCCCTGGAAATTCGCGCGGGTCTGGCATCTCGAACCATCGCTGACCGATCCAGACACGGTCTATGCCGGGGTGGAGGACGCCGCGCTGTTCCGCTCGGCCGACGGTGGGCGGAACTGGGAGGAGCTCTCTGGACTCCGAGGTCACACCTCGGGGCCTTCCTGGCAGCCCGGAGCCGGCGGCATGTGCCTGCACACGATCGTGCTGGATCCCAGTAATCCCGAACGGATCTTCATCGCGATCTCGGCCGCTGGCGCCTTCCGGACCGACGACGCGGGCCAGACCTGGAAGCCGATTAACCGGGGCCTACGGTCCGAAGGTATCCCGGATCCGAATGCCGAGGTCGGCCACTGCGTCCACCGCATCGCCATGCATCCCTCGCGCCCGGGCGTGCTCTTCATGCAGAAGCACTGGGATGTCATGCGCAGCGACGACGCGGGCGACTCGTGGCACGAGGTGAGCGGGAACTTGCCGACCGACTTCGGCTTTCCCATCGATGTGCACGCGCACGAGCCGGAAACCATCTATGTGGTTCCGATCAAGAGCGACTCCCAGCATTTCCCCCCTGATGGGAAGCTGCGCGTGTATCGCAGCCGGACCGGCGGCCATGAGTGGGAGGCACTCACCGAAGGTCTGCCGCAGAGCGACTGCTATGTGAACGTGCTGCGCGACGCCATGGCCGTGGACTCTCTGGATTCGTGCGGTGTGTATTTCGGCACCACCGGCGGCCAGGTCTACGCCTCGGCCAACGCCGGCGACACCTGGGCTCCGATCGTCCGAGACCTCCCGGCCGTGCTATCCGTGGAAGTGCAGACTCTCCAATGATTCGCGTAGTGCTGCCCGCGCACCTGAGGACGCTGGCCCGCGTGACCGGCCCGGTGGAACTCCAGGTTGAGGATCCGGCCACCCTTGGCTCGGTTCTCGATGCGCTCGAATTCCGCTACCCGGTGCTGCGCGGAACGATGCGCGACCACGATACCCTGCAGCGCCGGGCCTTCGTGCGATTCTTCGCCTGCGAGGAGGATCTGTCCCACGAGCCGCAAGACACACCGCTCCCCGACCCGGTCATCAGGGGAGCCGAGCCGTTTCTGATCGTGGGAGCGATGGCCGGCGGTTAGCCGAGGACAGTTTGGTAGGGGCACTGCGTGCCCCTACCAAACTGTCAGGATGCAATGTCTACCGGTCTACCGCCAATCGGCGTCAGTAGCTGATGTTGCCGGTCTCGCTGTAGTTGGAGTTCCCGGACCCGTCGTCGCCGCCGGAGATCGTTCCTTCGCCGGTGGCGTTCGCGAAACGCCCGGTCCCGCCGGTGTCGGTGAAGTAACCGCTGAAGGTATGCGGGGCGGTCAGGCTGGTCGCGCCGACTTCGCA
>DATLQX010000367.1:0-4409 GCA_035534995.1 Chloroflexota bacterium | reverse complement strand
CACCTGATGCCTGAACGTACGAACGGCATATACTTGCCGTTGAGATACCGCTCGCTCCTATGCGCCGAGGTGAGAGTGTGATGGTGAATATGAGATTGCCCGGATCGTCGGATATTCGGGAAGAAGCCCAACACGCCGTGGCATACATCAGCACTTTTCCACCGCGCGCGTGCGGGATCGCCACCTTTACCCGCGACCTCAGCGCGGCGGTGGCGGACTGCTCCCCGTCCTTGCGAACCTGGGTTCTTGCCATTGACGACACAGGTTGCCCGCCCGACTACCGCCCGCCCGTGCGAGGGATTATCGACCAGTACAATCCGGAAAGTTGGGGCAACGCCGCGCGGCGCCTGAACGCCTCGCCGGTGGATGTAGTCTCTATCCAGCATGAGTTTGGGATCGACGGGCGCTTTGACCCCGCGGGCGGTTATACCAATTATTTGACCGGGTTTCTCGCGCGGATCAGGAAACCAGTGATTGCTACCCTGCATACGGTCCTGCCCCGGCCGCGGCCGGAGTTGCGGGCCGCCATCCAGGCATTGGCCGCGCGGAGCACCGTCGTAGTCAGCATGGTCGACCTGGCGGCCCGGATTCTTGAGGAAGAGTACGGGCTCGATCCGACTATGATGCACACGATCCCGCACGGGGTGCCCATGATCACGCCGACGCCTCCCGAGCAGGCCAAGCGCAGCTTGCGCCTTGAGGGGCGTACCGTGCTGACTACGTTCGGCCTGCTCAGCTGCGGTAAGGGTATAGAGCAGGTACTGCGGATTCTGCCCGAGATTGTGGGCCGTCATCCTTCGGTACTGTATCTGGTAATAGGGGAGACCCATCCGGAGGTCCGCCGCCGAGAAGGGGAGCAGTATCGCGCCATGTTGGCCGAGTGGACGCGGAGGTTGGGTATGGAAGAGCACGTGCGCTTCGTCAACCTATATCTGCCTCAGCCTCAACTCATCCGCTATCTGCAGGCTACCGACATTTATCTCACCCCCTACACAGGAGCGGCCCAGATCACCAGCGGCACTTTAGCCTATGCGCTGGGCTGCGGCAAAGCAGTGGTCTCAACCCCCTATCTCTACGCGACCGAGGCTCTGGCGCTAGGGCGCGGTCTTTTGGCGGACTTCAACAGCCCGCCATCCCTCGCGCGGTGCATTCTGCAATTCCTGGAGGAGCCGAATGTCCGAGCCGAGTGTGAGCGAAAGGCGCTGGCCTATGGCCGGAAGATGCAGTGGCCCGCCGTCGGCCGCCGATATGCCGATCTATTTACACGAGTGATCGAGGCGACCGGCAGAGAGAAGCGCGCCCGCGAACTTGCCTCTCCGGCGGTGTTGGCCGGTTCACCACCGGCCGTGTCCGTACGCTGCTCAATTCTCCCGGACGGCACATGCCGCTTCGGCACGCCGAACCACTGAGCCCAGAGGTTGGAGAGCGATCTACAGGGGACGAGGCGAAAGCGCAATGAGCGAAGTGAGGTGGCAAACCTGCATGGGGCTGTAGTTGCGCACCAGCACCAGTACCACCAACCCCACATCGAGATCCGCGGGCAGCGCCCCTCCGAGACCTGGGCACGAGCGCGCCGCCTGGTACCGCTCCCTCAGCCTATCCGTATCTGCTGGCGAAATCCAGACTTAGCCATCAGGTGGATCACCGGATGGCTGGAGCGGATCCATGCGCTACGGTAAAGGTAGGCGCGAGGATGCCCTTACCGATCGGGACCCATCGATCTTATCGCCGCTCGGATAAGTAGCGGACTCGTCAAGGAGGTGGCGGCCCAGCATAGAGGGAAAGGCTCACCGAACGGTTAGTCCGGCACGAAGGTGCGGGAAAGGAGACCCATCATGGCGGTCACGGAAACCAAACCAGAGGTACGGCAGAGTACTGAACCTACGACACGCCGCTGGGATCCATTTACCCAGTTCGAATCTCTCCAGGACGAGATGCAGCGGATCTGGGGGCAGACCTGGCCCCTCGCACCGCGGCCCCTTAGTGGCCCCTTGCGCCGGTTGTCGCTGGCGCCCAGCACCTGGGTCCCCACCATTGATGTCTTCGAGCGGGACGGCTCGTTGGTGGTGAAGGCCGAACTGCCGGGAGTCAAGAAAGAGGATATCGACGTCACGCTGGAGCATGGAGATCTGGTCATCCGTGGTGAGCGCCGCGAAGAGCGCGAGGTAAAAGAGGACGAGTACTATAGGCTGGAGCGCGGCCGCGGCAGCTTCTACCGGCGCATTCCATTGACATTCGATGTCCAGTCGGAGCAGATCACGGCTGACTATACCAATGGTCTGCTGGAAGTCCTTGTGCCCAGACCGGCGCGGGAGCCACCGGCGCCGAAGAAGATTGAGGTCAAATAACTGAACGACCACACGACGAGACGATGCCGCGCACTTCTTCCATCGTTCCTCCGCGGCATCATCCCGCCAAAGGCCCGGCGGCGGGACGTCAACCAGCGCAAGCCCGTGAGCCTCGCGTGTTATGGTGCGGCGGCAACGGCCGCACCGGGGAAGGAGACAGGCCATGAACGTACTAGCTATCGACAACAATACGCGGATCCGGCAGAACGTCCAGCAGGAGTTGCATTGGGATAGCAGAGTAGACGACTCGGAAGTGGGCGTGGCGGTGCACGAGGGTGTGGTCACCCTGACCGGCACAGTCGCCAGTTACGCGGCCAAGCAGGCGGCGGCCGAGGCGGCGCATCGGGTGATGGACGTGCTTGACGTGGCCAACGATCTCATGGTCAAGGCGCCGGGCGGTGGGGTCCACTCCGACACCGACATCGCGCAGGCGGTGCGACGGACGCTGGAATGGGATACGCTGGTGCCGCACGAGCACATCCAGAGTACGGTTAGCAACGGATGGGTCACGCTCACCGGCACGGTGGGCCATCGGAGCCAGAGTGAGGATGCCGAGCGGGCCATACGCTACCTGTGGGGCGTCTCGGGTGTGACGAATCAGATTGTCATCAGCGCCCCACCGGTCGCACCTGGGGTCGTGCAAGCCGCGATCGAGCAGGCCCTGGAACGCCGGGCGGCCCGCAAGGCGCAGCGGATCGGGGTGGAAGTGACCGCGGATACCGTGCGGCTGACCGGCCGGGTCCGCTCCTGGTGGGAGAAGCAAGCGGTGGTGGGAGCAGCCAGGCATGCTCCAGGCATCCATGCGGTTAGCGATGAGTTGATCATCGACCCCCTGGCCTGACCATAGCCCCAGCGAGGAGTGCCCCTGAATCCCAAGGACGCCTCCGCTGAACTCGGCCCAACCAGCCGAAAGAAGCCAGGGATCCGTCGTTAAGCGGATCCCTGGCTCGTCCAGTCTCATCTAAGGTCCGCAGCGGAAACGCCCCTTTCGATCACCTCGTTCGGAGGTGTCTACGGATCGCATGGCCTTCAGGAGACATGTACCTCGGGTCGTGTCACCTGTATGGATAGGGCACCGGGTGCCACGACACTTCTACTTTTTCGCCGGTGCTTAATCGTCTCCGGCGCACAATAGGGAAACCCGTCGTCCCAGCAGACAATCAGGTTCGTGCCCCCACAACGACCGCAGGCGATACCCACCTTAGTGGGTATGCGTGCGACTTCAGCTTGATTGAGGGTGCACGAGCCGGTCGCTGTCCGCAGTACGAAACTTCGCTTGTTGGAACAACTCAAGCATTCCAGTTGTCGAACCAGATCGCCCATGTCCGCACTCCTTATGCCTTGCTTCTTTCAGCTACGGGAACCAAGCCGGCCGAACGAGTGACGGATGCAATGCCGGATGCCCACTTGCCGAAGTGGGCCCAGCATAGTGGTTCGGCCGAGGACGGCGAAAGGGCCGTTCGTACCCACGGCAGAGGCTAAATGGCCCCTTCTTTTTGGGCCGACCGGGGTCGTCGGGGGCCGACGGGGATCGTCGGGCGTCGACCGTGTCTGAACCGCCTCAACTCGTTCTCGGTCGCGGGATCGCCGAGGGTCGAACGGCCCAGCGCGGACTCACGTAGCGCCCATCGACATCCCGGAAGTCGTGTGACCTTTGGCCTGTCGTAAAGGGGCCGCCCGGCTGTAGATCGCCGGTCCATGGCAGGACTAGGCTGTAGATGGAGCAACGAACCCGCACACTCTCCCGGCATCGGGTGCTCCTCGGCGTCCGGCGGATAGGACGGAGGGACAACCGAGTGACGACTCTCTGGTCAGCGAGGTTCTTCGGAATGGAACCCACGCAGTTCCTGCCCTGGCAGCGGGCCGGCGTGGCGACACCTCGCCGGCCCGGTATCGACTGGTCGGCCCGTGATCCGCGCCGAACTCATCCATACGCCGGAACGGTAGATCCATGAAAACCATGCCGGATCTCGCGGCGACCGCGCCGGCTCGTCAACCCAAGGGGGGCGACATCGCGGACTGGTATAAGGGAGACGCCTCTGTTGAGGAGCAAAAGCGGCT